>DASYNU010000299.1:0-47544 GCA_036008345.1 Bryobacteraceae bacterium
AGCCAGGCCCGCGATAGTGAATTGTCTTCTGGATATGCTGGGCACTGGGGGAAGCATATCAAGTTTTGCCCAACCCCGGCCGCACAAGAGTCCCGCTTAGTTCTGCGATCGTGGTAGCGCTCCTTTCCAGTCGCGGTTCGGTTTTTACTGTGCCCGCCTATTGCTTTCCAATAGGAGCTGTGACATTCTGATATGGGTAGCCAATATGAGCCTCAGAAAAGTGCGAGCTTCTGTCTCCCGGCTGGGCGAACTATTCCAAAAACAACGGCGCGAGCGCGACCTCTCCGATGAGATCGAAAGCCACCTGGCGCTGCACATCCACGAAAATCTCAGGCGAGGCATGACGCCTACGGATGCTCGCCGGCAGGCGCTGCTAAAATTGGGCAGCATCGAACCGGCCAAGGAAATCTATCGCGAGCGGCGCGGCGTTCCGGTACTTCAAACCACCTGGCAGGACTTTCGCTACAGCCTGCGCACGTTGCGCAAGAATCTGGCATTCACAATGGTGGCGGTCGTCACGCTCGCCCTCGGCGTGGGCGCGAACACCGCCATCTTCAGCGTGGTCAAAGCGGTGCTGCTGAATCAACTTCCGTATGGACAGCCCGAACGGCTAGTGGCTTTGGGCGAAGATGATTCGGGCGAGAAGCGCCCGGAAACTATCGGCTATGCCACCGCCTACGATTGGCGAAGGCTCAACCACTCCTTCCAAGGTATGTCGCTCTATCGCGATGCCACGGCCGCTATCGTGGGACAAGGCGAGCCGGAGCTGCTCACCGGGCTCCGTGTCAACTACGATTTCTTCGACACCCTGGGCATTCAGATGCATCTCGGCCGCACCTTTTTGCCGGAAGAGGATCGTCCGGATCGCCGCTTCGAGATCATTCTCAGTCACGGCCTGTGGATGCGCCGCTTCGGTGGCGATCCGAACGTGCTGGGACGCGTGATTCGCTTGAACGAATCGTCGTTCACTGTGGTAGGCGTGCTGCCGGCCGGCTTCCGGACTCTCGAAATTCCAGGCTCGCCCGGCTATCCCGAGATGTTTGAGCCGCTAGGTTATGATTTGTCGCAACCTTTTGCCTGCCGCGATTGCCAACACCTGCATTTAATCGCAAGGTTGAAACCCGGGATCAGCGCCGGCCAGGCGCATGCAGATCTGAAAACCATCATGGCGAATTTAGTGCGCCAGTATCCAGCATCGTATCCATCCAACGCCACCGTCGCGTTTATGCCGTTGCAGACTTATTTGGTTGGCCGCGTGAGCACCGCTTTGTGGGTGCTGCTGGGAGCCGTAGGCTTTGTATTGCTGATCGCGTGCGCGAACGTAGCGAATCTAACGCTGGCTCGCGCGACGCGCCGCACCAAGGAGATTGCGCTGCGCGCAGCCTTGGGCGCCGGACGCACCAGGATTGTCCGGCAGCTCATCACCGAAAGCCTGGTTCTCGCGCTCGCGGGCGGATTCGTCGGAATAGCGTTAGCGTGGGCCGGCACGGGCGCGCTGGCTTCGCTTGGACCGAAAGAGATTCCACGCGTGGGTGAGATCCGGATGGACACCGCCGTGTTGCTGTTTGGGCTGGCCGCAAGCATGATCACTGGAGTGTTATTCGGATTGGCGCCGGCGTTGCGCTCCTCGCGTGTCGACCTCAACGACGCCCTCAAGGACTCCGGCAAGAGCACAGAAAGCCGGTCGCGATTCGGTTTGCGCAATGTGCTGGTGGCCGCCGAGCTCGCCATTGCATTCGTCCTGGTGGTGGGCGCCGGGCTGCTGGGAAGAAGTTTCTTGAACCTGATGAACGTGGATGCCGGCTACGATCCGCACAACGTACTCACGCTCGGAACTTTCGCTTATGGAGCGCGCTATGAAAAACCTGAGGCCGAGTTGGCGTACGACAAACAGGCCATGGATCGCCTGCGTCGAACCCCCGGCGTTGAAAGCGTGGCCATGGCCAGCAACCTTCCGCTACTCTCCTTCGATCGTGATGGGTTCCACATTCGGGAACGTGCCACCAATCCATCCGAAGATCCGAGCGCGGATACGTATTCCGTCTCGCCGGATTATTTTCGCGTGATGAAGATTCCACTCAAGCGCGGACGCGTGTTCACCGATCAGGACGGCCCGAACTCGCCGAAGGTAGCTGTGATCAGCGAAAGTTGCGCGCGCAAGGTGTTCCCGAATCAGGACCCCATCGGGAAGCAGATTCAATTGGGCGGCAGGAATGATTCGAAGCCCTGGATCACTATCGTGGGAGTTGTCGGCGACATCCGGCAGTATGGGTTGGACAAAGCGCCGGACATGGAGGCTTACATTGCGCAGGCGCAGAACATGTCGTACCTGTTTTCCATGGTCGCGCGTACCACAATTGACCCACGCAACCTGGAAGGAGCGGCCCGCGCGGCATTCCTCGCTGCAGATCCCACATTGCCAGTATTTCACGTTCAGCCGATGCAGACTTACGTTGCATCCTCACTGGCCGAACGCAGCTTCACACTGTTGTTGATTGCTCTCTTCGGCGCCCTGGCGCTGGGTTTAGCCGCGGTGGGCATCTACGGCCTGATTTCGTATTCCGTCACGTTGCGCACGCGCGAAGTCGGTATCCGCATGGCGTTCGGCGCCGAGCGTAGCGACGTGCTGGCCATGGTGCTGCGCCAGGGTCTGGCGCTGGTCGGCATCGGCTTAGCGGTTGGCTTCGCCGCGTCGCTAGCATTAACACGCCTCCTGACCAGCCTGCTTTTCGAAGTGCGTCCCACCGACTTCGCGACATCCGCGCTGGTCGCGGTGCTGTTAGCAGGGGTCGCTCTACTGGCCAGCTATCTACCCGCGCGCCGCGCCGCCAGTGTGGATCCGATGATCGCCCTAAGATACGAGTAACGTAGCCCGCGCTCATTCCGAACCGCGACCGGCAGGGAGTGTCCATGGGCTTTGCTTGCCCACCAAAGGTCATGAAGACACCTGTGGCGCACGCACTCTTCGGTGCTGCGCCGAGACTCGTCTCGGCGTTGGGCGGACATCGACACGAGTGTCGATGCTGCACGCAAGAGTGCGTGCGCCACCACGAACGCCTCGTACGCTTCCTTCCGGTCTCGGCTCTGTTTTTCGATATGCTAAGCTTGGCAAAGAAAAGGCGAAGACCATGAACCTCACACTCGGACTCGGCGTCGCGCCACAGACCGGCGTCAAAACCTCTGTAGCTCGCTTTGAGCAATGGGCGGCAATCCCGGATTCTCCCATCCGAGCCATCCGCCATCAGCCGGCGCGCGAAGGCGAGTTCGCCGATATTCCGCAGAACGCTGCGCCGGTTTTGCGCAAGGCTCTCGAATCCCGCGGCATTCCCCGTCTCTACACGCACCAGGCGGAAGCTTTTGAGCATTGCGTCGCCGGCAAGAATGTCGTAGTGGTTACGCCCACCGCCAGCGGCAAAACGCTGTGCTACAACCTGCCGGTGTTCCAGCGCTTGATTGAAGATCCCGGCGCGCGTGCCCTGTACCTGTTTCCGACCAAGGCCCTGGCCGAGGATCAGCTTCACGAATTTCAGGCAGCGGTGAACGCCATGGGATCGGATATCCGCGCGTTCACCTACGATGGCGACACTCCGCAAGACGCGCGCCGCGCCATTCGTGAGCGCGCCCACGTGGTGCTCACCAATCCAGACATGCTGCACAGCGGTATCCTGCCGCATCACACCAAATGGGCGAAATGTTTCGAGAACCTGCGCTATGTGGTGATCGATGAGCTGCACTATTATCGCGGCGTGTACGGCAGCCATCTGGCGAATGTGGTGCGCCGGCTGAAGCGAATTTGCGAGTTCTATGGATCTAAGCCGCAATTCATTTGTTGTTCAGCGACCATTGCGAATCCCAAGGAGTTGGCGGAGGCGCTGGTGGAATCGCCATTTGAGCTGGTGGATCGCAACGGCGCGCCCAGCGGCGAGAAATATTTCGTCTTCTACAACCCGCCGGTGGTGAACCGGCAGCTCGGAATCCGCCGCAGTTATCTAGCCGAGACGCGGCGCATCGCCACTGAATTTATCGAACGCCACCAGCAGACGCTGGTATTCGCCAACAGCCGACTAGCCACCGAGGTTCTGCTGAAATACCTGCGCGACGCTGTTGAACGCGGACCGCTTCCCGGCGACATGGTGCGTGGATATCGCGGCGGCTACTTGCCGAAGGAACGCCGCGAGATCGAGCGCAAGCTGCGCGATGGCGAAATCCGGGCAGTAGTCGCTACCAACGCTCTGGAGCTGGGTATCGACATCGGGTCTTTGGACGCCGTGGTGATGGCCGGTTATCCCGGCTCCATCGCATCGGCTTGGCAGCGCGCCGGCCGCGCGGGAAGAAGGCAAACCGCCTCGCTAGCTGTGATGGTTGCATCCAGCGCGCCTCTGGATCAATATATCGTCGAGCATCCGGAATATTTCTTCGACCGCTCGCCCGAGCACGCGCATATCAACGCCGATAATCTCGAGATCCTGATCAGTCACTTGAAGTGCTCAGCCTTTGAGCTGCCAATTCGCGATGGGGAAAAGTTCGGTCCGCACGATCCTTCAGAGATCTGCCGGTTTCTGGCGGAAGAAGCGGGCCTGCTGCATCATTCGGCTGGCTGCTGGCACTGGACCTCCGACACCTATCCGGCCGACGCGGTCAGCTTGCGCGCCGTCTCGAGTGACAACTTCGTAGTGGTGGATATTACGGGCGAACACCAGGTGATTGCTGAAGTTTCCTTCCCCATGGCGTTCGCCACTCTGCACGAAAAGGCGATTTATTTACATGAAGCGCGCCAATACCAGGTGGAGAAATTCGATTATGAAGGCCGCAAAGCCTATGTGCGGCGCGTAGACAGCGATTATTTTACCGACGCCATCGATTACACGCAGGTGAAGGAGCTGGAGGAGTTCGAATCGGCCGATGTGAATGGCGCGCATGCCGCCCACGGCGATGTGCGGGTGAATACCCAGGTGGTGGGATTCAAAAAAATCCGCTTCTACACTCTCGAAAATGTGGGCGCAGGAAATCTCTCCATGCCGGAGCGTGAAATGCACACCACGGCATTCTGGCTGCACTTTCCCACGGACTTTCTGGCTCGCTTTCCGGAGCTGACGTCTACGGAAAGACAGAACGGGCTAACCGGTCTCGCGAACGTGCTGCGCACCGTTGGGTCTCTGCTGCTGATGTGCGATCCGCGGGATCTCGGTATCGCCATCACGGAGGATATTTCAAAAGGCACGAAAAGCTTCGAGCCGGATCTGTTTCTCTATGACAATTACCCCGGCGGAATCGGCCAAAGCCAGCCGTTGTTTAAGCTGACGCAAAAATTGCTAGCCGGCGCGATGGAAGTGCTACGTTCGTGTGGCTGCGACGCCGGCTGTCCCGCATGCGTAGGTCCAGTTGGTGAAGTAGGCGAGCGAGGGAAAGAAGCTGCCGCGCGCATACTCGAAGAACTTATCCAAGACAACCGAACCGCGACCGTAAGGGAGTCGGTGCCTTTCTAAAGCCGCTAAGGCACCGACTCCCTTAGAAGCCGTGAAAAAATCGGCACGAGCTCGGGGTTGGCAGACGAAAGCCGGTAGCACACGGACCAGAAACGAGAAACCAGAAACCAGAAACGGTTAAACTTCCCATATGCACCGATTTCTCGCCCTCGCCCTCCTACTGGCCCCCCTCGTCCCGGCCAAAATGCCGCTGGATGAATTTCGAACGCGCCGGGCGAATCTGCGCAAATCACTGGATGGCGTCGTTCTCCTCACCGCCCGCAAGGAAGGCCGCGACGAAGTTTTCCGCGTCGATCAGGAACCGAATTTCTACTACCTGACGGGTTTGTCCGATCCTGACGGGCGCCTGCTGATTACGCCCACGCGCGAGATTCTTTTTCTGCCGCATCACAACGAGCGCCGTGAACATTACATGGGCAAGCGCTCCTCGGCCGAAGATTCCGAGGTCCACGCCGTCACCGGCTTCGAAGAGGTTTTCCCGATCGAAAAATTCGAAGAAGAGCTTGACCAAGCCCTCAGCACGAATGAAAAAGTGTACGCACTCGCGAACACGCCGTTCACCGACAAGCTGAAGTTGCTTTACCCATTCCGCGATTTTTCGGATGCCGCGCCGCTGATAGCGAAATTGCGGATGAAGAAGTCGGCGGCTGAGCTGGCAGCCATCCAACACGCTACCGATGTCAGCCTGGAAGCGCATCGCGCGGCCTGGAAACGCATGGCGTCCGGATTGTACGAATATCAGCTCGAAGCTACACTGGTGAACACTTTTCTGGAGAATGGCTGCGAAGGCGTATCGTATGCGCCCATCGTCGGATCGGGTCCCAATTCCACCGTCCTGCATTATTCCGCCAACCATCGGCGCGTGGACCAGGGCGAAGTTGTGGTGATCGATTCGGCTGCGCAGTGCGACGGTTATGCCTCCGACATCACGCGCACCGCGCCCATCAGCGGCAAGTTCAGCCGGCGCCAGCGCGAGATTTATGAAATTGTTCTGGGCGCGCAAAATGCCGCCATCGCCGCAGCCAAGCCGGGTATTCGACTGTCCGGCCCCACCGATAGCTTGACCAAGATCGCCAAGGATTACATGGACGCCCACGGCAAAGACTTGCATGGCGAACCGCTGGGTAAATATTTCATTCACGGCATCGGACATCAAGTAGGCTTGCAGGTTCACGACGCCAGCGTGGACGGTCCGCTGGAAGCCGGTATGGTGGTCACTATCGAGCCCGGGATTTATATTCCGGAAGAAAATATCGGAGTACGCATTGAAGACGTCATACTGGTGACGGAGAACGGCGCCAAGCTGCTGAGCGCGGCGCTGCCCAGGGAGCCTGACGCGATTGAAAAGGCTGTTGCCAAGTAAGCGGACGCTGGGCTACGCCGGCGTCGTCGCCGCCAGCCTGGTGATTGGGTTCGTCTCCGGATCGACCTCGCTGGCCAAACAAATCGACGATTCCGCGTACGATTGGATGTTCCGCCTCTTCCCCCCTCCGGTCACAAAACCGCATTGCATGATTCTGGCGATCGACGACGCTACTTACAGCGCGATGGGGAGCCAGAGCGAATATCGAACCATGTTGGCAACGGGACTGGAGCTGCTTGCCGCTGGACATCCAAGAGTGGTTGGCATCGACATGGTTCTCGCGGACCAAGCCGATCCAAGCAAGGATGCGCGATTGGAGCGCGCCATGCACGCCACCAAGAACCTCGTGTTGGTGGCGCACCTGGTGGGCCAGCAGTGGGAGAATCCGCTTCCGCGCTTCGGGCAATGGGCGGCGGCGGTTGGACACGATACAGCCGACGAACACTCCAACGACGGTGTCACCCGCGAGATTCCACTCGAACAGCGAATGGGCCGGGAACGGCGCTGGGCTTTGGCTCTGGAAGCGTTCCGTCTGGCGCGAGGGGAACGCATCCTCGAGTCTCCCGAAGACATCCAGGTTGGCAACCAGGTGATTCCAGCCGCTAGAACGAAGGAAGCCGATCGGCCGTTGCGCGTTCTTTACTCCCAGGAGCTGACTCCCGAAATTTCTATAAAGCAGCTCAAGGATCACCCGGAACAGGCCGCTCGCTTCACCGGCCAAACGGTCTTCGTCGGCGTGACCTCCGACACGGCCACATACGATCGCGTGGCCACCCCCTACGGGACCGGCAGGATACCGGGCGTGGAAGTTCACGCCCAGCTCTTCGAGACCTTGGAGCGCGGCCGATTTTTGGTCAATGCGTCTCACCTGTCATTAGTCGAATTCTGCCTGCTGGCCGGCGTCCTCGCGGGCCTGATCTTCGTTCTGCTTAACGGCTGGCCGGCCTACCTGTCAGCGGGAGCCCTGCTGATCGCCGCGCATATCACGCCGTTCCTTTTGTTCCGTCAAGGCATCGTATTCCCGTACCTCGCGCCCATGGCCTGCGCCTGGCTGACGGTGGCCGCAGCCGCCAGCTATCAGCACTTTGTAGTCCGGCGGGCGCTGCGCACCTCCGAGACGGAACGCAAGCGCTACCAGCAAGCCATCCATTTCGTAACTCATGAAATGCGCACTCCGCTCACCGCCATCCAGGGATCCAGCGAGTTGATGGGCCGCTACAACCTCAGCGAGGAAAAGCGCAAACAGATGACGGACATGATCAACCAGGAGTCAAAGCGTTTGGCACGCATGATCCAGACTTTTCTGGATGTCGAGCGCCTCTCCGACGGTCAGATGGAGTTGAAACGCGAACAATTCACTGCCAAGGAGCTGGTGGAAGCCTGCCTCGGGCGCGTGCGGCCACTGGGTGAGCGCAAAAATATCCGAGTATCCAGCGGAGAGCTGGCGGGAGTCCTCGAAGGCGATCGGGAACTCATGGAATACGCGATCTATAATCTGATGACCAACGCTGTGAAATACTCGGGGCCCGGCACGGAGGTCACGGTTCGGTGCCGAATCGAAGGCGATCGGGTACGTCTTTCCGTGCAAGATCAGGGAATTGGCATGGATGCCAAGGAATTGCGCCAGATTTTCCAGAAATTCTACCGCACTAAGCGCGCGGAGGCGTCCGGCGAAAAGGGAACCGGCATCGGACTTTCCATCGTGGAACAGATCGTCCAGCATCACGGCGGAAAAATGGAAGTAACCAGCCAGCCCGGCAAAGGATCCTGTTTCACGGTGGTTCTCCCAGCCCGCTCCCGTGCGTCGCAGCCCAACAGTGTGTCAGTCTAGAAGAAGGTTTCTGGTTTCTAGTTCCTGGTTGCCGGTTCTGTGCGAACTAGAAACGAGAAACCAGAAACCGAGCTTTAACCGTGCAACGCCTGTTAGTGGTGGAAGACGACAATTCTGTAAGAAGCACCATTACGACATTCCTCGAGCTGGAGGGCTATGCCGTGGATGCAGTATCGTCCACGCGCGAAGCGCTGGACCGTCTACGCGATGATGCTTATCCTATCGTGATTACGGATATTTATCTGGATGAACGCACCGGATTGGACGTGCTGGCCACCGCGCGCCAGAAAAACCCCAAATGCGCCGTGATTTTGATGACGGCGCGCGGCACCATCGAGACGGTGATGAAAGCCACGCAAGGCGGCGCGTTCGATTACATCGCCAAGCCGTTTGAGTTGGACCGCATGCTGGACACCGTGAAGCGCGCCGAGGCTTCCATCGCCGACCACGAGGAAGAGAAGGAATCCGAAGTTGACGATCTGCCGCAGAGCGAGATGATCGGCAGCTCGGCCAAAATGATCGAAATATACAAGACCATCTCGCTGGTGGCACCCACCAACGCGACGGTTTTGATAGAGGGCGAAACCGGAACCGGCAAGGAAATGATCGCCCGCATGGTCCACAACAACAGCTCGCGCGCGAGTCAACCTTTTGTTCCGGTAGACTGCGGCTCCATCGCGCCATCGCTGATTGAAAGTGAGCTGTTCGGCGCGCTCAAAGGCGCCTACACGGGCGCCGACCGCGACCGCATGGGAGTGTTCGAGGCCGCCAACAACGGCAGCGTGTTCCTGGATGAGATTGGCGATCTGGAACTCGGCTTTCAGCTCAACCTGCTGCGCTTCCTGCAGGAAAAAGAAATCCGGCCGCTGGGTTCCGCGCGCGGCAAAAAGGTGGATGTGCGGGTGATCGCGGCCACCAATCGCGATCTGCAGAAAATGGTGGAGGAAGGCAAGTTTCGCGAAGACCTGTGGTACCGCTTGAACGTGGTGCGCGTGGTTCTACCGCCGCTGGTAGAGCGGCGCGGCGATGTTCCGTTGCTGGCGCATTATTTCCTCAACCGCTATAACGAGCGGTATAAACAGCAGGCCAAGCTCACCGAATCCGGCCTAAAGGTTCTTGAGAATTACAGTTGGCCCGGCAATGTCCGCCAATTGCAGCATATGCTGGAGCGGCTGACCATTCTAGCGCCCCACGGCAAAATCGACGAAGCCGCGGTGCGGGACGCCATCGAGCTTACCGAGCCGCGCGACATCGCGGGCGACACCTTAGCCGACACCGAAGCCGATCAGATTCGCCGCGTCCTCACAGCCACAGGAGGCAACAAAAGCCGGGCTGCGAAGATTCTGGGAATTGAGCGGAAAACCCTATATCGCAAGCTGGAGCGGATGGGCCTTTAGACGCATCCGCCACAGTTATCCCGTTTTTCTTTTCCAAAAATAGAATAACAGCGTTATAATTCCCGTAGCTCGTTTATTACCGCATTTAATTTAGGAGGTGCCGATGTTTGAGAGCCTCGACGAGCAAATGAAAAGCGACGAGCTCAAGGCCCTGACCCAGCGGGAGCGGATACTGCGCTTCACGCTGATAGTTTTGGTGTCGGTGATCGTCTTTGGCGTTGTCTACCTGGGCGTTCACTTCATTGATGGAAATTAGATCCGGCTTCGTCTGTTGCCGGCTCAGTTCAGGCTCGCAATTCGCGGCAAGCCCTCCGCCCCCAGGGCATGCATCACAGCCTTCACCCGCCGTGGATAATCGGGAAGCGGATTGTATGTGCTTAGCTTGTTATCCAGACTTTTGTCTTTGTACAGTTTGGAATTCGCCAGCTGCCCGGCCACAAAATGGATTCCCTCCCGAACAGAAGCGAAACCCTCGCGACAGGAATCCCAACCGAAAACATTGTTATTCCTATAGTCCTTGCCTCCGCTGGATTCGATAATCGAGATGCTGGGCAGCAACCGCCAATCCAGGTCGTTCCGGTCCGCGGCAATCAAAAAATCGGCCGCAGCCTCCCGCAGCGGGCAATCCCGCTCGCCAAAAAACTCCTGCAGACGGCGTAATCGGGGGTCGTGATCCACATTTGCTTTAGGTACTTCGTGGCTCACACCTACTACTGCCGGTAACCCCAATAGTCCGCCAACCAAAAGAGCTTTTTTCATGGATTCTCCTCGTTAGAGCTGATTTTCTTGATGATCTGTTTTTCGAAGCTAGTGCTCGAATTCGTGGAAGTCGTTGAAAACTTAGGCTATTACACTGGTAGCATGCTTAATCTTGTAGAATCAGTAAGTTACAAGCAGTCGTTCACTGCTGTGGATACTGGGATTGTACCACAGGCCCCTAATCAGGAATTCGAACGGTGGTGTTTGTAGCCACCGCCCACCATCCCCAGATCCAGCACCGCGGCGATCAAAAGCCAGAGTACATTGGTCCCCTCCACGGGCATGCCTTGGTGAAACATCCAGGCATATACCAGCGTGGTCAGCGGCAAAAAGATAAAGCCGAGGACCAGCAGCAGAAGATTGTGGCGGTAAGGGGCGGACAGGTAAGTGGAAAGAAAGAACAGCAGCGCGAGCACCAGCCGCGGCGAGAGCAGGACTAGAATAAGGAGGCAACAGGGCACGGTTTCTTATCATACCGCCAAGTCATAGGACGCCGAAACGCTCCGTTTGTTTCGCCCCTTGGAGGCCGTTACCCGAACCGCGACCGTAAGAATTCACCGGTCGCTTACGCTCGCGGCTCGGAACCGATGTCGCAAGTTTAGAGAGCGTTACCGAACCGCGACCGTGAGGGAGTCGGTGGTTTTGCCGATTTCTCTCCCAGCTGCCGAGGGCGTCTCTTGAGGAGTAGAGTTATTTGGTCAAGTAATTCCGATGGATCCAGATGTCATGCTGCCCTCGGTCGCGCGTTTCAAACATCACGTTCTGGGCGGTTTCTTTCACTACCACCTCAGTACGATCGGTCAAATTTGTGGCCGAAGCTTTTCCCGATTCCGCGTCAGCTAGAGCGGTTTTCACGGCGCTGGCCGGCACCGGCTCGAACTTTTTACCCGCCCGGGACGCCGTCACCGCTTCCACGCAACTGGCGCGCAGCAGCTTCATCCAAAGTTTGCCGAATAAATCATGGGATGCGTATACGTCAGCGCTGTTCAACTTGCCGTCGATCGCAAAAGCATAGCCGATGACATCGTTCTTGCCGTTGATGATGCCGGCCAGATCCTGCAGAAAACCATCGATGGATCGCTGCACAGCCGGCGCCTCCAGAGTCATGGCGAAACTGGTTGGTGACGGCGCGGCGCGCACATCCGTACGGAGGTTGCTGCTGAGCTGCGCCTGAGCCTGTGCTACGCGCGCCCACACTTCGCGTTGATCCTGCTGCATCTTCACCGCCATTTTCAGGTCCTTGGAGGCGATCGCCTGATGCGCCTCTCCAAACGTCCCCACCGCTTCGTTGCCGCGCCGGCTCCAGCGGCCATGCTCTACGCAGAACGAATTGAGGCTGACCTTGCCGGATTTCGACGGCAATATGAGATCGTCTTTCAGCGTGCGATCCTGCGCGCCACCCTTGACGATATCGCCGGATTCGATGAACACGTCTTCACTCGAAACGTTCTCGACAGCCAGCTCGTTGACGTTGCGGGTCTCATAGACCACCACTTTGTGCTGATCGATGGCTTCATCCAAAGTCAGCAAGCTCTTGGTGTTTTTGTCGGCCCCGTGAATCAGAAATATGGTGAGGTTGTCGTGAGTGAAAGGGCCGGACAGATGGGTTTGCGCTAAGCAAATCGCGGCAGTGGCGAGCGCGAGCACACCGCTGGTAAGCATTCGTTGCATGAGTCTCCTTTGGACCTCGGGCGCGATTGGCCCGATGAGTCCTCACCCAGCGAATGCCGTGTCGGAGGAAAATCTTTCAGCGAAATCGGCGCAAAGCACCGACTCCCTCAGAAGCTGTGAAAAAATCGGCAACGGCACCGACTCCCTCACGGTCGCCGTTCGGTAACACTCTCTGAACATGAGACTTTCTTTCCGAGCCGCGAGCGTAAGCGACCGGTGCTTTTGATTTTTTCACGGATTCTCACGGTCGCGGTTCGGTAGCATGAAAAATCGGGGACACTACGGGCTAGCGTCCGAAACACTTCAAACTTCACCGGAAGCAGTCGTGTACCCGATTTTTTGATGTGGACGCCTACAACCCCTGCTTGGCCAGAAACTCGATCAAATCCACCACACGCATCGAGTATCCCCACTCGTTGTCATACCAGGCCAAAACCTTCGCCAGATTGCCGGCCAACACCTTGGTCATCAGCGAATCCACGATGGAACTCGCCGGATTGTGCAGCATGTCGGTGGACACTATCGGGTCGTCGGTGTACGCCAGGATGCCCTTCATCCGACCGTTGGCCGCGTCTTCCAGCGCCTTATTGACCTCTTCGGTGGTTGCGTTCTTGGATAGCAACACGACCAAATCGACAACCGAAACATCCGGCGTCGGAACCCGCATGGAGAACCCGTCCAGCTTGCCCTTCATCTCCGGCATCACTAATGCCATCGCTTTGGCGGCGCCGGTGGTGGTGGGGATCATGTTCAAGGCAGCGGCGCGCGCACGGCGCAGATCCTTGTGCGGAAAATCGAGCACGTTTTGGTCGTTGGTGTAGCTGTGAATCGTGGTCATCGAGCCTTTCTCGATGCCGAACTTCTCATGCAGCACCTTCACCACCGGCGCCAGACAATTGGTGGTGCAACTGGCGTTCGAGATTACGTGGTGCTTGGCGGCGTCGTACATGTTGTCGTTGACACCCAGCACGATGGTTACGTCTTCGTTGGTCGCGGGCGCCGAAATCACTACCTTTTTAACGGTTCCGCGCAGATGCTTACTCGCGTCCTTTTTATCAGTGAACTTACCAGTGGACTCGATGACCACCTGAGCGCCGAGTGAGCTCCAATCCAGCTCGGCGGGATCCTTGATGGCAAAAATCTTGATGCGCTTCCCATTAACCAGGATAGAATCACCGTCCGCCTTCACAACGCCCGGGAGGGTGCCAAGAGTCGAGTCATACTTTAAGAGATGCGCCAGCGTCTTGGTGTCAGTCAGATCGTTGGCCGCAACAAATTCAATGTTCGGACGATCCATGGCCGCGCGAATCACGTTGCGGCCGATGCGTCCGAATCCGTTGATACCTACTTTTATGTGCATACACTTCTAGCTTAATCGTTTCTCGTTTCTGGTTTCTCTTGCTGCGGGTGTCTGCTACTTCACCGGCAGCGACGGCGCCGTGGACCCGCCCACATCCGCGTAGGCTTCCTTGATGCGGACTACTTTACTATTTGCGAACGTCACGAACGTGATCTTGCCCGGTGGATCGCCGTAGATCCAGTCTTCGATTTCGGTGCCGTCTTTGTCAGTGTTGCGTTCTTTGTGGCGCGGTTTTCCCAGCGCCAGAACCACCATTTCGCGATCCATGCCTTCAATGGCTTTGTTCGCCTTGATGGCATTTTGAATTGGCTCCGGCAGCTTCTCCACGTAGTTCTCGGTCGCCGTTTCCTTCTCGAAATCCAGCACCGGCGCCAGCATCTTCTTGATGTCGGCAGCCTTCAGAGGTGGAATCGGCTCGTTGAATCGCAGCGCGATGTTGGTGCCGCCAGGAGCATTCGAATTCTGCCCCGTCGATATGGGACTGGTCGTGCCTCCCATGCCGATCTGTATATGATCCTTCCAGCTTCCTTTGCCCTTCATTCCGCCGTTGATCTCGAAGAGGATCTTGTCGCCCTCAATGGTCAACTTCGTAATCTGCACCAGATCGCCCACGCGCGCCGCTGGGCCGTTTTTCTGGGCCGCTGCCATCCATTTCTGTTTGTCCCACGTGCCGTTGCTATCGAACGGAAGCGGCTCCTTCGAGCGCGGGAGAGGCGCTTTCACAGTGGCATATTCGGATAGCAGGCCGCGCAGGATCTCAATGCGGTCGTCCTCGGTGAGCTTTTTGTCGGCGCGAGCGGGTGCGACAAGCCATCCTGAAGACAGAAGCAAGGCGGCAGGAAGCAGACGGCAGGCGGCACGAAACTTAGCTTTCATGGAGCCTCCCGTAGCAGGAATGCGTCCTGTTGTTGGATGGGAGCCTTCTGCAGGTAAAAGAAGAGCGCCACCACAACTGCCGTCGTGAGCCAACCGCCTTCGGGGCCATACTCGCCTCCGCTCCAAGGTGCGCCAATCTTCCAATGCAGGACGTACCCTGTAACTCCCATTGTAAACCCGCTCAGGTTCGCTCCCAAGAGGGGCAAAACCCAGTTCCATCCGAAATGCAGTCCCACCGGGAGCCACAGGTCGCCGCTCACCACAAATGCATAGCCCAGCACAATTCCCCACAGCACGGTGTTGAACAGCGCCAGCCAGGTGAAATGCAGGTTTTGGCTGTGTGCCAAGCCGAACAGCACGCCCATCGGCAATATGGTGGCGAAGGGTCCAATGGCTTTCACCAACACTTGAAAACCGTAGCCCCGAAACAGCATCTCTTCACCCACCGCACCAAACAGTAGAACGATGGAAACCAGGAGAAGGCTGGGCCAATTGAAATGCGAATCCGGCGCGGGCTCAAGATCGGCCGCGCGCACCAGGATGGGCCCCACCAGCACGATCATGCCCGCTCCGCAGCCGCCTAGGATGCCCAATGCAAGATTGCGTCGCGACGCTGCGGTCCAGCCCAGGCCAATGTCGGCTAGCTGCCCGCGTTCATAAATCCTCAGGACAATGGCGTTCGCCACGCCGGCGGCGGCGAAAGTGCTGAGCGCCGCGATGACAAAAGGAGAACCAACCCAAATCATCGCCCAAGGGAAAATGTAATATCCAAGGATAGCGATTAAAGCAAAGACCCCAACCCGCAGCAATATTCCCAGATACTTGCTTTGTTGAGTATGAGTAGCGGGCAGCAATCCTTCATGGTACGTGAATTGTGGCGCAGGCACTCTTGCCTGCTGCGTCGGCACTCATGCCGACGAAGTTCTTATGCGAATAGCGATATTCCCGCGACTCCAGCCGCCCCAGCTTCGATGCACAGCGGTGCGTTGGCGGCCGTAACACCACCCAACGCGTAAACCGGCAGCCGCACACTCGCGACGGCAATCCGTAGCGCCTCAACACCAATCGGCACTACATTTTTTGTGATGCTCGCGAAAACCGGACCGAACACGGCAAAATCGGCGCCTTCATCCTCGGCCGCTCTGAGTTCGCCGACAGAGTGGCACGACACACCAATCAAAAATCCCGCCGGTGCAATTCGTCGAATGGTGCTGGGTGCCATTGAACCCGCAGGCAAATGGACCCCGTGCGCATCGCACGCGAGCGCCACATCCGTGCGCGTGTTCACCAGGATCCGGGCGCCTGGAATCGACACCGCGCCCCGCACGAGATTCACCAGATCCCGCGCGGAAAGCTGCTTCGCTCGAATTTGAATCATCTCCACCCCATCGCCGGCAGCTTGAGCAGCCACGTCGACTGAATCCGTGATGCAGTAGCGCTTCATAAGATCCGCAGACCGCTGGATGGAAATTCGATCACCCAATTCTTCACACTCTGGTACTTCTCAAATGCTGGCCGAGGCAGCTCGACCGCAATGTCGTCCGCGAATTCCAGGCGAACGCGTTCCAGCTTGTCCACTGCGCGCACCAGCGTAGCCGGCATCTGGTTCCCTCCGAGACGGCCATCCTTGGGCGCCACGGTGAGCACATCCGGACGAATGCACAACCATACTCGATCGCCAATCAACCGCCCCGGAAAATAAGGTCCGGTCAACTCGAAATCCTGATACCGCAAGCGGCTGACGTTTCGCCCTGGATCCAATCCCCGGATTTCAACCGGCAGCAGGTTGTAAACCCCCAACAACCGGGCGACATCGACATTGGCCGGATATTCGAGAACCTTGCGCGGCGTTCCGCTTTGCACCACGCGGCCATCGCGCAGCACCAGCATTTCGTCTCCGAGTTCGATGCACTCCTCAAAATCGTGCGTCACCAACAACGTGGGTATCTGGAACTCCTGGCGCACCTGGCGTAGCGCGGCATAGAGCTCGGCGCGCAGCGGGGCGTCCAGGCCTCGCGCCGGCTCATCCAACAAAAGCAATCGCGGCGATCCGATCAACGCGCGCGCAATGGAACAACGCTGTTTCTGGCCGCCCGAAAGCTCATAAGGCCGGCGTCCGGAAACCTCGGCCAGGTGGAACTTTTCCAGCATCTCATTCACTTTGCGATGCCGCTCCAGCCGAGGGACGCGTTCCACGGCAAACTCCAGGTTCTGCCGTAATGTCATGTGCGGAAACAGCGCGTAATTTTGAAATACGTATCCGCAGCGCCGGGCGCGAGCCGGTAGATGGACGCCTGACGCGCCATCAAAAAGAATCTCGTCGTCCAACAGAATGCGGCCTTCGTCCGGCCGCACAAATCCGGCGATGCAATCTAACGTCAGCGTTTTGCCGGCGCCGCTGGGCCCAAAAAGTACCGTGATTCCGGCTTCCGCCTTGAGATCCACATCGAGCGAAAAAGCGGCCGATTCCTGGCCCGGCGCATACTGCTTGCGGATGCGCGCCTGGATCATAGCGCGGTTTGGCGTGGCCCATATGGGCTGGATGTCAGCCGGTTGGCGACGCTCAAGACGATCAGCGCGATCGCCGAAATAATGATCACAAGCACGCGCGCGGCCTGGCCGTTTCCGGCTTCCACGGCGTCGTATATCGCGAGCGCCACGGTTTGCGTCCGGCCCGGAATGTTGCCCGCGATCATCAGCGTCACGCCGAAATCGCCCAGTGAGCGCGCGAACCCGAGCGCGGCGGCAGCTAGTATCGACCGGCGCGCCAACGGCAGCGTCACCCTCCAGAAAAGCCGCAGCTCGGTGGCTCCCAGATTTCGCGCCGCGCGTTCGTAGGATCGGTCCACGCTCTCAAACGCCGCCCGCGCCGACTTCACCAGCAGCGGCGTGGAATGAAACAGCGCCGCCACCACCGCCGCTTGCCAGGAGAATACCAGCGGCTCGCCAAACAGCCACTCATAAATCTTTCCCACTGGGCTATTGCGGCCCAGCACAACCAGCAGATAGTAACCCAGGACGGTTGGGGGCAGCACCAGCGGCAGCGTCACGGCGGCATCCAATATTTCTTTGCCGCGGAATTGCCGGTTCGCCAGAATCCACGCCAGCGTGAGCCCGATGCCTAACGCAAGTGCGGTTGAAATCGCGGCCACGCGTAGGCTGAGCCACAGCGGGAACCAATCGATCGGCATGGGAGCTCTTATGGTAGCGCAGGCCGGTTTGTGATAAAGTCCCCAGTCATGCGAGCTCTCTTGCTGATTTTCTTCGCCGCTTTCTGCGCGTTTGCGCAAAAAGTAAACATCGAGTTCGACCAGTCGGTCGACTTCAGCAAGTACAGGACCTTTGCCATCCGGGATGGCCAGTTGAACAGCAAAAATCCCGCGCTCAACAGCGAGCTGGTCAAAAAGCAAATCGATGCCGATATCGTGCGCTTTCTGACGGCCAAGGGTCTCGATATGGTAAGCGGACGATCCGATCTGAACATACGTTACCGCTTCGGATCGGCGCGCAAAATGGAGCTCGAACAGTATCCCGCCGGGTGGCGCGGCTTGGGTACGCAGGTGGTCCGCGTGCCGTACACGGAGGGAACCCTAGTCATCGATCTACGCGACGCAACGGTTCATGCCCTGGTCTGGCGTGCCATCGCGAGCGTTGAAAAAAGCGACGCCGTCAAGATCCAGTCCAAACTGGATGACATGGTCAAGAAGTCGTTCGAAAAATATCCGCCCAAGCCGAAGTAGCGTTGCGTTGCTGCTAGCGGACAATTTCCCACCGCGCCCCGCGCCCCCGTCCCGCCAACTTAACAATGCCCGCCTCTTTCAATTCCGCAAGAACCTTTTTAATGAGCTGTGGACTGGCCGCGGGCAACTGGGCCGCCATGTCGGCTAACGTGAACCTCTCGACTTGCGCGAGGATGGTCTGTCGAACTAAGTCGCTCTTGGCCGGCCGCGCCTGGACTGACTCAACCTGACGCTCGAATTCCTTGTAAGCGTTTCGCAACGTGCTGAGGAAATAATTCCACCACGGCACCATCTCGTTTTCGCCCCCGTGCCAACCCTGGGAGCACAGCTTGAGAACACGATAGTATTCCAGTTTGGTCTCTTCAATCAGCCTCTCGAGGCTGATGTACCGAGGTACCTGAAATCCCTCCAGTTGAAGCAGTAATGAAGTGGTAAGCCGCGAAACACGGCCATTGCCGCCGCGGAAAGGATGGATACAAAGAAAATCCAGGACAAAGGATGCCACAACCAGGAGCGGTGGGACACGTTGTTCATTACTAACGATGCGATATCTGCGGCACAACTCAACCATGGCCGCGGGTATTCGCTTAGCGGAAACTGGCACAAAGCGAACGCTGCGCTTCCCATTCGGCAGGATTTCGATGATCTCGTTATCGCGCCTTTTCCACTCTCCCGAGTCTCCCGACCCGCTCTGGGCAAGCGAATGCAATCGACGAATCACGTCGGGGGTTATCGCTAGGCGGTTCTTTCGCGATAAGATCCAATCCAGCGCCGCTCGATATCCGGCCAGTTCCTCCTCCGAACGGTCGCGCGGCCGTGCACGTCCGATCACCAGAGGACGCAACCGGTTCGGGGCGACCGTCACACCCTCGATTCGATTCGACGATTCTACGCTTTGGATGATCGCCTGCTCTCTCAACACCTCCAGGACCTCGGGTTTTTGTCTGATCCAAAGGTCTTGTTTGCCTCGCGCCTCCATACACTCGCCGAGAAGCCAACCAGTCCCAATCGGGATTGTTAGATTCGCCAATTGATCGGGGTCTAGGGTCCACATGTCCGAATGAGGGATAGTAGCCTAATAATAGCCTATTAGGAATCGAGTAGCCAATGGCCCTCGCCTCACTTACCGCCCGCGTCACTATAAAACAGCCAATAGCTGTTCCCTACTCGCTCGGTCGGCTGAGCTTGTTCCGGCCAGAATTGGAATCCCGGATCGTAGGCGTATCGCGTATCGTTGAAAATTCCCAGTTTCAATGCAGTCAGACCCACCACATTCCAACCCGGCCGCGCTCCGTTCACATCCAAAGGTTGGATGTGCGGTAGTCCGTAGAGTTTTTCGAGGTCGCCAAATTCGAACTGGTTGAAATAGATCTCCGCCGCGCCTAGTTCTTTCAGTTTCTTCGCAAGACGCTTCATATCCTGACACCAATCCAGGTCCGAATCCACCAGGAAGGCTTCCGGTTTCCCGTCGGCGATCAAGTTGAAATACGCCAGGTAATTTGGATGCGAGGCCAGCGACGTCGCTGCAACCAACACCAGCGCGAACGCGACCAAGCCCTGCGCTAGACCACGCAGCTTGGGAAGCTGGGCCAACCAAATGGCCGCGCAACCGCCCGCGATTCCAAACGCCACAAATACCGGCAGCACGTGACGGGTGCCTATGCGAATCTGCGAGAAGAAAGACGAAAAAATCAAGATTCCCAGCACCACACTGGGAATCATCCAGCCCCTGGTTCCGAACCGCTTGCGGGAGAACAGCAACCCCAAACCGATAATTCCCAGCGCGAGGATCGGCAGCGGAGTCTTTACGGCCAGTGCTACCACGTAAAATTGCGGCCAGCCCGTGTTGTTCACCGCGCCCATCAAGTAGGTGGTGTGGCCCGTGACGTTGTGTTGCTTCACTTGATCGATGCCGCTGAAAAGTTCAGGCGCCGGGACTCTGAACGAAAAATCAGCAGTCTTTCCGAACGAAAAAAGGTAGCCCGCCCAAATCACAATCGCAGCGATTGCCGCCGCCGCCAACGCTTGCGGCAGCCGCTCAAGTACGAGTGCCGGCAGCGGTTTTAAGCGCTTGTATTCAAAGCCCACCCAAAGCAGAAGCGCGACCGCGGCTATCGAAGGCAAGAATGGCAGAGACGAAAATTTCACTAACACCGCCAATCCAGTGGATGCTCCAAAGGCCGTGGCACGCCACCAGACCGGATCTTCCATCCAGCGCCAGCCAGTGTAGACCGCCAACAGCAACATTGCGGTTAAACCCGTGTCGGTTTTCGCAAGCCCAGCATGCGCCAACATCGCTGGTGTCATGCTGACCAGGAAGATGGCCAGCACGGCTGCAGGCGAGCTGCCTGAAATCCAGCGTGTGCACGAATAGGCAACCCAACAAGTGATCCAAAAGAACGGAAGCATCCCCGCCCGCGCCAGTGCGAGATTGAAATCCTCGGTGCCCCGGCTGAATAGGATAGCCAATCCTTCGTCCCACATCGATTTCTTGTTCCAGCCGTGCGCGCCAAAAATTTTGGGCAGCACCGCGGTCATTACTCGCGCCAAAGGAGGATGCGCTGGTTCGTAGGTGTAGGTATGCTTTTCAAGCCACTCCATGCCGCAAGCGATGTCTGCCGGCTCATCGAAGGTGTGACTGAAAATCGTGTAGGTGGAAACGATCCGGCCAGTCGCGAGCGCCACCAATCCAATCGCCAGCCAAATGGCCCGCCGCGCCAGAAACGACTCAAACACGTTCCAGTAACTGGCGGAGGCTGCATTTGGTGGGATGTCCGTGCGAACACTCGCCACTTTGGAGCGTTTCTTCATAAAGCATCACAAAGCATGTATGCACTTGCGAAAACCGAACCGCGACCGGCAGGAAGCGCAAAGGGTGCGGCGCGCACCGCAAAACGGTTCAGGAACTGGCCCGCGCCGCGCTCCGTTTTGCGCGAGTTCCTTTAAAAGCGCTGCCACGAACCCAAGAAACTGGCCGCACTTGTTGTATCGCTTCCTGCCGGTAGCGGCTCGACCACGTTTCCCCAAAGGCCCCACCTCTATTTCGCGCACCCCATCAGAATCGCGCACCCAACGCCGTTCCGCAACCCTGGTATAATCATTAAAGATGTTTGCTTTCTGTCCGCGCTGGCGGATGAAGGTCTTCACTCCCGCCACTAACTGCTCGCCTGGAACGCCAGCCTGCCCTGCTGTTCCTCAATGCATTTGATCCTCATTTTTGAATGAAACTCAGCGTTCAGATCACCCGCGGCATCGAGTCCCTCTTTGGAACGCGCGATGAAAACATCCGTATCCTCGAAAAAGGTCTCCACGTCACCGCCAGCCTGAAGAACGATTCGCTCGAAATCGAAGGCGACGAACCCAACGTCATTCGGGCCGCCAGCATTCTTGAGGATTACGTCGCGCTGGTCAAGGAAGGCCAAAGCTTCGCCAACGGTGACCTGAATGGTTACCTGCGCGTGGTCACCGAGGACGCGGAAGTGACTCTGCGCAGCCTGGTGCACAGTGGCCGGCAAAGAAATTTCGGCAAGAAAACCCTGGCCCCTAAAACCGTCAATCAGCGCCGTTACGTGGAAGCTATCGAGCGGCACGATCTGGTTTTCGGCGTGGGCCCGGCCGGTACTGGGAAAACTTACCTCGCGGTCGCCATGGCGGTCTCAGCTCTTTTGAACAAGCGGGTCAGCCGCATCGTTCTGACGCGTCCGGCGGTCGAAGCGGGCGAGCGGCTCGGGTTCCTGCCCGGCAACTTGCAGGAAAAAGTGGATCCTTATCTCCGGCCGCTGTACGACGCCTTGTACGACATGCTGGAGGCGGATAAAGTGGAGAAGCTGCTGGAGCGCTCCGTCATCGAAGTGGCGCCCATCGCGTTCATGCGCGGCCGCACCTTGAACGACAGCTTTATCATCCTGGATGAAGCGCAGAACAGCACCGCGGAGCAGATGAAGATGGTGCTGACGCGGCAAGGATTCAACTCCAAGATGGTGGTCACCGGCGACCTCACGCAAATCGACTTGCCGTCGGGCAAGCGCAGCGGTTTGATCGATGCGGTGGAAGTCCTGCGCGGCGTGGAAGGCATGAGTTT
Organism: Bryobacteraceae bacterium; assembly: GCA_036008345.1. Classification (GTDB taxonomy): domain Bacteria; phylum Acidobacteriota; class Terriglobia; order Bryobacterales; family Bryobacteraceae; genus Palsa-89. Next base: position 22,565 of record DASYNU010000299.1, read on the forward strand.
TGTCTATTTCGACGAACGCGACGTCGTTCGGCATAGCCTGGTGCAAAGAATCGTGAAAGCCTACGAGCGCTATCAGGACCTCACCGGCGCCGGCCGGCAACTCGCGCTCCGGTTGTCTGAGCCGCCCGTTGAAGCGGTCACACCGGTCTCGGAACCGCCCTCGCTGGCCGACGCGCAGGGTCCTGAAATTCCGTTGAACTGAGTTTCCCATGTCATCCCAGCAGAGCACTCTGCTTTTTCAGGTGGCCACGCCGGGTGTATCTCGCCGGGATCTGCGCGCGTTCCTGAAGCGCCTGGAAACCGAAGTGGCCGATGGACGCGCGTTCTGCTGCTTGATCACAGCAGACACCGAGCTGCAGCGCCTGAACCGGGAATTTCGCAAGCGGGATTATCCTACCGATGTCCTGTCATTTCCTGTGCAAAAGCACCCACTCCCGGACGGTCGGGGCTCGCTAGCATCCGCCTCTTTCCGGTGCGTTGCGCCTTCCGGCGAAATTGCCATCTCCTACCATGCCGCCCGGCGTCAATCAGCCGAGTTTGGCCATGCTGTGAATCAGGAAATCAAAATCTTGATGCTGCACGGCCTGCTGCACCTGCTCGGCATGGATCACGAAACTGACCACGGCCAGATGCGGACTGCTGAACGCAAGTGGCGCGCCCGCCTGGGCCTGCCTGCCGGTCTGATCGAAAGGGTGAGCGCATGATCGGCCTGGTGTTGTCGGCCATCCTGATCGTCTCGGCCTTGCTCTGTATCCTCACCGTATTTCAAACCATGTATACGGATTCGCTCCGTCTGCGCGGGCCCGCTCTGCCGGCTCTCGATTTCTTCAAGGCAACGCTCGAGGACCGCATCGGCCTCGCAACCCGCCACGGCGTCCTGGTAATTTCTTTGATCAAACATACCCTGCTGATGCTGCTGGGTATCCTGTGCGTCGCTACCGCTTTGGGCGCGCCGCTCACATGGGGGACGCTCGCGGAAGCGGCGCTGTTTGGCTGGCTCACCATGTTGCTGTCCACTTATGTTCTCGCGCCGCTGCTCTATCGCAAAACCAGCGGGCACTGGCTGCTGCCTCTCGCCCCCGTACTACGCATGTGCGCGAAGCTGGTGCGTCCGCTCACTGCCGTCCTCGGATTTTTCCAATCCTTGGTGGAGCTGGCGGAGGCGGAAAAAGCTCCAGTGGAAGCTCCCGGCCCGGCCAACGATATTGAAGCGCTTATCAGCGCCGGCGAGGAAGAAGGAATCATCGAGGAGCAGGACCGCAGGCTCATCGAAAGCGTAGTCGCGTTCGGCGACAAAACTGTCCGCGAGGTGATGACTCCCCGGCCCAAGATCGTGGCTGTCGAAGCCAACCGCTCGCTCGAGGATCTGCGCCAACTGGTCATCCACGAGCAATTTTCCCGCGTCCCGGTATTTGCAGAAACCATCGATAACATCATCGGCTTCGTGCACGTGCGCGATATGTTTGAGCTGGATCCCGCGGAACGGCGGGGACGCCTGGTGAAGGAATTAGTGCGGCCTATTCGTTTTGTTCCGGAGACCAAGCCCGTGAATCTTCTGTTGCGCGAAATGCAAACCGATGGCGCGCACATGGCCATCGTAATCGATGAATACGGAAACACCGCCGGTCTCGCAACCATGGAAGATATGGTGGAGGAGATCGTGGGCGAGATCCACGATGAGCATGAGCCGGAGCGCGACGTACAAAAAGAAACCGAAGGTTCTTTCGTGGTCTCGGGCAGCCTGGATCTCGACCGTTTACATGAGTTGCTCGGATTCCGCCCACGCGAAGAAACCGAATCCACCACCATCGGAGGTCTGGTAACAGAATGGCTGGGGCGCGTTCCACGCGTTGGCGAAACGCTGGAGCGGGAAGGCATTCGCATCGACGTGCTGGCCGGCGACGAACTGAAAGTGGAACGCGTGCGCGTATCCAAAGCCGAGCCCGAAACCGTAATCCAGAGCCACGCATGAGTGAGGCCGCGGCAACTGCCTTCCACTCCGGTTTCGTCTCTATCCTGGGACGGCCCAATGCCGGCAAGTCTACGCTGCTGAATGCGCTGGTGGGCGGCAAGCTGGCCATTGTTTCCGAGAAACCGCAAACCACGCGCACGGCCATCGAAGGCGTGGTCAACCTTCCCGGCAGCGCTCAGATCGTCTTTCTCGATACGCCAGGCATTCACGCGTCCGGCTCACTGTTGAATCGGCGCATGATGGACACTGTCCGCACGTCGCTAGCCGACCGCGATCTGCTGCTTTATCTCTCCGATTCCACCGCGCGCTTCGGACCTGACGACGTCCAAGCGCTCGAAATTCTTAAGGACCTATCCACTCCAGCCCTCCTGTTGCTGACCAAGGTCGACCGGCTGTCCGACAAAAGATTGCTGCTTCCACGCATCGAAGAGTGCAAAGCGGTGCGTGAGTTCGCGGACTACATTCCCATCTCCGCAGTCACGGGCGAAGGCTTGGATCAGCTCCGGAAAGCCATCGTCGAACGCCTGCCCGAAGGTCCCGCTTATTTTCCAGCGGATTATCTCACCGATCAACCGGAGCGGTTTCTAGGGGCCGAACTGATTCGCGAAAGAATCCTGCGCGAGACGCGGCAGGAGGTCCCTCACGCCGTGGCGGTGGTTGTGGATGAATGGAAAGATCAACCGAAGCTGTTACGAATTTCGGCAACCATCTATGTCGAGCGGCCTGGCCAAAAGGCTATCGTAATAGGCGCCAAAGGCGCAACACTCAAGAAAATAGGAACGCTGGCCCGTCAGGAAATGGAGACCATGTTCTCGCGCAAGATCTTTTTGGAACTCTTCGTCAAGGTTCGTAAAGATTGGCGCGAGAGCCCCGAATTTCTAAATGCCATTGACTGGCGCGCCATGCGGGGGCGAGAATCAGAGTAACTATGCGACTTCTATCGCTCACAGTTGTGTTCGCTCTGCTGGTGGCGCCGTTGGTCGCGCAGAAGAATCCTACCGATGATGAAATCACCGACCAGGTGATGGTGAAGCTCTCGAGCGATCCGGACCTCGGGGGTATGAAATTCGATATCACGGTCCATCAGGGAGCTGTCACCCTCAAGGGCAAAGTGCGAAACGAAAAGCAAAAGGCCAAGGCCGAGAAGATAACCAAGAAGGTGAAGGGCGTGACCAGCGTGGTGAACGAACTGGTGATTAGTCCACTCGACTGATACAGATGGTCTGATACTAGGCCTATACCTAGGGAACCCCACTTAGCCGCAGCTTACGTTTCTTGACAGATAGTCAGTAACCCTCGTAACTTCTTCAGCGCCAAGTAAATTAGTGAAACTGTGGGCGATCATTCTCTCTCTGGCGCTGGCGAGCGCCCAAACAGCCCCCCCCGCTTTGAAATCCGTAGTTGGCGAGGTAGCTTCCCTCGATGCCACTGCGAAGCAAATCAAAGTGAAGGCGGATGACGGCGCCGTTTATACCATTGAGCTCCAAGACAGCACCTCCTATCTCCACATTCCTCCCGGCGAGAAGGATCTGAAGAAAGCCACCAAAATCACCCTATCGGATGTCGCGGTTGGAGACAGGCTGCTCGCCCGGGGACCGTTCACGGAGGAGACCAAATCCATCGCCGCCAAGACCATCGTGGTCATGACCAAGGCCGACCTGGCTAAGAAACAGGAACGCGACCGGGCCGAATGGCAGAAACGTGGAACCGCCGGCACGGTGACTGGCGTGAACGCCGACACCAAGGAAGTAACCATAAACACTCACGTGCGCGATGCCAAGCCGCTAGTCATTGACGCATCCTCCGCCGTGTTCCGCCGCTACGCTCCTGATTCGGTTCGCTTCACCGACGCCAAGCCGAGTACGTTTTCAGAATTACAAATTGGTGACACCCTCCGCGCGCTCGGCGAGAAGAATGAGGACGGCACGCGCTTGAAAGCCGAAGAGATGGTTTTCGGATCCTTCCAAACCATTGCGGCGACCGTCGATTCGGTGAATGCCGCTGCGGGTGAAGTGGTGGTCACGGATCTCAAGACCAAAAAGCCTGTGACAATCCGGACTAATCAGAACACCATGCTGCGCAAGTTGGACGAGCGGATGGCAAGATTTATGGCGATTCGTATGCACCCGGACGCTGCAGCAGCGGGCGGCGGTGGTGCCCCTGGCGCGGGTAGCGCTGCGCCAGCGCGTCCGCCGCAGGCGCAACCCGGAGGCTCTGGAGGCGCCGATAGCGGTGGTCCGTCTTCCGGCGGATACGGCGGCCCGCGTGGTCCCGGCGGCGGGTTCGATCTCCAACAAATGCTCGAACGGTCACCAGTGTTAACGTTGGCGGATCTCAAAAAGGGTGACGCCCTTATAATTTCGAGTTCGAAGACTGCCGACGGATCTTCTATGACGGCATTTTCTTTGGTCGCCGGCGTCGAGCCCTTTCTAGCAGCGGCTCCGCGGACGGCTGGCCAGGTGGATCTGGGCTCTTGGAGTATCGGCGCGGGCATGCCCGAGCAATAAAACTGGGCATGCATCTCTAAATAAAACAGGAACGGAATGTCTAAGAAACTACTTGCACTATTACTGCCCCTTACCTTTTCATTGGCGCTCCACGCCCAGCAGCTTGGAATTCTACACGGCACCGTGATGGATGAATCCGGAGCCCTGGTTCCCGGCGCCAAAGTCACGGTTTCCACCGCCGCTGGACCGGTCAAATCCGCCACCGCGGGCGATGACGGAACTTATTCCATCGCCGGCCTTCCGCCGGGCAAGTATTCGGTTCAGGCAGCGTCTCCCGGGTTAGTACAGTTTCAGCCTGCCACGGCGGACATCGCGGCCGGCGGAACAGCCACCTTGGATCTCAAACTGCGCGTGGCGCTCGAGAAACAAGAAGTCACCGTCCAGGAAAACGTAGGACCAACCGTGAGTACGGATCCATCTCAAAACGCGGGCGCGTTGGTGCTGCGTGGAGCTGATTTGGACGCGCTCTCGGACGACCCCGACGATTTACAATCCGATCTGGAAGCCCTGGCCGGCCCCTCCGCGGGACCAAGCGGCGGACAGATCTACATCGATGGATTTACTGGCGGAACATTACCCTCCAAGGATTCCATTCGCGAGATCCGCATTAATCAAAACCCCTTCTCGCCGGAATTCGACAAGCTGGGCTACGGCCGCATCGAAATCTTCACCAAGCCCGGCTCGGATAAGTTCCATGGGAACGTGAACTTCAATTTTGGTGATGATGCCTTAAACTCGCGCAATCCCTACGCTGCCGAGAAGGCTCCGCTGTTGTTGAAAGATTTCTCGGGGACCATCAGCGGCCCCATCAACAAGAAGGCATCCTTTTTTTTGGATGTTTCCGATCGCGACATAAATAGCGGGACCGTTTTCAACGCCGTGACACTGGGAGGCGCGCAATTCATCAACCCGATCGCCATCGCGCCCGGCAGCGTGTCTCCCAGCGATCTGGCCATCACGCCGTTCACTTCAGTGTTCAAAGCGCCTCAGAATCGGCTGCGCATCAGCCCTCGCGTCGACTATCAACTTAGCCAGAACAACACCTTGACCATCCGTTATGGGTACACAAGGAATGATGCCCAGGACCAAGGCATCGGAACCACCGCTCTAGTTACGCGGGGTTTTCAAAGCCTGTCCACCGATCAAACCGTTCAGATTGTCGAGACCGCCGTTCTGAGTACCAAGGTCATCAACGAAACCCATTTCCAGCTCTACCACACCAATGGCGTCGAAACCGCGAACAGTATGGCCCCGGGACTGATCGTCTCAGGCGCCTTTAGCGGAGGAGGCGCGCAAATCGGGAAAACCGTCGATACCGAAAATCATTACGAGCTGCAGAACTACACTTCCATCGCCAGTGGCGCGCACAGTTGGAAGTTCGGTGTGCGCGTGCGAGGCGTCACCATTAATAACATATCTCCCTCCAATTTCGGCGGCGCGTTTACCTTCGCGGGAGGCTACGCGCCGATTCTCAATTCCGACAATCAGCCGCTGGCTCCCGGAGTGGTGTGCAACCAAGCCAGCCCGAACTCCGCCGCTTGCGAAACCATCACTTCCATTCAGCGCTATCAGCGAACGTTGACCGCTCTGACGCTCGGCATAAATCCGCTGTTAATCGGCGGCGGCGCGTCCCAATTCAGCATCGCGAGCGGCATTCCTCTGGTAAACGTCAACCAGGTGGACGTCGGAACGTTCGTCGGAGACGATTGGCGGGTGAGGCCCAACCTGACTTTGAGCCTGGGCCTGCGCTACGAGATCCAAACCAACATCAGCGACAAGCGCGATTGGGCGCCGCGCTTCGGCTTTGCCTGGGCGCCCGGACAGACCAAGAACAACCCACGGCCCAAAACCGTTTTCCGCGGCGGGTTCGGCATCTTTTACGACCGCTTCGGCGAACAGAACGTCGAGACCGCTCAGCGCTACAACGGCACACTCGAGCAGCAGTATACGGTGACCAACCCGAATTTTTATCCGAATATTCCGTCCATCTCGGAGCTGAATCAAGTGGCGCCCACGACGTATAAAATCGATAGCAATCTACGCGCGCCCTACATCCTGCAATCCGCCATTACGGTGGAGCGGCAGTTGCCCAAGAACACAACCATCTCGGAATCCTACCTGCACTCTCGCGGCCTGCATGAGCTGCGTGAGCAGGATATCAACGCTCCTCTGCCCGGCTCCTTCACCGGTCCCGGTACTGGAATCTATCCCTACGGCGGCACCAACCCAATATTGCTGATGGAATCCGACGGGATATTCAACCAGAATCAGTTGATCACCAACGTCCGCACCCAGCCCACCAGCAAAATATCGCTGAATGGGTTTTATATGTACGGGCACGCTCAGAGCAACACCGATGGCATTGGCACCCTCCAAGCCAATCCTTACAGCATGACGGGAGAATATGGCCCGTCTTCGCTCGATGTGCATCATCGCGCTTTCCTCGGTGGGACCATCGACACCAAGTGGGGCTTCCGCCTGGCTCCGTTCGTCGTGATTAATTCCGGAGCGCCCTTTAACATCACCAGCGGTACGGACCCCTACGGCACCACATTCTATACCGCGCGCCCCGGCCTCGTCACCGATCCCAGTCAGGTGCCGGCCGGAACTACGCTAGTTAACACGGTGTATGGGCTTTTGGATCCCAACCCTAAACCGGACGCGCCAGGCGAAGTGATTCTGCCCAGGAATTATGGCCGCAGTCCTGGATCGGTCACCGTAAACCTGCGCTTGGCGAAGACCTTCGGATTTGGGCCGTCGCGTGAAAGCTCATTCAACGGTGCGCAAGGCGGCGGTGGCGCCGGAGGCCGCGGCGGCGGTGGCGATCACCAGCACGGTCCCCCCGGTGGAGGCATGATGGGCGGCATGGGAGGAATGTTTGGCGGCACCAACACCGGCAAGAAGTACAACCTGACTCTCTCAGTTTCGGCTCGCAATCTGTTGAATCACGTCAACCCCGGCCCCATAAACGGCATTATCACTTCACCGCTGTTTGGCGAATCCAATTCGTTGGCGGGCGGCTTCGGAGCCTTTTCTCAGAGTGGGAATAATCGCCGCCTGGAATTGCAAGCGCGCTTCCAGTTCTAACCCACCGGTCGCTTACGTTCGCGGTTCAGTAACGTTGCCGAACCGCGACCGTGAGGGAGATGGTACTGTTTTCTCTCAGGAAAGATGCCCGTCCCACAACCCTGCTAAGATGAATCGAAGCATGCCGATTAGCAAGGATCTGCTGGACATCCTGGTCTGTCCTCTATGTAAAGCAACTGTCGAATTGAAGCCGGATCAGAGTGGTTTGAAGTGCGTTCAATGCAAGCGTGTGTACCCCATTCGTGACGACATCCCCGTGATGCTGATCGACGAAGCTAAAATCGAAGAATAAGCGCACGATTATCAAAATGAGCACCGTCTTCGAGCGCCTCGCCCCCGGAGCGCGAGTTGCAGTAATTCGTTTGCGCTCGCTGGGCGATTGTGTGTTGACCACTCCCGCGCTAGCACTCCTGAAACAAGCCCGGCCAGACTTGCGGATAGCGGTCGTGGTGGAAGACGCCTTCGCTCCGATTTTTACCGGCAATCCAGATGTCGAATGCATACTTCATCCGCGAGCATCCGAGCTCTCCCGCTGGCGCCCGAACCTTGCCTTGAATCTTCACGGAGGCGCCACCAGCGTCCGGCTCACGCTCGCCTCGCGTGCCTCTCTCCGCGCCGGCTTCGGCCATTTCCGTTTCAGGCCCATCTACAACATCCGTATCCCGCGCGCGCAGGAAATCCTCAACGTCGATCGAAAAGTTCACACCGCGGAGCACCTGGCTTCGGCGATATTCTTCCTGGGCGCAACTGTAAGCGACATCCCGCGTGCCCGCTTGTTCGCGAAGACATCCCGGCCGCGTCCCCGTCCATATGCCGTCCTACATCCCATGGCCTCCGCGCCGGATAAAATCTGGCCGCATTCCAACTTCCTCGCCATCGCCGATCACATCCACCGCGGTCTCCAACTCGAGCCCGTCTTCATCTCGGGCCAGGGCGAAAGCTTAAGCGCGTTCCATCGCTACACCCGCATAGAAGGCGCGTCACTGGAAGAAATTAAGTCCCTGCTCGCGGGCGCCTCGCTCTTCATCGGCAACGACAGTGGACCAGCCCACATGGCTGCGGCATTCGGCTTACCCGTAGTAGTGTTATTCGGATCCTCGGACCCGGACATCTGGCGTCCCTGGCAAACCGAATCGTCTGTGCTCACCAACCCAGCCGGCATTCAATCCATCGGAATACCCGAAGCGCTCCGGGCTATCCAGACGGTGCGAGTCCCCAACCCCCAGCCCCTAGTCCAACACCTCTCCCAATGACCCGCCTGCTGCGCTTCGTCCGCCCCTATCTCGCGCCGCTCCTGCTGTCCGTGCTCTTAATGGCAGCCGTCGGGGCTGCGCAGGGATTCATGGCCCTGCTGATCGGCCCCATCTTCGACCGCGTTCTCCGGCCTGAAACGCCGGACACTCCAGTGGCGTTATTCACCATTCCCGTTTTCAACCACAAAATCTATCTGCAGCAGTTCCTCCCCGCCTCCATCCACAACATCTGGGACATGGTGGCCATCGCCATCCTGGGCGTGTTCCTAGTCAAAGGCCTGTGCGATTATTTCGGCAATTATTTTGTGAATTACGTCGGCCTTTCCGCGGTCACCGACCTGCGGCAAAAAGTTTTCGACCGCGTCTTGCGCCAAGATGCGCATTTCTTCGAATCCAACTCCACGGGCCGCGTGATGTCGTCCATCATGAACGACCTCGAAAAGATCCAGGTGGCCACCTCGCACATGCTGGCGGATTGGCTGCGGCAATCCTTTTCCGTAGTCTTCCTGTTATGCGTGGTGCTGCAGAAGGATTGGAAGCTCGCCATTGCCAGCCTCACTGTGTTGCCGTTCGTGCTGGTTCCTACACTACGCATCGGCCGCCGGATTCGCCGGACCACCAGACGCGCCCAGGACGACGCCGCCGAGCTAAATCAAATCCTGCAGGAGACCATCAGTGGCCACCAGGTAGTAAAATCGTTCGGCACTGAGGATCTCGAGTCCAATCGGTTTATGGTGGCGGCTAATCGGCTGAAAGCCAGCAACCTGCGCTACGTGGCGCTGCAAGCGCTCTCCAGCCCTCTGATAGAATTTTTCGCCGCCATAACCATCGTGATATTGCTGACCTACGCGCGCATTCAGATCAAGAATCATGCACTCACGCCCGGCGAATTCACCAGCTTCGTTATCGCCTTGCTCATGTTGTACGAACCCGTCAAGCGCCTTACCGGTATCCACAATATCTTTCAGCAGGCGCTGGGCGCATCACAAAAAGTCTTCGAATATCTGGACCGCGATCAGCAGATTGTCGAGAAGGCTGGCGCAGCCAAACTGGGCAAGTTCCAGCAAAGCATCGTTCTGGACGACATCAGCTTCCGTTATTCCAACGCGCCCAACGGCTTCCATCTCGACGGCGTTCAGTTAGAGGTGCGTGCCGGCGAAGTAGTGGCTCTGGTGGGCCCGAGCGGCGCCGGCAAGACCACGCTGGCTAACCTTGTTCCGCGTTTCTACGATGTCACTTCCGGCGCCGTGCGCATCGACGGAAAAGACGTGCGCGATTTGCAGCTGGCCTCGCTGCGCGAGAAAATCGGAATGGTCGCTCAGGAAACTTTTCTCTTCAACGACACCGTCGCCAACAATATCCGCTACGGCAAACCCAAAGCCAAGGACGAAGAGATCCGCGCCGCCGCGCGCAACGCCATGGCTGAGGAGTTCATCGAGCGCATGGCCCAGGGCTACGACACCATGATCGGAGAACGCGGCGTAAAGCTGAGCGGCGGGCAGCGCCAGCGTCTGGCCATCGCGCGCGCCTTGCTCAAGAATGCGCCCATCCTGATTCTGGATGAAGCCACTTCGCATCTGGATAGCGAATCGGAAGTCCTGGTGCAGCGCGCGCTCCAAACATTAATTACCAACCGCACTGTAATCGTCATCGCGCACCGCCTGTCTACTATCCGGCGCGCCGACAAGATTGTGGTCCTCGATCAAGGACGCATCTCGGAATTTGGGACTCACGAAGAACTGGTCAGCCACGGCGGCATCTACCAGCGGCTGCACGATCTGCAGTATCTGGAACCCGATCCGCTTGTGAATCCATGAGTGTGAATCCATGAGCGCTCCCATTCGAAGCATGACCGGCTTTGCCCGCGTCCAGCGCTCCACTCCGCAGGGCGAAATCTCCATCAGTCTCAAAAGCGTAAATCACAAGGGTTTGGATCCGCACTTTCACCTGGAAACGGATCTGGACGCTCTCGAAAGCGTTCTGCGCACAACATTAAAGAAGGCCGTCCTGCGCGGCCACGTGGACATCCGCTGCTCACTGGTCCGCTCCGGCGACGCGGCGGCTGGTGGATTGAATGCGCCTCTGTTGCACGCCGCCGTGGCGGCCTTCCGCAAGCTGGCTCGCGAAGAAGGTCTCGACAACGCGCAGCCCGACTTGAACCAGCTCATGCGCCTTCCGGGAATGTTCGGCGCGGGCGCGGAACCGGCGCCCGATCCCAGCCTGGAACGTCCCCTTCTGGCGGCGTTCGAAGAAGCACTCGAAGTTTTGAACCAATTCCGCTCACGCGAAGGCGCGGAGCTGGCGGCTCTGATCCGGGATCACAACCACGCCATCGCGGCCGGCGCAGCCGAGCTGGCGGACATACGGTCGCGCGCCACACCCGCGTTCCAAAGTCGCCTTGCCGAGAGATTGAATGAGCTCCTCGGTAACTCCACGCTAGACCCGCAGCGCATCGCCCAGGAGGCCGCACTTCTGGCCGACCGCAGCGATATCGGCGAGGAGATTTCCCGCCTCCAGATCCACTCCCGGCAACTGGATGAGATCTTGGACGCAGGCGGCGAGGTAGGTAAGAAGCTGGACTTTCTTTTGCAAGAGATGAATCGCGAAACCAATACAGTTTTGTCCAAAACCAGCGGCATCGGCGATCTGGGCCTGCGAATCACAGACCTGGCTCTGGCTTCTAAAGCAGCCATCGAGAAAATCCGCGAACAGGCCTTGAACCTGGAATGAAAAAGCCCCGCAAACACCCGCTGGCAGGCGAAAGCGCCCGCCCCACCTTGGCCCACAATGGTCTGCATTTTCGTGGGGCAGGCGCTTTCGCCTGCCAACCGATTTTTTCACAATGATTTCCGTCTTCATCATCTCCGCCCCCTCCGGCTCCGGGAAGTCCACGCTGGTCCATCGGCTCATGCAGTCGGTCACGCAACTGACTTTCTCTATTTCCTACACCACCCGGCCCCCGCGCCCATCGGAAACCCCGGGCGTCGACTATATTTTCATTTCCCGCGCCGAGTTTGAGGAGCGTCTGGCCAAGGCGGAATTCCTGGAATACGCGCAAGTTTTCGACAACTACTACGGCACCCACCGCAGCACTTTCGAACAAGCTGCCCAAGAGGGCCGCGACCTGGTACTCGACATCGACGTCCAGGGTGCGAGACAATTGAAGGTAGCGATCCCGGAAGCCATCAGTATCTTTGTGCTTCCACCGTCCCGGGAAGTTCTTGAGCAAAGGCTCCGCGCCCGGTCGCAGGATAGCGAGGAAGTGATCCAGCGGCGCTTGAAAGGTGCGGCGGAGGAAGTTCGAAACTATACGCAGTATGATTATGTGCTGATCAACCTGGAAATCGATGAGTCGGCTGCGCGCCTGGCGTCCATCGTAAGAGCCGAGCGCCTGCGTAAGGCCCGCATGGAAGAAGAGGTCCGGCCGATTCTCAAAAGTTTTGAGTTTTGAAAAGAATTGAGGTAATGAATAGATGGCTGAGAGATTAAGAAATAACGCGATGTACGCTATTCCAGACGATATCGAACAAAGCACCTACCGGTTCATCATCGTCGCCGCCAAGCGTGCGCGGCAGTTGCAGAATGGCGCTCGTCCGTTTCTCCCAACTACATCCAAGAAGCCCACCGTTACTTCCATGGAAGAAGTCCGGCGAGGGTTGGTGAAGTACACGGATACCGTCAAAGGGCAACCCCAGGAATTTGCGCCGACCGAATAACGCGGGCCAGTGTGTTACCGAACCGCGGCCGTGAGAAGCACCGGTTGCTTACGCTCGAGGTTCGGAAAGAATGTGGCATGTTTAGAGAACGTTTCCGAACCGCGACCGTGAGGGAGTCGGAGCCTTTGCAGATTTTTTCACGGGCTCCGGGGGAGCCGGTTGCTTGGCCGATTTTTTCACGGGTTCTCGGGGAGTGGTTCTGACGCTATGAATGTCGTGCTGGGCGTGGGCGGCGGCATAGCCGCCTACAAATCCGCGGAGTTGGCTCGAGCTCTTATGGAACGCGGGCTGCGCGTTCAGGTTGTGCTTACCGACGCCGCTCAACGCTTCATCACACCTCTCACCTTCGCCGCCCTGACCGGCCGCAAAGTGATCACGAATCTGTTTGCTACTTCCAGCTCCGAAGAAACGCTATCCAGTGCCATCGAGCATATCTCAGTCGCCCAGGATAACGATGTAATGGTGCTGGCGCCCGCCACGGCGGATCTGCTGGCGCGCATTGCCCACGGTCACGCGGATGATTTTCTCACCACTACCTATCTCGCCTTCACCGGTCCAGTGGTGCTGGCCCCCGCCATGAATAGCAACATGTGGGCGCATCCAGCCACTCAGGAAAACGTGAAGATTCTGCGAAAACGCGGCCATATCATCATAGAACCGCACGAAGGCCTGCTGGCCTGCGGGATGACGGGCCCTGGCCGGCTCGCCGAACCCGACCAGATCGCCGACGTAGTCGCGGGCCTGGCTCTCACTTCCAGCTCCACAAAAACCTCGAAGGATCTCGAAGGCGAAACCGTGCTCATCACCGCCGGACCCACGCAGGAGCCGCTCGATCCCGTGCGTTTCATTTCCAACCGGTCCAGCGGCAAAATGGGCTACGCTCTAGCCGAAGCCGCGGCTGAACGGGGCGCGCGCGTGATTCTGATTTCCGGGCCCGTGCATCTTCCCGCCCCACAGAGCGTTACTCTCATTCGCGTCCACACCGCGATTGAAATGCGAAATGCCGTCTTCGAGCATCTGGCGGAAGCCACCATTATCGTCAAGTCAGCCGCAGTCGCTGATTACCATTTATCCCGGATCCCACCGCACAAAGTGAAGAAGACTGCTACCCGAATGTCGCTGGAGCTGGACCCCACTCCGGACATCCTCGCCGAGCTCGGCCAGAAAAAGGGCGACCGCCTGCTGATCGGATTCGCCGCCGAAACTGAAAATCTCACCGAAAGCGCTCGCAGCAAACTGGAATCCAAAAACTGCGACATGGTGGTGGCCAATCTGGTGGGCCACGACGGAACCGGCTTTGAGTCCGATGAAAACGAAGCCGTGCTGGTCCTGAGCACCGGCGAAACCATCCCTCTACCACGCGCCCCCAAGCGCGAAATGGCAGACCGCATTTTCGACCAGGTAATGAAGCTCCGCCTAGCCCTCCACGCGGCCCAATGACGAAGGACGAAGTCCGGAATCGCCTCCTCTTCTACCAAGACCTAGGGATAAAAACGGTATACCGCCGCCCGCCAGCCACCAGCCACGAGAAACCAGAAACCAGAAACCAGGAACCAGCTACCAGCCACCAGCAACCACCAACCGCCTCCCAGCCCCCAGCCCCCAGCCCCCAGCCCCGCTCGGCAGGCGCCGAGCTCATAGTACTTCCCCTCGCTCCGGTTCATGACAATTTAACAAAAATAAGCGAAGATATTGGAGACTGCAAACGGTGTCGCTTGCATGAGGGCCGGACCCGGATCGTGTTTGGTTCCGGCAATGAACAGGCGAGGCTGGTGTTTGTAGGCGAAGGCCCTGGGGCCGACGAGGACGCGCAGGGCTTGCCGTTCGTCGGCCGGGCCGGACAACTGCTGACGCAGATGATTGAAGGGACCGCCCACAAAGAGGGCATCCCCTTGAAGCGCCCGGACGTCTACATCTGCAATGTAGTCAAGTGCCGACCTCCCGAGAATCGCACGCCCCAACCGGACGAAATGGAAATTTGCGGCGAATTCCTTTTCCGCCAGCTCCAAGCCATCCGCCCTAAAGCCATCTGCGCCCTGGGTTCCACCGCTGCCAAAGCCATCCTCGGCACCAAGGACGGGGTCATGCGCTTGCGCGGAAAATGGCTGCAATGGCGCGATATTCCAGTGATAGTCACTTACCACCCCTCGTATCTGCTAAGGCCATACAATCAGAACGCGAAAAAAGAAGCCTGGGACGATCTCAAAAAAGTCCTGCACTATGTCTACGATTAGTGGGACAGGCCCATGGCCTGGCAACGGTTTTTTCATTACCTTCGAAGGACCCGACGGCAGCGGCAAAACAACGCAAGCTCGCCTTCTAGCCGAGCGTCTCCGCAGCGAAGGCTACGCGGTTTTGGAAACCGTGGAACCCGGCGGAACACCCATCGGCCAGCAGATCCGGCGCATCCTTCTTGACCCCGCCAATCAGGAACTGCGCGCCGTCCCAGAGCTTCTTCTGATGTTCGCCGCGCGCGCACAAAACGTCGAGCAGTCCATTCTGCCCGCGCTCGCCGATGGAAAAATCGTGGTCTCGGACCGCTTTACGGATTCCTCCATCGCCTACCAAGGCGCCGCGCGCGGCTTAGGTTGGGACACCGTGCTCCAAGTGGACCGCATCGCCTGCCAAGGTTTAGTCCCGGATCTCACGCTGTGCATCGACATCGACACCGAAACGGGCCTGGCCCGCGCACACTCGCGCAATCGGTCCGCCGGTAGCCACGAAGCACGCATCGATCAGCAAGCCGTCGAATTCCACCACAAAGTCCGTGAAGCTTATCACCAGCTGGCCAAGCGCGAACCCGGCCGTGTCCGGCTGATCGATGGCAGCGGTTCCGAACAGGATATCGCCGCGAAAGTGTGGGGCGCGGTGTCGGGGATGCTAAAGCGCGCTTGACATCGGGGTCGCCAGTGTCCTAACATGGCCATGTGAAACAAACATGGCCACGTTAAACAAACACGGCCATGTGAAATAAGCACGGCCACTGGAAACGGATAGTATGCCAGCTGCCCGAAGTCCTGATTTCCGCCGCATTCTTGCCAACCTCTTTCGAAAAGGGGGCTGGCGCATTCTCCGGCCAGCGGCGGCAGGACTAGTCATTGAAGCCGGCCGCCACAAGTATGTTGTGGAAGTGAAAGCCGCCTCCGAGGGTCGCCGCGACCGATTAATCCCTCTGCTCTCGCAGGCCATCCTCGAAGCCCAGGCATCTGCGCGCCGCTTTCCCTCGACGGCTGCGCCTCTCGCGGTTGTGGCGTCTAGGCGCGTGCCGGAGTCGGTTGCGGAACACCTCCAACGGTTTGCGGAACAGAACGCTCCGGGTGTTGCCATAGGGGTAATCGATTCCGGCGGATTTCGTTCCTTCGCCGGCGCAGGACTAGAAGCGCTCAACGCACCTCCCCCGCGCCACCCACCCACGTACATAATATCGCCGCAACGCCTGCCAAATCTGTTCTCTGACCTGAATCAATGGATGCTGAAGATCCTGCTCGGGCAGCGTCTGCCAAAGCAACTCATTGACGTCCCTAGGCAGCGGATTCAAAACGCGTCCCAGCTTGCCGAGGCTGCTCAGGTGTCGGGAATGAGCGCATCCCGATTTGTGAACCAGCTAGCCGAAAGGGGCTTTCTCGACAAAGATGAGGCCGGGCTCAAGATCGTCCGCCTCGAAGAGCTGCTGGATCTCTGGGCTGCCGACCAACGGACTGCGGCAAATGAGTTACCCGCCCGTTGGATCATAAAGGGCGGCCCAGATCAGCTATTCACCGCCCTGCGTGAATATGCATCGGGAAAAATTCACAACCAGCCCAAATGTTGTTTGGGGCTCTTTGCCGCTGCCGATGCTTTAGGGCTTGGATTCGTTCGCGGCGCGTTGCCGCATATTTACCTAGCACATCTACCCCTCGAATCAACCATCCGGCTTGGTCTGGACATCGGCAAATCTAATCGCCCGGCCGATGTGATGCTGCGAATACCGGCCAATCCGAAAGCCGTTTTCGGCCCGCTCGTAAAGCCCGATGGCATCCCCGTGTCCGACGTATTGCAAGTGTGGCTGGACGTCTCCACGCATCCCGGACGTGGCCGCGAGCAAGCACGCGAGATACGCCGCCGGGCTTTGGGCGCTCTCTTTCAGAAACGCCAATGAGCGGCGTCGTGCAATCCGATCCATTCAGGCGTCTGTTGATTGCGCTGGAACCTTGGCTGCCCCACATTGTTATCGTGGGCGGCTGGGCGCACCAACTCTATCGGCTGCATCCGCACGCGCAGTCTCTGGACTATCCGCCGTTGAGTACGTTAGACACGGACATAGCCCTTCCGGAGCGCCCTCCCATGGGAGAGCAGGACATTCGTTCGCGCCTCCTCGCGCATGGTTTCTCCGAAGAATTCTTCGGCGAGGACCATCCGCCTGCCACCCACTATCACTTGGGCGGTGACGCCTCGGGATTCTATGCCGAGTTCCTGTCTCCCCTGGTAGGCGGCGAACTCGACCGCGCCAAGGGACGCAACGCGACTGCGCAAATCGCTGGAATTGCATCTCAGCGGCTGCGGTTCATCGAGCTGCTCCTCGACCACCCGTGGTCCGTCGAGTTCCATTCCGGCGGTTTCACAGCCTCCATTCCGATCGTCAACCCCGTCAGCTTCATCGCCCAGAAGATTTTGATCCACAAAAAGCGCGAACGCATTGACAAAGCCAAGGATATTCTGTACATGCATGACACCCTCGAAGTCTTCGGTGCGCAGCTGGCTGCTCTACATGAGTTGTGGTGGAAAACAGTGGCTCCGAAACTGCAACCGGCCAGTCAACGCAAAGTGCAAACCGCGCCCAGGGCTCTCTTTTTGGAAGTGAGCGACGATATTCGCGCGGCGGCCGAGATTTCGGTGGAGCGTGCGCTTTCGCCGGAAGGTATCAGAGCCGCCTGCCACTATGGTTTTGCCAAAGTCTTTGGCAACGGCTAAAATCGCGACACGATTAGCAGCGCTCCGCCCACCGCCAACGCGTCCTCCACCAGCGCCACCGCGATGTCCGGCACTTTCAAGTTCGCTACAATCCGACGTCGCGCCTGATATCCGCCGTAAGTGCCAACCAGCGCTCCCACACAGCCTGAAATCGCTCCCGGCATGGAACCCAGGGCCGCACCCGAGAGAGCGCCCATTATGAGGCGATCGATCAACGGACCCGGTTTGGTGCGCGCGCCCATCCATGCTTGTTTGTCCAGCACCAGCTCCACCAGCGCCAGCGCCGAAGCAATGTAAACCGCAATGCTTGTCCCCAGAAACGCCAGCTTGGATCCTTCCAGGTGCAACCATCCCAGGTGCGCTGCCCAGCAAACCGCCGCTGGTGCCGTGAAAGATCGCAGCCCTGCGACCACGCCGATAGCAAACGCAAATCCGAGCATCTAACTCACCATCTTCAGCTCATCAATCCGCTTCACATCCAGCACCAGGTCGCCGCCCGGATCAATGTTGAATGCCGGTACGAATTTCGCGCCCCACACAAACTCATCGTGCCTGTAGGAGTACTGCGCATGCACCGTCTGGCTAAAAGTGTCGTCAAATCCTTGGATGAGAATCAGGATCTCGGCGCTGGTTCTGGCCAGGTCCTCCGCCGTCTTTCCAAACAAGGGGCTCGCGGAATCGATCGGATGCACAATGGTCCAGGTCAGCGGGAAAAAGTAAACGCGCCGGCGTTCCAGAGGAAGATCGACGAAATCCCGTTTCAACTGCCCGTCCACCGGATCTACGGTCATGAGCAGCACTCGCGCATCCAGGTCCATCAGCACGTTGCTCCGCGCGTTGGTGATGCGGAACTGGAGGCTGGTCCCGTCCTGGTAGGGTGCCACCAGCAAATGATCGCTGAACAGAATGCGCGCCGAGGGCCGCGAGAAGCGTCCGTAAAGAAGCCCTGTCGCGATCGCAAATACCATGAGGCCGGTGGCCGCTTCGATGGCGGCAACCATGTTAGCCGCCACCCCTCGGGGAAAGACATTCCCATATCCAACCGTAGTCAAGGTGTGGATGCTGAAAAAAAACGCGTTCAGAAAAGGGGTCATTTCCGGCTCGAGACCTTGCAAGTGTTCGATCCCGAGCAGCATGTAGATCCCGGCAAAAAGCATATTGATGAGCATGAAGCCCAGGCCGACAGCCGAAAGAAAGCGCGGCCACGTGGTATCGATCAGTTTCAAATAGAGGTTGGCGTCGCGCCAGCGCATCCCTTTGCGATGCACGTTGAAGCTACCGTCTTTGTTGATGGCTCGGCGCAGGGCGCCGTTGTACTGTGTAGTTAAGCCTGGATCGAAGGATTCCTGTTTCATAGGGGAGAATGAAACCAGAATAACCCAGCCGCAACCTTGAATGTCCCTAACGAGAAACGAGAAACGAGAAACGGTTTTTAACTGATTTCCCGCGGCAGCATCACTTCCAACTTGGTTCCCTTCCCCGGCTCCGACTGTATCGAAATTTTGCCGCACAGCTCCCGCACGCGCTCCGTGATTCCCAACAAGCCCAGTCCGTAAGACACGCCGCCGTGTTGATCGAAACCTACACCGTCGTCTTCCACCGTCACAGCCAGTTGCCCGTTGGCATCCTTCAGGCTCACACGAATATTCTTAGCCTGTGCATGCCGCGCGCAGTTGGTAAGACCCTCCTGCACGATTCGATATAAGTACGTCCGGTGCGGATCGGGCAGGTCCCGCAAATCCCCGGCTACATCCAGTTGAATGGGAGTCTTATAGCGCCGCGAATACTCGCGCGTCTGCCATTCCAGCGCCGGCCCCAGCCCCAATAGATCCAGCATGGCCGGCCGCAGCCCCATAGCGATATCCCGCGTGGTCTTTAATGTGGTCTCCGCCAGCTTCTTAGCCTGGTCCAGGTGCGCGTCCGCTTCTCCGCCTGACGCCGCGTGCGAACGCTCCACATTCCCCAGCTCCATGCGCAATGCCGTCAACAATTGCCCAATCTCGTCGTGCAGCTCGCGCGACAGCGACTTTCGTTCCTGTTCTTGAGATGAAACCAATTGCTGGGAGAGCTGCCGCAGCCGTTGTTCCGCCTGCTTGCTCGCCTTCTGGTATTCAGCCGATTCCTTCTCCAGCCCCGAGATCCGGAAGACGCTGGCTCCGGCGATGATTGCGCCCAGGCAAAGGGCCGTCAACATCGTTTCCCAGATGTCGTTTTGCAAATTCTCCACCGCGCGGCTCAGCTCCCGGCGCCGCGCTTCGAAATTCTCCTCGTTCAGCTCACCCAACTCCTCGGTCACGGCGAAAATCTTCTTGCTTTGGGATGCGAATTGATCCCGCACCGAGGCTGTCTTGTTCTTCAGCGGACTTTCTTGAAATTCGGCGGTGGCCGTATCCCAATAGTCTCGGAGCGCAGTCTCCAGCCGGTCGAAAACCCGGCTCTCCTGTTGCGGCCGCAAGCCGCGCAACCGCTCCAGATCCGCGCCAGTCTTGGAACGCAATCCTTTCAACTGGCGCGCATAGTTGTCGCCGGCACCGCTAGAATCCAGCAGACGGTCCCGCCGCAGAATGTCAGCGCCGGATGTGTCGGTGCGGATCCCTTCCACCAGATTCTCGATGTGCCGGTAACTGTCTTCCACCGACAGGATCTGCTGATGAATCCGCCGCGTCTCCTGGATGCTGGCCACTCCCGACAGCCCCATGATGATCAGCATGAAACCCAGGCCGAACACCGAAACCGGCCATATGCTCTGTTGCGCCTGCGTCTTTACCATCTTGCTCCCCATCTATCGGCAAAAGGGCGAAGTTCCCTTAATTTCTGCGAACTTTCGATGGACTGGTGCGTAACATTTCACATGGGCAGCCTTATATCCGATCTGCGCCACTCCATCCGCCTGCTGATCAAGAGCCCCGGATTCACCGTGATCGCCATCGCCGCTCTGGCGCTTGGCATCGGCGCGAACACCGCCATCTTCTCAGTGGTTAACACGGTCCTGCTCCAACCCCTCCCCTATCCGGAACCCGGCCGGATCATGCGAATCCAGCGTGTTTATAAGTCCGGAGATGTCTCCCCATCCACCTCCATCCCCAAATTCATGGCGTGGAAGAACGCGAACCAGACTTTCGACTCCATGGCCGTTTATGACTTCGCGGGTCCCGGCATGAATCTCGGCTCCGGAGACCGACCCCAGCAGGTAAAGGGTATCCACGTTTCCGAGGGGTATTTCCGTGTCTTCGGTGTCACCCCAGCCCAAGGCCGAACCTTCACTCCCCAGGAGGACCAGCCCGGCGGTCCCAGAGCTGTCGTCGTTAGCTACGCTCTCTGGCAAAACAGGTTCGGAAGTGACCCCGCTCTAGTCGGAAAACCGATCATTCTCGGCGGCGATCCGTACACGGTAGTTGGTATTCTGCCCGCCAGCTTCCGTCCCGACCCGCCCGCCGACGTCTTCATCGCCATCCAGCCTGATCCGAACAGCACCAACCAGGGCCACTACCTGCTGACAGCCGGGCGCCTCAAACCCGGCGTAAGCATGCAAGCGGCCAACGCCAACATGAAAATAGCCGCGGATCGATTCCGCAAGACGAATCAAGCATTGATTGGTCCGGACGAAAGCGCCGGCGTCATGCCCCTGCGGGATTCGCTCGTGGGCGACGTCCGGCTACCGCTGCTGATTCTGGTGGGCGCAGTCAGCTTTGTCCTATTGATCGCCTGCGCCAACGTCGCGAATCTGCTGCTGGCGCGCGCGGCCGCCCGTCAACGAGAGATCGCTATCCGGACTGCTATCGGCGCCAGCCGCGGACGCCTGGTTCGACAACTGCTCACGGAGAGCCTTATGCTCGGCCTTCTTAGTGGCTTGGCCGGCTTTGTGCTGGGAGCCTGGGGAGTCCGCGCACTGCTGGCCCTCAGTCCTGGAAACCTGCCGCGCATTAACGATGAACAGCACGCTGCATCTATCGTTAGCGCGCTCGATTGGCGAGTCCTGGCCTTCACCATCGGCGTATCCCTGCTGACTGGAATCCTCTTCGGATTGTTTCCTGCCGTGCACGTCTCCCGCATGGACGTGAACTCCGCTTTGAAGGAAACCAGCGGACGCTCCGGCACCGGCCTCAAGCAGAATCGTGTCCGCAGTTTGCTGGTCATCAGCGAAATGGCGCTGGCCGTTATCCTGCTCACCTGCGCGGCGCTGATGATCCGCACGTTCCTCGGATTGCGCTCCGCGCAGCCCGGCTTCGATGCGCATAATGTCATCACCATGCAAACATCGCTCACCGGCGGCAAGTACGACACCACGGCCAAGGGTGAGAACATGATCCGTCAAGCGTTGCAGCGCATTGAGTCGCTTCCTGGCGTACAATCCGCCGCCGCCACTGTCATGCTGCCCATTGAAGGCGGAATCGACCTTCCCTTCATCATCGACGGCCGCCCACTCGACAAAGGCAATCCGTTCCACGGCGACGAACAGTGGCGCTTCGTAACCGCGCACTATTTCAAGGCCTTCAGCATTCCACTCATGCGCGGCCGGGCTTTTGACGAACGCGACACCGGAAAGTCCGAGCGCGTGGTGATAATCAACCAAGCCTTCGCGAAAAAGTATTGGCCCAACGACGATCCTCTCGGCAAGACCATGGGCGTCGGCAAGGGGTTGGGTGCCGATTTTGCGGAACCCTCGCGCCAGATCGTCGGAATCGTCGGCAATGTCCGCGAGAATGGATTCAGCGGCACTGACCAACCGGTCATGTACGTGCCCCAAGGTCAAATAACGGACGGATTAACCAAGCTGGCCAACGGTGTTATCCCGTTGAGCTGGGCGATCCACACCGCCACCGATCCTTCAACTCTCAGCGTCGCGATTCAACACGAGTTCCTCGCTGTAGACGGCCAATTGCCCGTGGCCAAAATCCGCACCATGCTGCAGGTAATCGCGGAATCCTCCGCCCGCCAGAATTTCAATACGTTGCTGCTGACCATCTTTGCCGGCCTAGCCTTGCTGCTCGCGGCCATCGGCATTTACGGCCTGATGTCGTACACGGTGGAGCAGCGCATGCAGGAGTTCGGCATTCGCCTGGCTCTGGGTGCCGCCACGCGTGACATGCTAGGCATGATTGTCCGCCAAGGCATGCTGCTGGCCGGCATCGGATTGGCCATCGGCCTGGGCGCGGCATACTGGCTCGCCCAGCTTCTGGCGAAAGTGCTGGTGGGCATCCAAGCCAAGGATCCAGTGGCCTACACCGCCGTGGCGGTCACTCTAATTTCAGTAGCGCTCTTTGCAACCGTGATCCCCGGTCTCCGCGCCACCAAAGTAGACCCGCTAAACGCTCTCCGCTACGAATAAATTTGCGGGCAAAGTTGTGAAAAATAGCGGGCCAAAAATTGTGGAGGCCAAAAAATTGTGGGGACATGCCGGGCTTGCGTCCGCACCGTTTCAAACTTCAACCTGAGCAGACGTGTCCCAGCAATTTTTTTGATAGAACTCCGACTCTACTTGGCCGCTTCCGGCGCCGCGGTAGCCGGCTCCGTAGCTCCCCGATGGCACGTATAGCAAGTAACATGCGTCTTCCCATCCGGGAATTTGGCATTGATGTCCTTCGCCATCGAGATCATATGCCGCGCGATTTCCTTATTATGCTTTTCGTCGCTCGCGAAGTCTCCCTGCACGTGACAGAAGTCGCACTTTTGCCCCAACGCGACGGTAAACGAACGCATGGTCGGGATCAGATTCTCGTCCGCGGGCAGCAACTTCAAATTCTTAGGTGCCGGATGCTGCCCGAACGCAGCCACTGCCAGTAGCAATGCCGTAAAGGTTAGTCTCATAGGAGTTTATTATCACACGCCCCAGGCCCTGAGTTGCCAACGCGTGTACCTTAATAAGAAGGTGGATGAGCTACACCGTCATTCTCGAACAAGAACCAGACAGGGGATTTCGTCGCGCTGGTCCTCGCGCTGCCAGGCTGTGTGTCTCAAGGCGACACGCGCGAGCAAGTCATGGCGAACATCCGAGAAGCAATCGAGCTTTATATCGAGGACTCCATTGTTGCCGGTGATCCGGTGCCTACCGAAGCCGGCAAGGAGTTCGTCGAGGTTCCATCTCCAAGGTAATGTCCAAACTGCCAGCGGATTAGACGAGAAGTCCCGAAAGCCCGTGTCATTATCCCTGACCACAAGACGATTCGGCCCGGAACGCTCAGCCAAATCCTAAAGACTGCGGACCTAACCGTGGAAGCATTGCTGGAGTTGCTGTAACTCTCTTCGATCCATCCACTTGCACGCCTCCATTCCGGATTCCGGAACAAACCCCCGCCCTCCGGCGTTATACTTCAAGGAGCCGGACAAATCCTATGAGTTTCCTTTCCAAGCAATTCATTGATGTCATCCAGTGGACCGAACCTGAAGACGGCATTCTGGCTTACCGCTATCCCATGGAGGACATGGAGATCCAGAACGGCGGCAAGCTCACCGTTCGTGAGTCCCAGGCGGCCATCTTTGTGAATGAGGGTAAAATCGCCGACGTCTTCGGCCCCGGCCTCTACACGCTTACCACCCAGACGCTGCCCATTCTCACGTACCTGATGAATTGGGACAAAGCCTTCAAGTCCCCGTTCAAGTCGGACGTTTATTATTTATCCACGCGCGTCGAAACCAACCAGCGCTGGGGCACCGCGACGCCAATCACCATTCGCGACAAAGAATTCGGCGCGGTGCGCATGCGCGGCTACGGCATCTACGCGTACAAAATCGCGGACCCCAAAGTCTTCCACCAGAAAATCAGCGGCACCCGCGACATCTATCGCGTCGCGGATCTGGAAGGACAACTCCGCAACACCATCGTCGCGCGCATGACCGATACCTTCGCGCAATCCACCGTCCCCTTCCTGGACATGGCCGCGAGCCAGCAGGTGCTGGGCGACAAGATCGTCGAAAATCTCAAGCCCTCCTTCGCCGACTTTGGACTCTCGCTCGAAAGTTTCGTGGTTGAAAACATCTCGCTGCCGGACGAGTTGCAAAAAATGCTCGACCAGCGCATCAGCATGAACATGATCGGCGACATGGGCAAATATACGCAGTTCCAGGTAGCGCAGTCCCTTCCGATAGCCGCCGCGAATGAAGGTGGCGGAGCCGCAGGAGTTGGCGTAGGCTTAGGAGCAGGCCTAGCCATGGGCCAAACCATGATGAATGCGATGCGCCCTCAGGAGCCTGGCGCTCCACCAGCACCGCAACCAACCGGAGGAGCTCCAGTTGCGCCGGCAGCTCCAGCCGCTGCCACAAAGTTCTGCGTAAACTGCGGCAAGCCGATTCCGAAATCCGCGAAATTTTGCCCCGAGTGCGGCAACGCCCAATAGCCCCAATAAAACTGGGACACCATGGGCAAGCGTCCGAAAAGTATCCGGCCAAGCAAAATCCAATGGTGTCCCCGGTTTTTGTGCTAGCCTTCTAAAAACATGAGCGGTCTCGAATGGATCGTTGAAGCACACGGCTGCAACCCCACCGCGCTCACCGATCA
>DASYNU010000300.1:0-30208 GCA_036008345.1 Bryobacteraceae bacterium
GCCGAGATGAGCAACGGACGGTCCCTGTGGGGAACGTCTCTAGCGGCAGAAACTTCGGCGCAGCCGCCCCTGTGTTTCCAAGGGCTTGCGCCGAGGTTTCTGGAGAGTCTCGGCGCAGCACGCAAGAGTGCGTGCGCCACGGGTCGCCTGCATGGCCTTTGGTGGGCCAGTCCCTTGAAGACGCCCAGCGGGTGGAGGAATTGAGAATTCGGGAGCGAGAGTTCAGAAGAAGGAGGGCTCCCTTAGAACCCGTGGAAATCGGTTCGCAGGCGAAAGCACCTGCGCCACCACATCCTGACTCCTGGATTCCCTCGGAGATTCACGGACGATTGAGTGCCGTGGATTTCGCAGCGGCCTATCCGACGGATTTTTTCTGTTCCCGCACAGCCGGCGTCTTCCCCGGAACTACGGAAAAGAATTCGATGAAGCGTTTCTTGCCGTCACCGGCGCCCGCATTCTGCTTGGTTTCGAGCATCGATTGCGCCAGCGAGTTGAACTGCTTGCCCAAATCGCTGCTGGTTTCCACCCAGCGGCCTTCCGTTACCGCGCGTTGGACGCCATGATAGTCGTTGGGGAAGGTCATATA
The DNA here is from genome assembly GCA_036008345.1 of Bryobacteraceae bacterium. Classification (GTDB taxonomy): domain Bacteria; phylum Acidobacteriota; class Terriglobia; order Bryobacterales; family Bryobacteraceae; genus Palsa-89. The sequence continues at coordinate 587 of DASYNU010000300.1, forward strand.
GACCGGCAGGCCCAGCAGCTGTTCAATCTGCTGCGGAGTAATCAGGGGACGTTTCTGAGAGCGGTTCAACAGCACTGCCACGCGGTCTCCCAAATCCAACTGCTTGAGATAAACGTACTTCTCGCGGGCCAGGTGCAGGGAGGGAATCTCGGGTGTACACACCAGGAAAATCTTTTTGGACTCCTGCATGATTTCGAGCGAATACTTCTCCAGGTTTCCAGACAGATCGAAGCACAACACCGCGTAGTTGCGGCGCATGAACTCCATCAGGTGGCGGATCTGGGTAGGCTCAATGCGGAAATCCGGATTCAGTTTGCCGGCGTGCAAGACGTCCAAACGGTCGAGACTGGTTACCATAGAAGGCCACATGCTCTCGTCCATGTCGAGTGAATGCTCGGCCGCGTCCGTTACGCAATACGAATTGTCCAGCTTCAGCATGAAACGCACCATGCCGGAGTTCAGGTCGAAATCCGAAAGCAGAACGTTAGCGTTCGGCATCTTGGACATCGCTACGCTCACGTTCAAAGCAATTGTGGAAGTTCCCACCCCCGCCTTGGAGGGAAGGAATGAGAACACCTGGTCGGTGGCGCCAATCTCCGGCGGCCGCTTGTCCAGCGCATCCTTGATCCGTATCAGCCCGTCGGTGAGAGTCTGGCGATCGAATGGCAATGACGCGAACTCGCGGATGCCGGCGCGCATCACCTCCAGAAGAATCTGTGGATCGCAGAACCGGCTGACGGCCACCAGTTGAACGCCCGGCGTGTTCTTTTCTACTTCTTTGGCGATCTCCAGCGCTTTGGTGGTGTTTTCGGTGCTAACGAAAATCACTTGGGGAGCGTGCGCGCGCAAGAAACGCACCAGCTCAAGAGCGTTCGGATAACGATCGAGAGTGCGAATCACACCGACGATTCCCATCTCGTTTAACAGAGCTTCAAGACGCTCGCCTAAGTCGACGTCAGGACAGATGATTATGCCACGTAACATCCCACACTCCTGAATCTACACTAAGGGTAATGAACGGTATGAACAATTGGCCCTTGGTACTAGTTATGACTGGATTGAGACCTTAGTACATGCCTGGACCGGAGGTCTGGAATAAGGTGATCACCTGAGTCGAGGAGAGCCCGCCTTTATCCTCTTTATATGTTGCGGCCCCTCGCTCACGCGCGGGCTACAAACCGGTCGCTTACGTTCGCGGACCGTCAGAGCCCGTGAAAAACCCGGCGAAGGCACCGACTCCGTTGAAGACGCCTTGTGGCGCACGCACTTTTGCGGGCTGCATCGACACTCATGTCGATGTTCCGCCAAACGCCGAGATGAGTCTCGGCGCTGCACGCAGGAGTGCGTGCGCCACGGGGCGTTCTGCATGACCTTTGGGGAGCCAGCAGGCTTATGGGAACTCCCTCAAGGCCGCCGCTTGGTAAATCTTCCTTTGATTTTTTTCAAAAGCACCGTCTCCCTCACGGTCGCGGTTCGGGTAACGTCTCTCTACATCACCGACGCAGCCCGCAACGGAAAATCCTGCACCGCCAGCGATCCCAGCAGATGTTCGTGAATTCCCTGCTCCAGCATGTAATACTTCTTGCCGTCGTCTTCCATAACCACGGCCAGTTTCTTGGCGGCCAGCACCAGGCAAAGCTGCTGCTCGCCAGGAGTGAGAATTGTCACGTCCACGCGCGCCATTCCGCGCGGGCCAGGGGCCAGCTTGCGTAGAAAATCGCGTGTGAAAATTTGCAGATCGATGCCCTCCAGCGCCGCGCCTCCCGAAATCCAGCGTTGTTCTTCCGCTCCAAAGAAATAGGGACCGGACGCGAACGCCAGCAGGAATACCACCAGGTCAATGAACGCGGCCAGCGCTAGCGCAAATGCATGGCGGGGTGTGGGCGCCGTGAAAAGCTCCTGGAAAGCCACCAGCAGATCCTCCTGCCCCGAAACAGTTCGATCCACAAAATCGCCATAAATTGGAACAGCCGGTTTTAGAATGCGGCCCGAGTGCAATACCGTTTCAATCTGGCTCCAAGGAACGCGATCGTATACTTGCCGGTAGGCCTGCAACTGATTCTCAGTCGCGTCCAGCGGTTTGTTCTTCGCCAGGTAATCCGCAAGCTCGCGCTCGGATTGCTGCATCTCACCGAGCGATTGCCGCCCGAGCTTGGTATATCGATCGAATGCCGAATATCGGACGCCCTCGCCCGAGCCTTCCTTGTAGTCTGCGGCATAGGTCCGCGCCTCATCCGCCACCGCTCGACGCACCTGAGCCAGGTATGGATCCATGTCCTGCGCGCGAGAAATGTGGCCGTGCGTTTTCTCGGCCTCGGTTATTTCTTCCAAAGCCAGCACGTGCTTCTGTTGTTCTGAAATAGCAGAGGTGAGCAAGCTTTGAACCTGAGCGGCCGAAGCGTTCACCGCATCGTAGAGCTTCCGCTCAATGGCGGCCGGTCTTTCGCGTGCGCTGAACCAGGTGTACAAACTCACGTAAGAGAATGCCACGGACACAATCGCCGTACTAATATAGACTGCGATCAAAAGCGGACGCCGGCCCAGTTGCCGGCTGCTGGAGCTGAACCCGATCAGCCAGGCCACCAGAACCAGCGCAGTCTGCACTCCAAAGGATGCGAGCGCCGAAAACCAAACCGAAAGATACAGCCGCATGCCTTCGAAGGTTGTGTACCAGGAAACAATAGCGAGCAGGCAACTGGCCAGGAACAGAATCTTCACCATCGGCCGGCTCACGCTGGCCAGATCGGCGGGATTGGCAGAGGACACCAAAATCTCCTGCACAGTGAAACGCGCAGCCAGCGCCCCAGGTTCCATCTTTCGTGAGAACACGTGGGGCAGCGCCGTGCGCTGCCAGTCCCAGCCTATTCAGCTCGCAAAGCCGTCACGGGATCGCTCCGCATTGCACGCCGGGCTGGAATATAACTGGCCAAAACTGCAATCAGCCCCAGTAAAGCGGCCGCTCCCATCCAGGTGGAAACATCGCTGGGACTGACTCCGTAAAGCAAAGTGCGAAGCACGCGCAGCAGCGCTACGTGTCCAGCCAGTCCAATGGCGATTCCCGCTGCAGCTAGAAACATCGCCTGGCGCACAATCCAACGGAGAATATTATTCGGCGTGGCGCCCATCGCCATACGTATCCCAATCTCTTTGCTCCTCGAAGCCACCGAGTACGAGATCACGCCGTAGATTCCAACCGCTGCCAACGCCAGTGCGATCACGGCAAAGATGGCCGCCAGTAGAGAATTGAGACGGGCCTTTCCGTTCAGCGTATCGATCCATTCCTGCACGGATTTGATGTTCGAAATGGGCTGATGCCAAGGCGATTGTTGTAGCGCGGTGCGTACCGCCGGCGCCAGGCGGGTGGGATCGCCGTCCGTTCTCACAAAAATGTAGACCGTCGGCCAGGTAGCCTGCCCGTAAGGCACATAAATCTCCACTGAGTCTTGCGGCAGCTTGGTGAGGTACCGAATATCTCCCGCCACACCCACAATCTCGCGGGCAACATCGCCGCTGCCTCTTCCCAGGTTTGCCATTTCCAGCGTTCGCCCTACCGGATTCTGGCCGGCGAAGAAGCGCCGCGCCAGTGCGCTGCTGATAATCGCCACGGGCTGAGCATCCTCCCGGTCTCGGCTGTCAAACGGGCGGCCTTGAACAATGGGAACGCCCGACGCCGCGAAATATCCGGGGTTAATGAGGTTAACGCTCGCGGATGGACGATTGGATGTATCGAGAGGAGTGGACCCCTCCGGAGTGAAAAATAATCCAACCTGACGGGAGCCTTCCAGCGGAGGATTGATGGTTGCGCCGACGGCCTTTGCGCCTGGAATTTCGCCGATTCTCTCCAACAAACGGTCGAAATATGCAGCCATTTGCGTGCTGCTCTTCAAATCCGGACCAGTTAAAGATACACGGAAGCTGAGTAAGTGCTGTGGGGAAAATCCGCGGCTTTGATTCTGCAGCCAAAGCACACTACGCGCCATCAAGATTGCTCCGATTGCGAGCATCAACGATAGTGCAACCTCCGATACCACCAACAGATTGCGCAAGTTGCGGCCGCGGCGTGTGTTTATGGACCCCCGGCCGGATTCCCGCAGCGCGATTTGGAAGTCACCGCCCAGTAATTGGCGCGCCGGGAGCAGACCGAAGAGCAGCCCGGTGAGGATGGTGACCGCCAATGTGAAGCCCAGCACGCGCGCGTCCAACCCAGCTCCCTCCACGCGCGGTAATTGCCCAGCGGCAATCGTCACCAACAAGCGTAATCCTGCCCACGCCAGCCCCAACCCGGCTAGACTCCCCGCCACAGCCAGGATCATGGTTTCCGCGAGAAGCTGGCGGATCAGCCTGAATCGGCTGGCGCCCAACACCGCGCGGATGGCCACTTCTTTGTAGCGCGCCTCCGCGCGCGCCAGCACTAGATTCGAGACGTTGGTGCACGCGATGAGAAGCACGAATCCGACACCCACTAGCAGCGCCGTCAATGCCGGGCGAACCTTACCTCCAACGTAGTCCTGCAGTGGTTTCACCATCGCGCTCCAGCCCTGATTGTCACTTGGAAACAGCAATTCCAAGCGCTTGGAAACCACTTCCATCTCCCGATTCGCCTGTTCCAAGCTGACCGACGGCTTCATCCGGCCCAGCACTGCCATTTTGTTAGCGTGTGCTTCTGCTTCCCGCTCGAAGATGAGAGGCGTCCACACCTGAATACCCTGCTCAGCAAAGTCAAATCCGCGAGGCAACACTCCAATCAGCGTGTAGGGCACACCGTTCAACTGTACGGCGCGTCCCAGAACACGCCGCTCGCCGCCCAACAGGCTCTGCCACAATCCGTAACTCACCAGCACCACGTGGGGAGAGCCAATTTTGGCGTCATCCTTCGTAAAGCCACGCCCCAGCACCGGTTGAGCACCCAGCGCAGGTAAGAATCCCGCGCTTACTCTTCCGCCCGGAGCTTGGACAATCTGGTCGCCCGCGCCGGCATTATAGAATTGCGGTATCCAGCCTTCCAGCCGCTCGAATGATCTGCTCTGTTTAACCCATTCCTGATAATCGACACCAGCGACGCCGTTTTCCCGCCCGTCCGGTCTTTTCTGCCACACAAAGACCAGCCGGCCGGGATCTGGATACGGCAATGGACGCAAAATTACAGCGTCAAAGACGCTGAAGATAGCCGTATTGGCCCCGATGCCAAGCGCCAACGTGAGAATAGCGGCCAGGCAAAAAGCAGGTTGTTTTGCCAAAGTCCGAAGAGTAACACGCAGGTCCATCCCCAGAATGCTATCGCATTTCCCAGATGAATGGTTCTTCGGTTCATCCGTTCATCGGTTATCCGGTTAAAGGAACCGAACAACTGAATAGCCGAATAACGGTTTTTACTCTTCTTCCTCTTCTTCGCCGGTCTTAGCAGCCCTGGCGGCAGCTATGATCTTCTCGGCCTGCAGCGCCGGAACGTAATCGTAATGGTCGAACTCCATATGAAATGATGCGCGGCCCTGTGTCATCGAGATCAGATCGTTCTGGTAGTTCAGCATTTCAGACATTGGCACCTGGGCGCGGATAATCTGGGTGCTGCCTTTGGTGTCCATGCCCTGAATGCGGCCGCGCCGGCCATTGAGATCGCCCATTAGATCGCCCGCATATTCCACCGGAGCCTGAATCTCGACGTTCATCACGGGCTCTAATATAGCTGGCTTGGCCTCCTGCATGGCGGCCTTGAAGGCTTTGCGCGCGGCCAGTTTGAACGCCATTTCCGAAGAGTCCACGTCATGATAAGAGCCGTCATAGACGGTAACCTTGAAGTCCACCACGGGAAATCCAGCCAAAAACCCGTTAGCGGCGGCTTCCACGATGCCTTTTTCAACCGCAGGGATAAAATTGCGTGGAATGGCGCCGCCGAACACTTCGTTGGCGAATTCGAACTTCCCTCCGCGCGGCAGCGGCTCTATACGGATCCAGCAATCGCCAAACTGGCCATGACCGCCAGTCTGTTTTTTGTGACGGCCTTGCACATCCGCCTTGCCGCGGACGGTTTCACGATACGGAATCTTGGGCGCTTTCAGCTCCACATCCACGCCGTAGCGCTTCTTCAAGCGACTGACAATCACCTCTACGTGCTGCTGGCCGCTACCGGCCAACAAAAATTCCTTGGTCTGCGGGTCGCGATAAAAGCGCAGCGACTGGTCCTCTTCCAGAATCCTCTGGATGCCATTGCTCAAGCGATCCTCGTCCTGGCGGCTCTTGGCCAGGATTGCAAAAGCAATGGATGGTTCGGGCGACTGGACCGGTGGATAACTGATCAGCGAACTCTTATCGTCCAGCGTATCGCCAGTGAGCGATTCCTTCAGCTTCGCCACTGCCCCGATGTCGCCGGCGTGTATTTCATTCACCGGTTGAATGGTCTTGCCGGCCAGAACGCCGATATGCGCCAGGCGTTCCGTGCCCCCGGTGCGCGCGTTTACCAAGCCCGCATCGTTCTTCACAACACCGGAAATTACTTTGAAGTAAGTCAAGCGGCCGGCGAACGGGTCGGCTACGGTCTTGAACACGTAAGCGGAAACGGGCTCACTATCCTTCAGCGCCCGCTTTGTCTCCTGGCCGTTCACCGTCCCGGCCAAAGGCTCGTGCTCGGTGGGCGCCGGGAAATTCTCCACCATGAAGTTCAGCAAAAGATCCGTACCGATATTGTGAAGTCCGGAGCCGCACAGCACGGGGTAAATCCGGCGCTCTCGAATGGCCTGCTGGAGGCCCGCCTGGATATGTTCGGCCGGAAGCGTTCCCTTTTCGAAGAATTCCTCCATCAAGGCGTCGTTGCCTTCCGCAACCATCTCGATCAGCGCCTCATGGGCTTTCTGCGCTGCGTCTGATAAGCCGGCAGGAATCTCGCCTTCCTTGCCTTTCCCGTCGCCGTCGCTCGAATAGGTGTACGCCTTCATATTGACCAGGTCGACGATGCCTTTGAAATCCTTCTCTGAGCCGATCGGCAATTGGATGGGAACAGCCAGGCGCCCGAATTTATCCTGGACGCTCCCGAGCGTGCGCTCGAAGTCGGAGCGTTCACGGTCCAGCTTGTTAATGAGGATGGCGCGCGGCAGCTCGAACTCGTCGGCGAAGCTCCAGACCTTCTCAGTCTGCACTTCAACGCCCGCCACCCCATCCACCACCACCAACGCGCAATCGGCCGCCCGCATTGCGGCCCGGGTGTCGTTGATAAAAATGTTGAAGCCGGGAGTGTCGATCAGATTGATCTTCTTCTTCGACCACTCGGCGAACGCCAGCGCGGTGGAGATGGTCAGCTTGCGCTGAATCTCATCGTCGTCGAAATCGGTAATGGTGGTGCCCTCATCGACGCGAGTCAACCGATTGGTGGCGCCCGCGGTGAAAAGGAAGCCAGCGGTCAGCGAGGTTTTTCCCGAATGTCCGTGACCAATCAACGCCACGTTTCGGACGTCCGTTCCTTCGTATATTTTCACTCTGTATTTACTCCGGGTGGGGTATCAAGAAGGGATGTTATCACAATAGAGGGTAGGCCGCAGGCGTGAGCAAGCGTAGCACGTCACGTTTTCAATATAATGAATCGCCATGCTGGGAACGGTGGGTACTGTCTGAAACGTGCTTTGAGAGATCGTCAAGCTGCTTCTAGTGCTTGTGCGTTCCGCTCTTACACTGTAGACGCTTGGATCCCTTTGCTAAGCAGATGACTACGGAGCCGATTGAGGGCTCTTCGATTCTCTGGCGAGTTCTGCTCCAACCGGGAGATAACGTCAGCGGGCTGCATCGGGTGCATTCTCACATGGAAGCGGTAATTGTCGGATCGCGCTGGCATACCTGGCGACTCAGATGGGACTAGTTCCATTCAAGGCTCCGCGTTGTGCGTCCACTTCCGCGTCGTACGCTTTTTGATCTTCAACCATGTCGTGTATCACTGCCTCATACAAGTACGGTGGAATCTTCGGCAGCGAAAGACGAGGAACCATTTCGCCGTGGGCATCGCGGATATCGGACTCGGCCACAGTTTCAAGGTTGCGGCGTGCTTCGCTGACATCAAGATCAAGCTTACTGAACGTTACTACGGGGCATATGTTAACTGTAGTCCCGCTCGAGGAAATTGATCGGAGGCAGGCAGTGCGCAAAAAGTTGGTTGTTTGGCGGACTACTGAACGGTCCGATTTTCTGTGTTTGTTGGCATTCCCCGTCACGCTCCTGGCGCAGAATCAAGGGCCGGTCCTGGGCATCACCGTCACTCCGGTCCAAGTTGATGCCGTGGTCGCGGGTCTACAGCAGCCCGATTACTCCAGCGAACGCGAAGCAGGCGGACGCTACGCACTGGGTGGCCACCGGGACCTTTGCTGGAATCGTCGCTCGAGCCCGGCGCGTACATGTTTCAAGCGATTGCGCGCGATCCACTCGCGCCTCACAAATATCAGATGGCCTGGAAGTGGACTGATCTGGAGCTGGTAAAGTAGCATGAGCGAATGAGTGGATTGACAGTATGGTTCACCGGGCTGAGCTCGTCCGGGAAGACTACCATCAGCCAGGCCGTCCGGGAAAAACTCCTTCACGCCGGCCATAAAGTGGAATGGCTGGATGGCGACGCGGTTCGCCAACACATCAGCAAGGGACTCGGCTACAGCAAGGAGGACCGCGATGAGAATATCCGGCGCATCGGATACGTGGCAGAGCTGCTGACCCGCAACGGCGTGATTGTGCTGGTCTCAGCCATTTCGCCCTATCGGGCAGTGCGTGATGAAATGCGCGCCCGCATCGGCAAGCTTTTGGAAGTTTATGTTGAGGCTCCCTTGGAGGTTTGCCAGCAGCGCGATATCAACGGCGTTTACCGCCGGGCTTTGGCGGGCGAAATCCATCACGTTACCGGCATGGATGATCCTTACGAGCCGCCGCTTTCTCCGGACGTAGTGTGCCACACTGCGCGCGAAACGCGCGAGGAAAGTGTCGCGAAGGTGATGCAGCGCGTGGAAAGCTACAATAGAACTCGATGAAAGCCCGCGTGTACGTCTCCATGAAACCGACCGTCCTCGACCCGCAAGGCCAGACCATCCGCTCCGCGCTGGCCGGCCTGGGCCATACCTCCATCGCGGCGGTGCGTCAAGGCAAGTATTTCGAGATCACGCTTGCACCCGGAACCGATCGTGAAAAAGCGGGTGCGGAAATTGAACAGATCGCGCATGATGTCCTGGCAAACCCGGTGATCGAAGAGTACCGCGTCGAGTTTGTGGACTAACCGAGCGTGGCGCAGGCACTATTTCCGACAAAGTGGACGTAGCGCGGGATACTTGAGCGAGTGTCTCGAACATCAATGGGCTGTCCAAGAAGCTGTGACTATTTACTCTCAGCTGGCCTGCATCGCTGTTCACCGGCCCAATACCTATGAAATGGCGCGCGCTCAGCTGCCCCGTGGCGAATCTGGCCAAACACCACTAGCGCAATGGTACGATCTGCTGCACGATCTCTTGGACATAACATCCTTTATAGAACAGCCAAGAGAGATACGCGACCTAATTTGGATCTACAGGAAAGCCGCGGTAGCGATCGCGGTTGGCTCGCTAAACACAACTATCCTCCAGACTTTCCATCACCCGACAACACTCACGCTCGACGCCTTGCGAGAGCACTTAGCCAAGCATAGTCCGGAGTCACGATTCGCCGCGGCCATCGGAATAATCAAAGAGACGGGATCACTTAACCGGATACTCTTGCAACTTCAATCGATCGCCGCGTATCATCAGAGCAATCATTTTGACCCGGCTGACGAACCGTGGTTAGGTACGCTTTCCCCGTTTCGCCTTGCGGTCCACACTGTCAGCCAAATTTGTGGCGGCCCTCAGTTCGTAACCGAGAGCATGGGAATGGATCAGTTTGCGCAGGGCTGGGGAATCGACGCAAGCAATGTAAGCAACCTTGCTCATGATTGGCCTGAAGACGCAGTGGGAAGGGTTACCGATTGCGGGCACCCCGAATATGTAGAGAGTCTCTACTGGATGTGGGACGAGTTACGAGGGTTTTGGAATTTACAACGACCATCCCAAAAACTGATGTGACTTAACGTGGACCTGTTTGTCGCGAAGTAGATTGTCCCGGCTTGCCACCACCAGCTGAGGCCTATGCTGCGGCGAATATGATACATTGCGTTCGATGCCCAGCGTCTTCCGCGATCGCCTGCTCACCGGAAAGAACGCGTTCGTGACGGGCGGCGGAAGCGGCATCGGCCAACGCATTGCCGAGCGCTTCGCCGAGCATGGATCGAGCGTTACAATAGCCGGACGCAAGCAGGAGAAGTTGGACGCCGCCGCGGCAGCCATCCGTTCCTCCGGCGGCACCGCGGCCACCTGCGCGCTGGACGTTCGGGACTACGCCGCCATGGAGGCCGCTCTGCAAAAAACGCGCGAGCAATTCGGAGAAATCGACATTCTGGTTTGCAGTGCGGCCGGGAATTTTCCAGCGCCTGTCGCGGGTATGTCGGCGAATGGATTCAAGAGCGTTATCGATATTGATCTGCTCGGCACATTCAACACCTGCCGCGCCGCCTACGCGCATCTGCGCAAGCCCGGAGCCAGTGTGATCAGTATTTCGGCCAGCCATGCTTCCATTCCTATAGCTCACCAGGCCCACGTTTGTGCGGCGAAAGCCGGCGTCGATCTTCTTACTAGAACGCTGGCTATCGAGTGGGGACCGGAGGGAATCCGCGCCAACTGCATCACTCCTGGCCCAACCGACGAAACGGAAGGCATGCGGCGGCTGGCGCCCACTCCCGAGGTCCGCCATCGAGTGGAACAGGGCGTTCCGCTGCGGCGCTTCGGCACCAAAGATGAGCTGGCGGATCTGGCGCTGTTCCTATGCTCCACCGCTGCCGCGTATATTACGGGCGCGGTTTATGTATGCGACGGTGGCCAGTCGCTGGTGCGCTCCAGCCTGTCATTGACGGAAACCCTTTGACCACTCGCGGCGCAACTCTTCTCCGGCAGCTAGGCATCGTCAGCGCCACGGCACTGGTGATCTCGAACATGATCGGCAGCGGAATCCTTACCACTACCGGCTATCTGGCGGGTGACCTGGGTTCGGCCGATTTGGTATTGCTCATCTGGGCGGTGGGCGCGGTCTGCGCGCTGGCCGGCGCATTCTGCTACTCAGAGCTGGGCGTCAACTTTCCGAGTTCCGGCGGCGAATACGTCTATCTGACGCAAGCCTTCGGTCCCACCTGGGGATTCATGTCTGGCTGGGTTTCATTCTTCGCGGGATTCTCGGCGCCCATCGCAGCCTCGGCCCTGGCCTTCTCCGATTATTTCGGACACTTTGTTCCAGCCCTGAAGCTCGAAAATTCGCACCACCTGGCCGGCTCCGGAGCGTGGGAGTTCAAGTTCGGGCCGGCGCAGCTTTTGGCATGCGGCCTGATTGCGGCTTTCACTGTCCTCAACTCCCTGGGCGTCCAGCGCGCGGCGCGCGTTCAAAACGTACTGACATCCATGAAGATCCTGGTGATTCTGGTTTTCATCACCGCCGGATTCGCGTTTGGAGATGGAAGTTGGGACAATTTCGCGCATCCGGCTGTTCGCGTATCTACTACGCCAATTTATTCGCAGTTCTTCGTTAGTCTGCTGTTCATTTATTTCGCCTACAGCGGATGGAACGCCGCCACCTATGTCGCCGAGGAGCTGAAGCAGCCGGCGCGTACCTTGCCGCTCTCGCTCGCGTGGGGAACGCTGCTGGTCGCCGCGCTGTTCATTGGCTTGAACGTAATTTTCATCTACGCCGTGCCTATGGAATCCATGAAGGGTGTGGTTGCTATCGGCGCTCTGGCGGCCACGCATTTGTTCGGCCCCGCCGTGGCTGGAGTTTTCAGCGCCGCGATGCTGCTGTCCCTGCTCGCGACCATCAATGCCATGGTTACCATCGGACCGCGCGTGTATTACGCCATGGCCAAGAACGGCGCGTTCTTTTCAGCCGCGGCGAAAGTGAACCCGCGCTGGCACACTCCAGTAGTCGCCATTGTCGCTCAGGGCGTCTGCACCATGCTGATGACCGTCAGTCCGTTCGTGAATCTTCTTCTTTACATCGGGCTGTTGCTGAATTTCTTCGCGGTGTTGTCAGTGGCTTCTCTATTTATCTTTCGACGGCGCCCCGGTTGGCAGAAGTTGGGCGTAGTTAGCTTTGCCTATCCGCTGGTGCCTGCGTTTTTCGTCGCCATGGGCATCTGGATAACCATCCGCGCCATTCAGCTCCGTCCCATCATCTCCGGCGTGGCTGCGCTCACGGTCGCGGCCGGCGCACTGGTCTATCATTTCCGAATCAAAAAAATCCGGTGACAGGATACTCATTCCCCGATTTTCCGATGCTCCAAGAATCCGCCGTAACAATCGTAATCCCGGCCTACAACGAGGAACGCGGCATCGGTGCCGGTATCGACGCCGTCCAGCAGGCGCTCAACTCATCGGGATGGAAATACGAAATCATCGTCGTGGATGACGGATCTACCGACGCCACCGCGCAGCTCGCTTCCACGTACGGCGCTGAAGTGGTTCGCTTGGGATCAAATCGGGGCTATGGAGCCGCGCTAAAAGCCGGCATCGCGCGGGCGAAGTTCCATTGGGTAGCCATCATCGATGCGGATGGTACCTACCCAGCCGCTGCGCTTCCGGAAATGCTACAGCGCGTGGAGTCCAACGACATGGTGGTAGGCGCACGAATCGGCAGACAGGTGCGCGATCCGCTGGCTCGCCGTCCCGCCAAATGGCTGCTTCGCAAATTTGCTGGATTCTTAGCCGGCGAAGCGATTCCGGATCTCAATTCCGGCCTGCGTGTTATCCGAAAATCGCGCGTCCATCAGTTTGCCGGCATTCTGCCCTCAGGGTTCTCTTTCACCACAACCATCACGCTCGCGATGATCTGCTGCGGATACCCAGTGGTCTACGTTCCCATTGATTATTTCAAACGCATCGGCCGATCCAAGATAAAACCGTTCCACGCGGTCAAGTTTGCATTCCTGATCCTCCGGACTGTGATGCTTTTCCGCCCCATGCGCGTGCTGGCCCCCATAGCAACGTTCGTGATGCTCGCCGGCCTGGCAATTCTCGCGGTGGATCTTCGCGCGGCACGCGTTTCTCTCTCCGCCGGCATCATTCTGCTGGAGGGCATTCTGATCTGGTGCATCGCTCTAGTCTCTTGGCGCAACGCTCGGCTCCGCCAATCCAAACGATGACCACGGCCGCAGCTCTTCCCCGTTCCGCCGGAAGGAAACAAGCTCTCCGGATCGCCGGCAGCTTGCTTTTGCTGGCTGCGCTGGCGCTATTTTTCCCCAGGCACAAACTGGTGGAAGCTCTGGCCAGCATTCCGCCCGCAACCATCGCCGCTGCTCTGCCCATCTATTTATCGCTGCATCTCATTGGCAGTCTGAAATGGCAATTGATGGTAAACCGCCCGGAAGCGCCTCTAACTTTTCTCGAGGCCCTACGCTGTTACTTCGGCGGATTGTTTTCCAATCTCTTCCTGCCCTCCGTAATCGGAGGCGATGTGGTGACCATCGCTCTGGGGGTCTCACGGAATCGAAAAACGGAGCAATTAGTCTCCGGAACATTAGCCAACCGCATTATCGACTTAGCCGCCTTGGCGCTATTGGTAGCCCTAGCCATTTTCACTTCTCCCCACGACACCCTCTCACCGAACCGCGACCGTAAGGGAGTCGGTGCAGTTGAACTAATATTACTTACCCTCATCAGTGCCTCAATCCTAGCGTGCATGGCGCTTTTTGTCCTCCGCCGAAAAATCCACGGCCGCGCCGAAAAATATCTAACAGCCTTCACAGCCTCATGGCATCGTCCTTGGCTAACACTGGCTGTTCTCGCACTCAGCCTCGCCATGCAAACCGGACTCATCGCGCTCAGCGCCTGGCTCGGGGTCGGCTGCGGGCTGCACCTCCCCGCCCGCGCCTGGTTGTTCGCCTGGCCACTTGCAAAACTTTCCGGATTCGTTCCTGTGACACTAGCCGGCATCGGCAGCCGCGAACTGGTGCTTCCAGCATTGCTGGCGCCCTTTGGAGCCGACCCCGCTGCCGCCGCGAGCGTCGGACTCGCGTGGGACGCCGTGCTCATCACAGGCAGCCTGGTGGGAGGCGCAATCTCAAAACTCGCGAGCCTTGCGCACACCAAGTGACCCGTCTCGCTTACCTTCCACTCGCCGTATTGAGCGCCGCGTTTGTAATTCTCTGCGTACACCACGGCACCGCCTGGCCGTGGAACCTGGTGGTGCACGAAGATGGGCATCACACCCTGCTCGGCACCATATTCTATTTCGACCACGCCTTGGGAGAACTTCCGCTCGACCTTTTATTCAGCGCAGCAGTGGCAGGCGCGATGCTGTGTGCCTTTCCGCCGCCCACCGCGCGGCCCATCCGATCACTCATTGCGATATGCCTGATCCTCGACGTAGTAATTGTCGCGGGAGCAAAGTCGCGCGCGTTATATCTTTTCCAATTTCATACACGCGACGATGTTCCGATGGTCTACGGAAGCCACTGGCACTACCATTTCCTCAGCCAAGCCGCATTGATGCTACTGCCACTGGCCGTTGTCTCAATCAAGTACAACCGCGTTTTAGTAGCGGCTTGGGCGGTGTTCGCGGCATTGACAATAGTGTTCGGCATTAGCAGCGATTCCTTCATCGACCCGCGTTACCTAGGCCACCAAGCGCGCGAGCTATTCACTCACACGCTAGTGACAATTCCGCTAGCCGTCGCAATAATTGCGTCTCCGAGCACCAGCTTCAAATTCAACCCAAAGTCGTTCTCAATATTTGTACTGCTCTCCGCGTACCTAGCCGCCGGAGTCCTGCTAACCGGCGCCCGTCACCATACCCAATCCAGCGATTGGACCGCCGTCGTCTGCGCCCATTTCTTCGAACACTCCTTCAGCTACCTGGTAGTCGCCTCGCACGCGCCCTTGTTCTACCTATTAGGAGCTCGTCCCGCATGACCCTCGCCATCCTGGGCGCGGGACCCGCGGGCGTCGGCGCAGCGTTCCAAGCCGCCCGCAGAAAAATCGGCCGCGTGGTTGTCTTCGAGCAGCGTGATTCAGTGGGAGGCAACGCTGGCAGCTTCGACATTGCCGGCATTCGCGTGGACTACGGCAGCCATCGCCTGCACCCCACCTGCGATCCGCGTGTCCTCGCCGATCTGAAAGCGCTGCTGGGTGACGGCCTGCTTCAGCGGCCCCGCCATGGCCGTATCCTTCTGCGCAATCGCTGGATCGGCTTTCCGCTCCGCCCTCTGGATCTCGCCTTGCATCTGCCCAAATCGTTTATCTTCGGTGCCGCCGCCGATGTAATTCGCAAACGATTCGTTCCCATGCCCGTCCAGGAAAGCTTCGCATCCGTCTTGGAAGCCGGCTTGGGAAGGACCGTCTGCCGCGATTTTTATTTCCCATTCGCCAGAAAGCTCTGGGGATTGGATCCCGCCGAGCTTTCGCCCGTTCAGGCCCGCCGCCGCGTATCCGCTAATACGCCCGCCAAAATGCTGCGCAAGACTTCCGGAAAGCGTTTCTTCTACTATCCGCGCCGGGGTTATGGCCAACTCTTCGAGAGTCTGTGCGACGCCGCAAAGAACCATGGCGCCGAATTCCTGTTCCACTCGCGCGTCCAGGGAATCGAGCACGATGAACACCAAGTCTCGCGCATCCATTACGTATCGGCGGAATCATCCGGTTCCCTCGATTGCCAGCTGGTCCTGTCTACTCTGCCCATCAACCATCTGGTTCGCTGCCTAAATCCGCCTCCCTCGATCCTCGACGCAGCGGATCGAATGCAATTCCGCGGCATGATTCTGATCTACCTGGTGCTGCAGCAGGGCCGCTTCTCCGAGTTCGACGCGCATTACTTTCCGGAGGAAAACATTCCGATCTCCAGGCTCTCCGAACCAAAGAACTATAGCGCAACATCAGAGCCTCACAATCGAACAGTGCTCTGCGCGGAGCTGCCTTGCGATCCTCACTCAGATACCTGGGCGAAGACCGATGCTGAGTTGGGCGAGTTGGTTTCTCAATCGCTGAGCGATGCAGGCATTCCGCTCGGTGGGCAGCCGCTGCAGGTGATCACGCGCCGCCTGGCCCACGCTTATCCAATATACAAGCGCGGGTTCGAAGACGATTTCGCACTGCTCGACGATTGGATCCAGCAATTCAAAAACCTGGTCACCTTCGGCCGCCAGGGACTCTTTGCGCACGACAACGCGCATCACGCCCTGCACATGGCCTATTGCGCGGTGGATTGCATCGATAACGCTGGAGAATTTCAATGGGACCGCTGGCGCGCCTACCGGCAAGCGTTCGAAAAGCATGTGGTGGAAGATTAATGCGGTTGAAATAAAGTGCTAAGCTCATGAGAATGCAAGTTTTGGTCACCGGCTGCGCCGGTTTCATCGGATCCCATCTGTCGGAGCGCCTGCTGTCAGATGGGCATCATGTCACCGGCGTCGACGCGTTGACCAATTCCTACGATCCTCAATGGAAACGCCGCAACTTGGATCGATTGTGTAGTTCCGACCGGTTCCATTTCGTGCACAGCGAAGTTCTGAAAATTAAGCAGCGCCTAGTGGACGACGCTCAGTTGATTTTCCATCTCGCCGCACGGCCCGGTGTGCGCACCAGTTGGGGACAGGAGTTCCAGCATTACCTTCGGCACAATGTTCTGACTACGCAACGCCTCTTGGAATCCGCCACGCGCTCCCAAAGCCCCAAGCGCATCGTGTTCACCTCCTCCTCGTCCGTTTATGGCGACACCGAAGTGGAGCGCGTCGCCGAAGATCATCCCACCAATCCCATCTCACCCTATGGGATCACCAAACTCGCGGGCGAACAATTGTGCTCGGTATATGCGAAGCAGAGCTGCCTCGAAGTAATCACGCTGCGGCTATTTACCGTATACGGCCCTCGCCAGCGCCCGGATATGGCGTTTCATCGATTGATCCAGGCCGCGCTTACCGGATCGAAATTCGTACTCTTCGGAGACGGCCGGCAACGGCGGGATTTCACTTTCGTGCAAGATGCCGTGGAGGCCTTTACGCTGGCAGGCAGTGTTCCCGCCCACTCCGATACTTTTAATGTCGCTGGTGGTGGAAGGGTCAGCATGAACCAGGCCATTGAGTTGGTAGAGCAAATCTCAGGCTGCCGGATTGATGTGGAACGCGTCCCTCCGCAATCCGGCGATGTCCGCAACACCGGCGCCGATCTTTCCAAAAGCCGCGAGATCCTCGGCTACGCCCCGCGCGTCAAGCTGCGCGACGGCCTTCAAGCCCAGATCGAATCCCTGTCACAAAAAGCGCGCATAGCAATTTGCGGTTGATCACCGGCTCCCTCACGGCCGCGCTTCGGAAAGAATGTGGCATGTTTAGAGAACGTTACCGAACCGCGACCGTGAGAAGCTGTGAAAGAATCTGCAAAGGCACCGACTCCCTCACGGACGCGGTTCGGTAACACTCTCTGAACATGAGACTTTCTTTCCGAGCCGCGAGCGTAAGCGACCGGTGCTTTTGATTTTTTCACGGATTCTGAGGGAGCCGGTGCCTTAGATTTTTCGCGCCCGTGCGCTACATTAAAACTAAGTGGAATCCCACCTCACAGTGACTCGCACTTCCCCCGCCGACGTAAAACAACGTCAAGTAATCATCAAACTCGATGGCGAACCCTTCGGCGTTCTCCTCTACGGCCAGTCAGTTGCTCATCCGATCGATCCCGGCGATCACGAGCTTCGTTTTGACAACACCTGGGTTAAGAAAACCGTGGAATTTCGCGTCGCCGAGGGTGAACACGTCGCCTATAACGTCACCAACAAGCCTGGCCGCTTCACCTGGTGGATGGTGCTGGCTTTGGGCGCCGGTCCCATGTACCTGCAAATCGAACGTCAACCGGCATAAAGCGGCTATCCCAAACTCTGCACCAGCTTGCGCGTTTTACCATGCGCCAGCACAACGTCCGGATCGCGCTGTAGTGCCTCAAAATACCGCTTCTCAAAACCTTGCCCGGCCTCGTCCGGCGTCAGCAATTCCTGCGCTTGAGCGATCAGCCGATCGGCCGTGAGTCCATCCGGCGGCTCTTTGGCGTCCAGTGTCTCGTCAATCAACACCACCAGCTCCGACAGTTCATGCAGCCAGTTGAACCATGGATCGTACAACACCAGCTTCAGGAAATCCGTACTGGATTTGATCCGCGCGACATCTTTCTCGTATATTGCGCGTTCGGAGTCCAGCAGTGTCTTGTGCAAGCTCAGCAGCCCGTTGCGCAGATCCGTTAGCCGTTGATGAGCCGGTCTGCGAGAGGAAGGAGTGGACCCCATAAACGCCTGCTGCTATCCTACCGCATGCCTTCGCGGCCGCCTGCTTTCTCCTCTTTACATCCCACAGGGAGCGTGGTACACTCCACTATATAACCCACAGGAGGGGATATGCCGGAAAACAAGTCCGAGATTCTGCAAGGCACGCTCGATCTGATGGTGCTCCAAACGCTGCAGGCCATGGGGCCTTTGCACGGTTACGGCATCGCCCGCCGCATTGAGCAGATCAGCAAAGAAGCGCTGCAGGTGAACCAGGGCACCATTTATCTTTGCCTGGTTCGCCTGGTGCAGAAGAAATGGATCAAGGCGGAGTGGGGCATATCGGAGAACAACCGGAAAGCCAGGTTCTACTCCATCTCCAAAGCCGGCCAGAAGCAACTCGCCGCCGAGACCGAGAACTGGCAGCGCGTGGCCGGTACCATCGCCCGCTTGCTGCAGTGGGAAGGACCAAAATAACCCCATGCTCAGCGCGTTTCACAGGATAATTGCCCGCATTCGCGCCGTCTTCCAGCGCGCCGATTCCGATCGCGACCTTGAGTTCGAACTCGAGGCGCATGTCCATCTCCTGGCTGAGGATCATATCCTCCGAGGCACGCCGCGCGGTGAGGCGGAACGATTGGCCCGGATCGAGTTGGGCGGCGTCTACCAGTTGCACGAAGCGCATCGCGAAATCCGTGCACTGCCGTTCCTGGATACTTTGCATCAGGATCTTCGCTACACCTTCCGGACATTGAAGCAAAATCCCGGCTTCACGGCGTTCGCCATTTTGATTATCGGCGTGGGGGTGGGTGCCAGTTCCACTATGTTCAGCGTCACAAATACACTGCTGCTCCAGCCTTTGCCCTTGCACGATTCCAGGCGCTTGGTTTGGATGTACAACCTCTCCGACGATGGCGTCTCGGAATGGAGCACCCAGGTTGGACATTTCCTGGATCTGCGTGAACAGAACCAGTCCTTCACCGATCTGGCGGCTTATTTTGCATTTTCCCAACCAGGCGACGCCAAGATCACCGGAGAAGGTGAAACGGAACGCGTGAGCAGTCTGATGGTCTCTCAGAACTTCTTCCCGATGCTGGATGTCCGTCCCGTGCTGGGCCGAACATTCACCGCGGACGAGTGCCACTGGAATGCGCCCGGAACAGCCGTCATGAGTTACGGGTTGTGGAAACGCCGCTATGCCTCTGACATACATATCCTCGGCCAAGAGATAATCGTCAACGGTTCCGCGGTGACAATTGTGGGTGTCGCACCGTCATCCTTCGACTTCGGTACCGTTTTCGCGCCCGGCAATCACGTTGACTTGTTTCAACCCATGCCGCTCACCCAGGAAACCAACAGTTGGGGTAACACGCTGGCAATCATCGGACGGTTGAGGCCTGGCGCAACCATTCAGAGTGCGCGCGCCGAATTCTGGATTCTCGCGAATCACCTTCAAAAACAGCATCCGGAGCGGAATACTCTTCGCCCCGTTCTTATGCCACTCGAAGAACATGTTACCGGACGCTTGCGCCGCGCGCTTCTGGTCTTGGCTTGGGCAGTCGGTATCGTCATGTTGATCGTGTGCGCTAATGTCGCCAATCTGCAATTGGCCCGCAGCGCCACGCGTCAAAAGGAAATGGCGATACGCGTCGCGCTCGGGGCCGGGCGCCGCCGCCTGATTCGGCAAATGCTGACCGAGAGCATTACTTTGTCCTGCTGCGGCGCGCTGCTGGGCGTAATCCTGGCTTTCGCAGGCACTCGGATGTTGGCCAGCCTGAGCGCCTTCAAAATCCCGCTTCTTTCCACCGTGAGAATGGACGCCGCATCGCTCGGCTTCTGCCTGGTGATCGCGATCGTAACCGGTCTGTTGTTCGGATTGGCTCCGGCATTGCAGGTTCCTTCGATCTCGGTGCACGACACATTGAAAGACAGCAGCCGCGCATCTACCGGTACTAAGCGGCACATCTGGATTCGTAGCGCACTCGTTGTCTCAGAGATCGTCTTTGCTTGCGTGCTTCTGGTCGGCGCAGGCCTTCTCAGCCGAAGCTTTCTAAACGTTTTGGACGTGAATCTTGGATTTCAACCGGAGCGCGCCGCGGCACTACGCATCGATCCCGGCGCACGCTACGCGTCTCGAGCGCAGCGAATGACGTACTTCAGCCAAGTGCTCAACCGCGTGAGATCGTTGCCCGGAGTCAGCGCGGCCGGCGTGACGGATGTGCTTCCTCTAGCCGGAGATCGCAGCTGGGACATTCAGGCGAAGGGCAAGCCGTTCGTACTTGGCCACGATCCGGAAGGTTTTATTCGCATCATCAGTGAAGGCTACTTTCAGGCCATGGGGATTCCATTGCAAGCGGGACGCGCCTTCTCAGCCGCGGATACGCAATTCAGCGAGCCAGTGGCCGTAATCAATGAAACAGCCGCGCGGACGCTATGGCCTGCCCAGAACGCGGTCGGCCAAATTGTTCTGAGTGATGGCATGGGCCGTCCGGGACGCCGAGTGGTCGGCATTGTGAGTGATGTCCGTCATCGCGCGCTTGAACAGAATTCCGGCTGCGAACTGTACTTCCCGATTTCACAGTGGGATGAGTCTAGCGCTGAGTACCTGGTGATTCGCACTCCGCTCCCACCGCCAGCACTCGCGTCATCCATCCGGGCCGCTCTGCATCCCATCGCACCGGAACTTTCCACCAACGAATTCAAGACTCTCCAGGAATTGGTGGATACAGCCGTCTCGCCGCGGCGTTTTGTGGTGCTTCTGCTCGCCGGATTCTCGGGGTTCGCGCTGATTCTCGCCGCGTTGGGAATCTATGCGGTGATCTCTTATTCGGTCAACCAGCGATCTGCTGAATTGGGGATTCGGATGGCGCTAGGAGCTTCCCCGTCGGAGCTGCGGGCAAGCATCATGCTCCAGACACTGCGCCTCGCGGCATTAGGCATGCTCATCGGCGGCATAACTTCCTGGATCCTCGCGCGCTCGCTGAACAGTCTCCTGTTTGGCGTGACGATTACCGATCCACCGACATTCGCCGGTATGCTGATCACGCTGGCAGCCGTCGCCGCCCTGGCAGGTTATTTTCCGTCTCTGCGGGTATCGCGCATCGACCCCATAGCAGCTCTCCGCGCGAACTGAACCACCGGTCGCTTACGCTCGCGGCTCGGAACCGAACCGCGACCGTAAGGGAGCCGGTGCCTTCGCCGATTTGTTTTACGGATTCTGAAGGACCGGTGCTTTTCTCATTGCCCCGCGCCGGCAGCCACGCCGTTGGATTCCAATTCTTCCGCAATCGCCGCCGGCTGTGAGCGCGCACCCCGAGACTCTGCGACCTTGCGCGGATCGAAGTGCGATCCATCCAACCACGCAAAAGCCAAGCTTCCGCCAACGTAGGGATGCAGTACCGCAACCGAAACCAGCGGCACCGCATACTTCTTCGACTTGACGAACGACTCCAGAACCCCACGAACCGCTGTGCTACGCGGCACGGATCCCGAAACCTGCGGAATTACAAAGCTCGAGAATTGCAGATCCCGATGATGTTTGCTGTAGCTCACCAGGCACTTGGCAGCCTGCTTCGGCGACATGATGCCCGCATCGCCAATGAAGCTGCGATGGATCGAGTGCGGATAATAAAAGTCGACAGCTTGCCGTACGAAATCCGCGCAATTGTGAAACAGAATATTGAAACGACGCTGGTTCGGGCCGGAGTTGAAGTTTTGAATGAACTCGTCGTCCTGCTGCGACGTGGTCTCGATGCCAAACGCGTAGATGGTCCGGTCGTAAGCTGCGCCCACCAACTGAATCCAGTCCCCGGAAGGCGCGCGCCCGTCCTCGGCGTCCGGCGCCAGCTCTTCCAGATTCATTCGCCGGTAATTGTCTCGCAGCGCGGCAACCTGCGCCGGACTTACGCTGGCAGGAACCTCATTCGGCCGATCTACGGCATAAAGATAGGGAAGCATCGGAATCGCGATCCAATCGTATCCGGAAACCCGATGATAGCGGCTGATCACCACTCCCTGCTCTCCCGCGTGGCAGCGCCGCAAAGAGACCGGCGAAGCCGCACAAACCCGCGAAAGATAAATCGACGCGTGACCGGTTGGTGTCAAGCCTCCAAAATTGCCGAACGGTTCTTCCAGTAACAACGTTACGCTGGCCTGAGCGGTCCCCACCGCGATCATCAAAAGTCCAACCAGCAATGTGAAGCATTTCTGCATGACCAAGTTCTCAGCTCACAAGCGTTAGATGCAAGTCTTCTCGCGCCGGTTTCCGTCCCGCCTTGTAAACTAAAGTGTTAACGTAAGATATAGCTGTAGCGGACGCGACCGCCCGCCTCTGGATGTATCAAATGAAGTGCCTTCTCTTGGTTTTGATTTTCTCCTTCCTCGCTTCAAATGTTGTTGCCGCGGATTTACCGTCAGTCATCGTGATCGGATTCGTCGGCGGATTCGTCCACCCTAACGACACTGTCCATCAGGAGGTCCAGCTGGCCAATCATCTGAGCAAGGATTACCCCTCCGGCATGCAAGTACGAATCTTCGAAAACCACTCAGGCCGTCAGGCTTTTCAAGAAATCAC
Organism: Bryobacteraceae bacterium; assembly: GCA_036008345.1. GTDB lineage: Bacteria > Acidobacteriota > Terriglobia > Bryobacterales > Bryobacteraceae > Palsa-89. Next base: position 23,463 of record DASYNU010000300.1, read on the forward strand.
TCGATTGCTCGACACTAACCACGATGGAAGCCTGTCCACCGAGGAGAAACGCAAAGCGCGCATCGTCCTGTACGGGCATAGCTGGGGCGCCTCTGAAGCCGTCACTCTGGCTCGGACCCTTCAGAAAGAAAGCGTCCCGATCTTACTCACCATTCAAGTGGACAGCGTCTCGAAACCGGGCAAGGATGATAAATTTATCCCGGCCAACGTAGCCCAAGCCATCAATTTCTACCAACTGGACGGCCTGCTTCACGGCCAGCGGCAAATCGTCGCCGCGGACCCGCTACGTACCGAGATCCTGGGCAATATTCAATTCGATTACAAAAACAATCCGGTCAAATGCGATGGATATCCATGGTACGCGCGAATATTCATGAGGCCTCACATCGAAATTGAATCCGACCCGAGGGTATGGAAGCAGGTGGAGTCGTTGATTCGCTCGAAGCTGCTGCCCGCTAGCGTTTCTTCAACGTATAAATATAGTTATTGAGCCCGAACGTGGCCGTCAACGCATCGATAAAGTGGAAATCGATTTCGTTACCGCACCCGGTCTCTACCGTCTTCCAACTCGAGCCGCGAAACCCCAGCGTTGCAGCCACCTTCCCTGGATCCACCGACTTGTCGCGCTCGTGCATTTCCCCAAGCATGCCCTGAAACAGCATGTCAGCAGGATATTCCTTCAACTCATATTTAGGACCCTTGCAAGCAAGCTGGCGCGGCCCCGAAATCCCCGTCGGAGTGATAACCATGGTCTTGCCCACCAACCCAGTCATCTCAGCCGCATCGGGTTTGGTGCGCTCAGTCCACCAGGGCGCGACTACCGCCGACTCAATTTTCCAAGTCCCTAAATAAAAAGCATCCGCGGCAATTGCACACAGCGCCAATGCGCCAAAAGCCAAGCCAGAACGCAGCACCGTCATGCTTGCCGATCATATCAAAATTGGAACGAACTGCCACCAGCCATTAGCATTAACTAGGTGAATTTTTGTCGCTTTGTCGATTGACATCCGCCAGCTAGGTCAGTACTATTGACCGAGCAACTGGCGCAAATGGTCATGGAGGACCAGCATGGCAGTCTCCAGCAATCAAAATCCGTGGCGCAGGAAGCACGACGATCCTACCAAGCCTGCCAGAGTCCCCCTACCTCAGGAGCGCTTCTATCCAGGCTCGCTGGCGGATGTCGTTTCGGTGATCGAAACAGCCGAATCTTCGCCGTTACCCAAACCCCAAGTGAGAGCGTCCGGCAGCCACTGGGCTCTCTCCGACGCCGCGGTAACCGAGGACTTCATCGTGGAGACTTCAGACCCCGATGATCCAAGTCAACCCACCCTGGACGGTCTGCCTCTCTACGATGTGATTCCGCACTGCATGACTCCGTTTGCAGTCCGATGGTTCGCGGATCAGGCCATGCCGGGCAACGATCCCACCCAGCTGCCCCTCCCAAACAATCCGTTCTATCTTTATCACGTCCTTTCGGGCACGCGAATCTACCAACTCTACTGCCTGCTCGATCACGGCGAGAATCCGAACGACCCGCGCACCCTCAGCCACGTCGTAAGAACCAGATTCGGCCCTCAACCCAACCACGATTACACCGGTCCCTGGGCCATGGCGACCCTCGGCGGCGCTGGTGGTCAAACCATCGTTGGCGCATTCTCCACCGGCACGCACGGTGGCGACGTCGGCTTGCCGCCCATTGCGGATTTCGTGCAAGCCATTCACCTTGTCGGGCCACAGGGCACGCTCCCTCACGCGCCGCAATACTGGTTGGAACGTCCGCTCGAAGGGCCTGGCCTGCCAACGGTCACCAACGTGGTGGACGATGCGCTGCTGGCTGCGCGTTACCCCGGCATAAAAGTGATCCGCGATCCGGATGTGTTCAACTCGGTCATCGTTGGGGCCGGCCGCTTCGGAATCATCTACTCTGTAGTGTTGCGCGTGGTGCGGCAATACGCGCTCGTGGCCACTTCCTCAAAAGATGTCTGGTCGAGTGTCCAGGGTTGGATCAGCAACCCCGGTTCTCCTAACTTCGCCCATCGCTTCGTCCAGGTCGTGGTAAATCCGTACCCTCAGTCGAGCGGCAACGACCACAGCTGTTACATCGCCAATCACGACACAGCCACGCTCGCATCCGCAACGCCCCATCCTCCGAACCCGCCCTACCTCGGACAGAAGGAACGCTGCGGCGCTAACGCCGGCCATTCGCATCCCCTCGGCGCTTCTGAGTTCTTCTCGAACATGTGCTCTTCATCCAGCCCGCTCCAGGCGGGGATCGATTCAGTCATCAATCCGCTTGCGGCCGCCCTCTTTCCACTGGGCCTGGCGTGTGCCTGGGGTGTTCCGCTCGCCTGTACCACTCTGGTCGCGGACATTGTGGCAATCGCAGCGCTCGAAGCGCTCAAGACGCAGCTTCCCACGGGTCCGGCTTCGTTCGGTGAGGCGTTAACCAGTTTTGTCGATTGGTGCATAAACAACGGCACTTTCGGTTACGACGTGCTGCGGCTGGTATGCGATTTCCTGCTGGCCAACCAACTGCTAAGCGCTTCCAAAACGGCCGTCAGCTACGCCATCCTGGACGCGCACGACTATCTGGACCAAGGCTGCTCCAACGTGGGCGACTCCTTAGAAGTATTCTTCGATGCCTCCAGCCCGGTCCTGGTCAACTACGTCAATAACGTGATCCAACGTGTCCAACAGCTCCGCCAAGGACTTTTGACCGGCGGCACTCCCGCCGGATTCACCGGCTACGTGTCTCTGCGTTTCATGCAAAACACCGCGGCGCTGATCGGAATGCAACAATGGCCGGCGACATGTTCTATGGAGATCGCGGGCTTGCTGGGCGCGATCGGGACGGAGCAACTTCTCGCCGTGCTAGAAAAAGACGCCATCGCGGCTGGAGCAGCCGTGCATTGGGGGCAACGCAATAACCTCACCAAACCGCAGGTGGAAATGGTCTTCAGCCCCATCGGACCGGGTGGCGTTCTGTTCCGTTGGCGCAATGCGCTGAGCACTCTCTCGCAAAACGGGAGCGCCAATATCTTCAGCACGCCATTCACATTTCAACGCGGGTTGGAAGTTGTGCAGCCACTGGTGCAGGCATTCTCGGTGACGCCTCTGCGCTCCTGCGCCGGATCACAGGTGCAGATCAACTGGACCGCGGATCAGAATCCGCCCGGCACCCTGGCCACGTTAGTAATATCCCCACCGAATACGACCGTCGCTCTCGGTTCGCTCACCGGCACTCAGCCGGTAACGCTGGGCAACGGACCGGCTACGTTCCAACTTGTAGTCACCTACACCTACCCGGTGGACGGCAGCGTGAAAAAGGACAGCCGGAGTGTGCAGGTGCAGGGATTCCAAACGGGCGACGTCTGGACCATCACGCAGTTGGCAACCTGCCAGGGCGGCCACTGGACGGCGAGTCTGAGCCTTTCCCCGAACGACGTTTCCGGAAATCTCCAAGTGACTAATCTGAAAGTAGTGTTCAGCAGTGTCCCGCCTGGCAGCCAGTGGACAGCGAGCGGACCAGGCGTCGCAGGAATCGTGCTCTCGCAAGCTCAGCCGACGCACACGTTCGCGGCTCCGCCCACTCTGCAAGGCAATTGGAATTTCGTATTAAATGCCGCGGGCTGCGTGGCGCCGACGCCCAACGTAGATATCGAGTTCACCATCAAGTGCTGATTAATCTGGAGGTGCAAAGATGAGCCTGGATGAAAAAACAATTCATGATCATATACTGCGTATAGCCACCGACACAGCCGTCGAGCCCATCACAGCCTCGGCCGGCGGCATTGTTTCCATCACCATGGACACAACCGTCCGCGTAACCGCCGTCAAGATTCACGAGCCGGCCCTGTCAGTGGAGCAACGTACGCGCCTGGAGCATGCAATCGCAGAAGCAGTAAACAGCGCAGTAAAGGAAGCAGCCACAGCACGCACGAAACACTTGATGGAGTTAGTGAAGCGCTCGAAGCCGTAGCGCGAACCCGAACGCAAGACAAATGTGCACCCTTTCGACGGACGTCTCCGTGTGTACCTGACGACGGGTCTATCCGACGACTGGTGTGTCCGACGCTGATGTGTCCGACGACTGGTGCATCCGACGACGGGTGTAACCGAACCGCGACCGGAAGGAAGCGCTACCACGAGCGCCGCTAGCTCTTCGGCATGTTTCGCAAATTCAGCCGCGCAGCACCTGCCGTGCGAGAATCGGGGCATGGAACGATACGTCACCGTCATTCACGAAGACCCAGAAGGCGGATACTGGGCGGAGGTTCGCACTCTCCCAGGATGTTACTCACAAGGCGAAACGATTGACGAGTTGATGGAAAATGTCCGAGAAGCGATCGCAGCTGTTCTGGAAGTAATGAAAGAGCAGGGCAGGGAGCCCGAAGGAACGAGGCTATGAACGCAGATGTATCGAGGGGGACCTAAAACTTCATGGTGGACTATAGCCTGCCATGGAGGTCTCAGGCGAAACGCCCCACTCTTCCAGAACAAACTGCCGCCCTCTACCAAACATTAAACGAATTCATGCCTTGGCCCTCGGTGCGCCTCTCTCCTTTTCGCGCGAAGCCACCTGCGCAAGGAAGTAGATGAACGCCATGATACCGTTCGTGTCTGGCTCGTTTTTGTAGAGCATCCGCGTCACAGGGGGCTCCTCCGGATTGTTTAAGCAATAGTCCTTTAGCCAGTCTGGGCTCGGCTTGCGCCCGTCATTGAACCACGGCTGCGCGTCGTCGTCGTTGATGAAGACTCCCAGTACGAAGTCCATGTCGGTCATGGTAGGCAAAAGGGCCCGACGTTGCCTTAACTGCTGAACAAGAGCTTGTCTCTCACTCTTTGTACCCGTGCGCTTCACTTCAATTATTGCTCGGACTGAAAAGAGTGGCACAAGCGCAAACTCCCCGAATTCGAAGATTGCGGTCAGTTCAGACGGGTCCCACACAATCACGTCGCATTGAGGGATCGTGGCTAATCCTCGCGTCCTATCGTGCGACCGAATGACCGCTCCCGTGGATACCCTAAAACGGTGCCCCAGGACACTCTTGATCATCGACCGTACGTACGCCTCGGCGTAGGAACCCGTAATAGCCGGGTTGGCAATGAAGCTTGAGAACAAGGAATTGGACTGAATGGGTTGTGCAAACGCCTGAGCGTACAAGCTCCAATGTTCGTCGAAGACTGACCTGCTACCGCTCATGCCAGAAGGGTATCAATTTCAGCCGGCGCACGGGAGGATCGCGTGGTGCACTTTTCGCCGTAACATGCCGTCCAGTCGATATGCGCCGGCAAAGATTACAGCTGAGGCGACGATCATAGAAGTCGGCGCATCCAGACAGCCGCTAGCCGGATGACAACGTAGTCGGCAAATGCCCAACCGCCCAAAGCTCCGGTCTATCAAGACCTTCCGGATTCCACCTTTCTAACCCCACGCATCCTCCCACCCCTCTACCGCTAAAATAAAAAGGTGCGTACCGACTCCTCACTCCAGCTCGCCACCGGCTACCTCGATCAGGTGCGCAATGAAATCGGCAAAGTCATCGTCGGCCAACAACAAGTGGTCGATGGAGTTCTCATCTGCCTCCTCGCCGGCGGCCACGTTTTGCTTGAAGGCGTGCCTGGCCTCGGCAAAACCACGCTGCTCCGAACGCTCGGCCGCGTTTTGCACCTTAAATATTCCCGCATTCAGTTCACGCCGGATCTCATGCCCGCCGACATCGTCGGAAGCATGATCATCGAATCCGACGATCGTGGTGCGAAGGCTCTCCGATTCCAACCTGGCCCGATTTTCGCGAACCTCGTGCTCGCCGACGAGATCAACCGCGCCACGCCCAAAACCCAATCGGCGCTGCTCGAAGCCATGCAGGAGCGCACCGTCACCAGTGGCAACACCACGCACGAATTGGAAGCGCCGTTCCTTGTCATGGCCACGCAGAATCCCATCGAGATGGAGGGCACCTACCCGCTCCCCGAAGCCCAGCTCGATCGCTTCCTTATGAAGATCCTGGTGCTCTATCCCTCGCGTGACGATCTGAACCGTATCATTGAGCGCACCATTCATCGCGACGAAACGCAGCTTGAGCAAGTGGTGGATCGCGACGCCATTATGCAACTGAAAGCCGCCTGCCGTGAGGTTCTGGTCGCCGAGCACGTCCAGGATTTTGCCATCAACCTGGTGATGGCCACGCAGCCCGGAACCAAATATGCGCACGAGCTGGCCAATAAATATATCCGCTATGGCAGCTCTCCGCGCGGCGCGCAAGCACTGGTGGAATGCGGACGCGTCCTCGCGCTAATGCGCAGCCGGCTGAATCTCAGCAGCGATGATGTTCGCGAAATCGCGCCCTCCGTTCTGCGTCACCGGATCATTTTGAATTTCGACGCGCATGCCGATGGACAGACGCCCGAAACCATCCTGACTCAGATCATTGAGAGCGTCTCCGCCGCGGCCGTCCTGTGAAACCAACTCCCCTGATCGACAGCGCCTTCCTCGAAAAACTCGAGCGGCTGGCGATTCAGTGGCAGAAGTCGTTTCCCGGCCTGGTAGGCGGCCATAACATCTCGCACTTCGCCGGCCCCGGCCAGGAGTTTCTCGATCATCGCCAATTCCATCACGGTGACGACCTCAGGGCCGTCAATTGGCGCGCATACCTACGCCTGGAAAAGCTATTCTTGAAGATGTTCCAGGTAGAACCCCGCATCCCCGTCCGACTTCTGCTCGATTGCAGCAACTCCATGGTCAC
>DASYNU010000301.1:0-7066 GCA_036008345.1 Bryobacteraceae bacterium
GTGGCCCACAGGGTTACTACCGAGCCTGGATGCGCGGGCGAATTACTGACCGCTGCTGGTCCTTTGCCCGACGAGTCCGCAGTGAACAGGCCGGGTGCGGTGGGTATAACTGCAATCTGGAATGGATCGGAGCGAACGCCGTTGTATTCCACTTGGACATGGGTGGTCGCGTTGGTTGCGCCGAAGTAGGGAATCACAGCCGAACACTGCGTGGCAGTAGCGTAAACGATGGGCGCTGGAATTCCGTCGAACAGGATGCGAACTCCGGCTACGCTGGTGCTCACCAATCCGTTGCTGTCCAATCGCAACGCGGCGATCTCGGCAGGACCGAGACCATTGCCCCAAACCACTACCATTTGCCCAGGCGCGTAGACGTGCCCATAGGATGCTGCGCTGGTAACATCCGTGATTTTTGGTTTGGGACCTGCCAGAGTCGCCGGTGGAACAATGAGCAGCGTAATCGAATTGGCGGGGAACACCGTCGAAATCTGCCCGGCGCCGACAGAAACAGAAGCCTGCGCGACAATCGCGTTCAGATTCGCCGAGCTATAGCGCCAAACCTCGGCGGTTGAGCCGGCGCTGAAGTTTGCTAGCGTGAGCGCGCTCGACAGATCTTGGCCGGTTTTGTTGATCACCATGGCCGTCAGGTTCCCGTCGGACCGCAGCGCGCCATACACCGAGAGCTGTCCCTGATCCGCGCTCGTTGATTTTGCCGAAGTTTCGCCGAATGTGCCACCTATACCATCATAGTTGCGGTAAATCTTGAAGGCATAAGCGCCCGGATCCGTTGGCGTGGGTGGCCCCCACAACGCCGCTGCGTCCAGGCCCTGGTAGCCGAAAATTCCGAGCAGGTCCGCTTGCGCGAGCGCGCCGTTGATATCGTCGAGCGCGCCGAAATTATATTCCGTGAGAGCGAGCTTAGTGCCAGGATAGTTCTGGGCGATGATGGCTTGGAGCCGCGGAATGAATGCAGGTGCAATCGGGCCGCCTCCGTTCTCTACGTCCTGTATCCAATAGTCGCCACTGACCACGAACGTCGGGTCCCAAAAAACACGCGTGTACTGAAGCCGCAGCGCCTGGTTACTGCTGTCACCCGCGCTTGCAAAGCCGACGCTGCCCGGTGCCAGGTACGCGTGTTGATCCAGATAGTCGAGCAAGCGAACGCCGTGCTGCTGCTCATACTTCTGGAATTGCTGTAAATACCAGGCCATCAGGGGCACGTTGCCGTGCGCTTTACGGTCCACGGGATTCGACCAATAATTGCCGAGGGCCTGTCCCGCCAGGATATCCTTCTTCGAGAACCACAGAGACGACCAATTGTCACTCACGGGTCCAGAGACTAACGCCGTTGGATCAGCCTGTTTGATGGCGGCGGCGTATTTCAAATTGAGACTGGCCAGCTCATCGTAGGAATAGGGATCGGGGTGAATGTCGCGATGCACGTCGTCCCACCAGATCGGTTCGTTATCCATGCTCCAGATCGCGATGCCGCCCTGGTTTGCCTGGCCGTAACGCGAGATCAAGTAGGTGATCCACTCGGCTTGGAAATTCTGGTCAGCGGGAGCGTAGGCGTCGGAGGGATCGTTCTGGATATACACGGGATTGGTGGGAAACTTGCCGTCGGCCACGGAGGGATCTCCGCAAGCATCGTCGTAAACGACCCCGTCTCCGCACGTCACCGTGTGGTATTGCGCATACGGATCCTGCTTGCACTGCTTGCCGTACTTCGAAACATCGAAGCTGCACATTTCCATGCGCGCCTTCGGCGACCAGGGCAATATTGGGATGGTGCCGATGGCTTTGCCGCCCGTGATCCGGACCTGGTCGGCGAAAGCGTTGAAGGTGGAACCGGCGGGCAGCTTCGAAGCGTCGACGCTCGAGTCGGTAAGGACTTGGAAGAACCAATCGTTAGCGAGATTGTTGACGTCGAACTTCCAGCTATAGCTGGTTTCCGAATCGCCGCCCCAGCGCCGGGCTGTAGCGCGAATATTGGACGCGGCAGCCATCGCGGCAGGCAGAGTGGGATCGCCCGCGTTGGGGAGGGTCCAGTAGAAATCGATGCCATAGACATCAGGAGAAATCGGGTGCAGGTTGGCTGTCGCGTCGATGGAGAGAGCGGGGCCGGGTTGTTGGGCGAAGGCCGCGAGCGAGGTAAGGAAGAAAATGCCGAGGGAAGTTCGCATCGGGGAACCTCTGGTTCATTGTCCTATAGAACTGGATCGCGGGTCGCGGGTGCAAGAGGCCCGCCGGAGGTCGTTAGGAAGAGCTATCCGAAATTGAGAGGCACTTGTGGTATCGCTCCCTTGCGGTCGCGGTTCGGTTAGTCGCTGGTCGGTTAGTCGCTGGTCGGTTACAAGTGTCGAAGAGCTCCCGCGTTTTTGATTAATTAGAATTCTTTGGGAAGCCAACCCCCTCCCCCGGGGTAGCTTGACATTGGCCGGCTACTGTGTAATTATTCATAGTAGTGAATAAAAATACAGGATGCTGGTGACCTCAATGCCGCCCCCGGTAGGAACCTCCCTCAAGCCTGTCCGGCGAATGCCGGAGCCGAAGACGCTGCCAAGAATCGGTGGGGCCAATCTTACTCGCGATATCGATCTCTCTCAGGATGAGTTAGTTGCGCTGCTCGATCTCACCCAACAAGTGAAGACTAGCCCGTCCAGGTTCGTGCAAGCCCTCAAGGGTCAATATCTCAGCCTGTTGTTCGAAAAGCCTTCCCTGCGGACCCGGGTCACCTTTGAGCTGGCGATCAAGCAGCTCGGCGGCGACTCGGTTCTGACCACGGGACCCATCGGCGACCGCGAACCTTTGAAAGATGTCGCTCGCAACCTGGACCGCTGGACCAACGGCATTGTGGCGCGCACCTTTTCGCAGCAGACTATTGATGAGTTGGCGCACTGGTCGAGGGTGCCCGTGATTAACGCGCTCAGCGACCGTTTCCATCCATGCCAGGCGCTGGCGGATATCTTTACGCTGCAGGAACGCGTCGGGGACCTCGGCGGCATCAAGCTGGCTTTCGTGGGTGACGCCAACAACGTCGCGCATTCCTTGATGCTAACGGCCGTGCGGATGGGCATGAATTTTTCGATCGCCACTCCGGAGGGTTATGGGCCGAACGCCGAGATTGTAGCGCAGGCGGAAGCGCTGGGGGCAATTTCGGGCGGCCAGCTCAGCATTACCAATGATCCATCGGAAGCAGTGGCACAGGCGCAGGCGGTCTATACCGACGTGTGGGCCAGCATGGGGCACGAGCATGAGCACCAGAAGCGGCTGGCGGATTTCGCGCGGTTCCAAGTGAATCAGCAACTGCTTGCGCAGGCCAGCGACGATGCTATCTTCCTGCATTGTCTGCCGGCGAGACGCGGCCAGGAAGTGACGGACGAAGTCATCGAATCCGATCAATCCGTGGTCTTCGATCAAGCCGAAAACCGGCTGCACGTGCAAAAGGCTTTACTATTGATGTTGATCGGCTAGCAGCCGGTTCGCAGGTGACAGCGCCTGCGCCACACTCAAATCTATGCGACCAAAGAAAGTGGCCCTGGCCTACTCCGGAGGCCTGGACACATCCATCATCATTCCCTGGCTGAAGGAGAATTATCAGTGCGAAGTGGTTGCCGTATGCGGCGACATCGGGCAGGGCGAAGACGAGCTGAAGGGGCTGGAAAAGAAGGCGCGCAAGACCGGCGCGTCTGAAGTCCACGTGGCCGACATGCGCGAGGAGTTCGTCACCGAGTATCTGTGGCGGATGGTACGTTCCGGCGCCGTGTATGAGCACAAATATTTGCTGGGAACTTCTGTGGCGCGCCCATTGCTGGCCAAGCGGCAGGTGGAAGTGGCTCTGAAAACGGGCTGCGATGCGTTGTCGCATGGTTGCACCGGAAAAGGGAACGACCAAGTTCGTTTCGAGCTGACTTACAAAGCCCTGGCTCCGCAGCTTCCGGTGATCGCTCCGTGGCGCGAATGGAACATCGTGTCGCGCGAGGATGCTATCGACTACGCGGCCAAGCACAACGTCCCGATTTCGCAGACCACCAAGAAAATCTACAGCCGCGACCGCAATATCTGGCACATCTCGCACGAGGGCGGGGCACTGGAGGACCCGGCCAATGCCGCGCCGGATGAAATCTGGATGCTGACCAGGAGTCCCAAGGACGCGCCTGACAAACCGGTGGATGTGACCATAGGTTTCGAGAAAGGCCGGCCGGTTTCGGTGAATGGCAAACGCGGATCGGGAGTGAAACTGCTCGAGACTTTGAACAAGATCGGCGGCGAGCATGGCATCGGACGCATTGATCTGGTAGAAAACCGTTTCGTCGGGATGAAATCGCGGGGCTGCTATGAGACGCCCGGAGGCACGCTGATCCTGGCGGCGCATCGGGAGCTGGAAGCACTGACGCTCGACCGGAACACGCTGCATTACAAACAGAAACTGGCGCTGGATTACGCGGAGATGGTCTATAACGGGCTGTGGTTCACGCCGCTGCGCGAGGCTTTGGATAGCTTCTTCGAATCGACGAGTGAGACCACCACGGGCGAAGTCACGCTGCGGCTTTACAAGGGGAACATCGAGCCAGTCAGCCGCAAGTCGCCGTATTCTCTCTATTCGCTCAACATCGCGAGCTTCACCATGGGTGCGGAGTACGATCAGAAAGATGCGCAGGGATTCATCAATCTCGTGGGGTTGCCGATTCGCGTCAGGGCCATGGCCGCGAATAAACGCAAATAAACGCAAATAAAAAGTCATGAAACTTTGGGGCGGGAGATTCGAGACGGGACCGTCGGAGATCTTTGAGCGGTTCTCCGGATCGCTCCATTTCGATAAGCGATTACTCGATGCCGATTGCCGTGGATCACAGGCTTTCGCACGGGCGTTGCAGCACGTTGGGATCGTGACGGCGGAGGAATCTGCCAAGCTTGTGGACGCGTTTGAACAAATCCGCGTGGATGCTAAGCAGCCGGGATTCTTTGACGGAGCATCGGACGAGGACGTCCACACGCTGGTCATCCGCAAACTCAAGGAGCGCGTGGGCGCGCTGGCCGACAAGATCCACACCGGACGTAGCCGTAATGAGCAAGTGTCGCTGGATATCCGGCTGTGGCTGCGCGATGAGATGGATTCCATCCTGCACCAGCTGGCGTTGACGATGGGCGCGCTGCTTGCCATGGCTCGCAAATATCCGGACGCCCTGGTACCCGGTTACACCCATCTCCGGCGTGCCCAGGCGGTGCTGTGGCCGCACTATTTGTTGGCCTATTTCGAAATGTTCGCGCGCGACCGCGAGCGGTTCCTGCAGGCACGCGCTCGAGTGAATGTGATGCCGCTTGGATCGGGGGCGCTGGCCGGGAGCGGATTTCCTTTCGATCGTGACGCCATCGCGCGCGACCTGGGATTTGCGGCCGTTACGGGCAATAGCATGGATGTCTCGGCCGACCGCGATTTCGCGCTCGATTTCCTCTACGCGACTTCGGTTACGATGCTGCATTTGAGCCGTCTGGGGGAAGATTGGATCCTTTATTCCAGCGATGAGTTCGGATGGCTGGAACTTGGAGACGGCGTTACCAGCGGATCCAGCTTGATGCCGCAAAAGAAAAATCCGGATTCTCTCGAATTGATCCGCGGAAAAAGCGGGCGCGTATTTGGCGATTTGACGTCCTTGTTCGTCACCCTCAAGGGTCTTCCGATGACCTACAACCGCGACTTGCAGGAAGACAAGGAGCCACTCTTCGACGCCTCCGCGCAGTTGGTGGGTTCGCTTGAAATGATGGAAGCTGTGATTCAATCCGCGCGGCTCAACCCTTCCCGGCCGGCGGCTGCGGCTGAAGAGAGTTGGGTGGTGGCTACCGATCTCGCCGAGGGGTTGGCGCGCGCCGGTACTCCCTTTCATCGCGCGCATCAATTGGTAGGCCAGTTGGTGCTCGAAAGCGTCAAGCAAGGCAAGAAACCGGCCGATTGGACGCCCTCGGCTCTGATTGCTTTCGCGCCGGAATTCACTCCCGAAATGGCGCGTCTGCTGAATCCGGCGGAAGGCATGAAAACGCGCGAACTTCCTGGCGGCACCGGGCCTGCAGCCGTCTCGCAGGCGCTGGATCAAGCCGAAGCGCGGCTTCGCGACTGGCAATTATGAACAAGACCTTCCGCCAGGGGCAAATCTTGAAACTGATCCGTACCAACCGGATCCTTACTCAGGAAGACCTGGCGCGCGAACTGAGCGAAAGTTTCCAAATCCAAACCACGCAGGTGACTCTCTCGCGTGACATTCGGGAACTCGGCCTGCTGAAGACACCGGAGGGTTACCGCCAGGTCACGCAGTCGGTAAGCGGTCCGGATCTGGCAACCGTAGCAGGCGAGTTTCTGCGGGACGCCAGAGTTGCGCAGAATCTGATCGTGCTGCATACCTCGCCCGGGAATGCGAACGCGCTAGCGGTGGCACTGGATAACGCGGAACTGCCGGAAGTGGTGGGCACGCTCGCGGGCGATGACACCATCCTGGTGGTAGCGCCGGATAATCAGACGGCAGCGAAGTTACGAGAAAAGTTGCTCCACTTCATGCAGGGCGGGTAGGGACTCTTCGGTGGACAAATCTCGATTGCGCCCGGTCAGTTCTCCCAGGCCCACCAGAACCTGATCCAGGTGCAGGCCGACCACGTAGTGGCCGCGTTCCTCGGTGCAGTAAGAGACCTCGCCGAGCCCCAGCCAGTCGTCACAAACAATCTTAACCGCGGCGTTGACCGGGATTGGACGGTCGATTACCAATCTCATCCCATGGGCTGAGAGCTGGATGGCATTGGCGGGTGTGGTGTACCCGGCATCCCCCAGTACCGTCAAGCTGACAGTTTCATACGCACGGATGCGAGGCTCCCGTCGCCGGTCCATAGGAGCCTTATCGGTCCACGCGGCGGTTGTTTGAGCTTAATTTGAGGCTGCCGGCGAGCAGCTTCTCTGAAACACTTCTGAAACAGTGGGATGGCGTAAGAGTCCAATCGATTGGCAGGGAAGTAACAAAGCAGTTACAGGTGAGGACCCACAGCGCTTAGGTGCAATACCAACCGATTGAGGACCATGGAG
>DASYNU010000302.1:0-49244 GCA_036008345.1 Bryobacteraceae bacterium
CCGAGCTTACGTGATTAATACCGCCACCTACATGACCACCGACGGCGGCAAGACGTTTGTTCCGATCAAAGGAGCGCCGGGCGGCGACGACTATCACCAGCTCTGGATCAATCCCAAGGACGGCAATCGCATGGTTCTCAGCAGCGATCAGGGAACCGTCGTCAGCATCGACGGCGGCAAGAGCTGGAGCACTTGGTATAACCAGCCCACGGCGCAGATTTATCACGTCGCTGCCGACAACCGTTTCCCTTATTGGCTGTACGGAGCGCAGCAGGATAGCGGCGGCGTTGGCGTCAGCACCTGGTCGAGCGAAGGGGTGCTCTCGTTTCGCAACTGGGAGCCCACCTGTCTGGCCGGCGAGAGTAATACCGTCGTCCCCGATCCGAAGGACGGCAATATCTTGTACGGCGGCGGCGCGGGGCGTTGCGATCAAAAATTGAATATCGCGGTACCGCTGGGCGGACAGTTGCCTCCACCCGATCCCAACGATCCTAACCGCAGGACGTGGACGCTGCCTCAGGTTTTCTCTCAGGCTGATGAAGCGCTCTATTACTCCAATCAATTTGTCATGCGCTCAAGGGATCGCGGCCGGACTTGGGAGAAGATCAGTCCCGACCTCGCGCGGCTGCACCCGGTTGTTCCCCCGACTCTCGATCCCGTCACTGCCAAGGACATTGATCAGCCCATGACCGACCGCTTCGGCGTGGTTTATACCATCGCACCTTCGCCGTTACAGGCAACCACAGTCTGGGTTGGAACTGACGATGGTTTGATTTATGTCACTCGCGACGACGGGAAAACCTGGCAGGACGTGACGCCACCTCTGATGACCGCCTGGAGCAAGGTCTCTCAGATGGAAGCCGGCCATTTTGACGTGAACACCGCCTATGCGTCGGTCGATCGCCATCGCATCGCCGATGACAAACCGTACATCTATCGCACACACGACGGAGGTAAGACTTGGCAGAACGTGGTAGCCGGCATCCCTGAAGGCGCCTTCGTCAACTCAGTAAAAGAGGATCCCAAAGCCAAGGGGCTGCTTTACGCCGCCACCGAGCTGCGCGTCTACGTTTCCTTCAACGACGGCGAGCAATGGCAGCCCTTGCAGAACGGCATGCCGGTAACATCGGTGCGTGACATCGTGGTCCACGGAGACGATTTGGATGTTGCTACGTATGGCCGCGGCTTCTGGGTGATGGACCAAATGAGTGCGTTGCGGCAAATTACCGCGCAAGGAACTCAGATTGTATCCGCGCGAGCCTACCTGTTCCAACCCGGGGAAACGTACGCGATCCGGGCCGGCAGCATGAACGGCACGCCGCTGCCGCATGAGGAACCGCAATTACAAAATCCGCCCTCCGGCGTACTCGCCTACTACTGGCTCAAGACGCCGGCCGCCCAACCACTGAAGATCGAGCTTCTGGACGGGTCGGGATCAGTGCGGGCTTGCGTCGCCAGCGATACGCCTGTGCGTCGGGTGGATACCGAAACTTTGAACGTTCAGGCAATCTGGGAACAGCGGGCCGAGCCGCCTTCGGCCGCTGCCGGAATGCATCGGGTTGCTCTAGGCGGAACGGTTGGGCGCGGATTTGGTTTCGGAGGACGGGCCAGCAGTGGGCCCCCGGTCAAGGATGCCTGTACGTCCACGTCCGCGGAGGCGAATCCTACTGGTGGTGGGGGCGGAGCTCCAGGTGAACGCGGCGGTGCGGGGCTACGGCCCGGCCAATACACGCTGCGCCTAACCGTGGACGGCGAGACCTACACCCAGCCGGTGACAGTGGAAGCGGACCCTCGCGGTGTGAGGGAGGGCGCAAACTAAACAATGGCCGGAAAGTGGCGCAAAGCCACCGGGGATCCGAATATTCCCACAGGAAGCGCTGCGACTCATCGACGACAAGGCTCTCCATCCAACAGTTCCCCGGCGCGATTTGAATCGAACCGGCTAAACGGATTGGCCGCTCAATGAACCGGCAGCAGGACCGAGTTGCTGGAAGAGCTTCCCATGGCAATCGTCACTGATTGATTGCCGGAAGTAAGCCCGGCCGGAATTTGAGCGTTCACCTGGTATAGACCCACGAAATCCGGCGCCAGACCGCTGAAGCTGACCGCTGCGTTTGTTCCACCAATTGTAACGATCGGCTGAGCCCTAGTAGCTTGGCCATTGCCTGCCGCACCATCCGCCGGTGGTAACGAAACCGCGCCCAGACCGGTGCAGTAGATCAGCACCGTCTCGCCCGCAACTGCCGGATCGGCAGTGTCCACCAATTGGAAATTGGCATGCAGGATCGCTCCGAACACCAAGCCGCCGGCCGTGTAGTTGAAGATGCCGGGATGCGCCGCCAATACCGGAACCGCGGCCGTTGGACCAGTTGACGTATTGTTGACCACCGCGATGTTAACGGTGGTCCTGGACACCTCAAAAGGAACTTGAAAGTTGATCTGCTGCTGTCCGTTCACATTGTCCACTGCGAACAACGGTGCGGGTGCGCCGTTCACCATCACCGCGACTTTCTGAAAAGCTGTGGGAAGCGGCAGCCCCGACGTCAGGTTGATGCCCGAGCTGGAAGTCAGATCGGTTCCGAAGATAGTTGCGATCTCGCCAGGAGCGACCCCGCCACCAGCGAAGCTGGCGCCATCGACCACGGCATTGATCGTCGGCTCCGGCGGCGGCACCACCACCGGCACGCCCCACGTCCAGGTGTCGGAGAAATACTGCTGGGACATTGAGTTCGGTCCGCCCAAAAAGTTCTCTCCACCGAACAAAACCGCCAAGCCATGCGCGGAATCGTATGCCATGGAATGATAGGCGCGGGAGGGCGGGCTGGTTTGCGGCAATTCCTCCGTCCAATTGGAGCCATCCCAGACCCAGGTGTCGTCATACGAATTCAGCTGCTCGTCAAATCCACCGAACATGACAGAGTGGCTTTGGGCCGAATCGTATACCATCGCGTGAGCGTATCGCAAGGGTGGGATGCTTGTGGGAAATTGTTCGGTCCAGTTGGAGCCATCCCAAGTCCAGGTGTCGTTGGCAGCTACGTGATTTTGGAAGTTTCCCGTGCCGCCAAACAACACCACTTGCTGGTTGGCTGAATCATAGGCCAGCGTATGTTGGGCGCGCGGGCGCGGGCTGTTGGCCGGGGATATCTGGGACCAGTTAAAGCCGTCCCACACCCAGGTATCGCCCAAGTATTGATTGGTGATTTCGTCTTGTCCTCCAAACAAGACTACTTGCATGCGCTTGGAATCGTACGCCATAGCGCAACCAAAGCGTGGACCAGGACTGGTTTTCGGGGATGGCTGGGTCCAGTTGGAACCATCCCACAGCCAAAGGCCATCGCGGCCGAACAGGACCACTTGGCCATGCAGAGAATCGTAGGCCATGGCGTGAGAGTTTTCGGCCGGCGGACTGGTCATGGGCGATTCTTGAGTCCACGTGGAGCCGTCCCACACCCACGTATCACCGAGATTGAGATCCACCATGGTAGAACCAGCTCCTCCAAACAAAACAACCTTACCGTGGCCGGAATCGTACGCCATTGCAAATGCGGTTCTCACAGGCGGGCTGGTTTGCGGGGATTGCTCGGTCCAGTTAGGCGGCATCTGGGCATCCGCGGCCGCCGCAAATAATATCGGCAGTATTGAGATGGCCCGCCACTTCGCTATTCTCATGGTCATCTGTCCCCTAACGTCGCCAAACTTCGCGACATTTGTGGCGCCTTAATGGAATCCAGGATTCCTATTCTGTCCTCTTGGTTAACAGCCAGTGTACATCCAATCAGCTCGAGGAATATGATGGACAACTGACGTTATCCTCCGATGTTCTCCGGGTTCACCGTGCGGTATCGGAGCGGAGGTCGATCTGGCTTGTGGATCGCTGCTTCTGTGGGGTCCATCATCCGTTTCGACGATGCTCGGCGAACTGAAACCTTCCAAGTTTAACGGTGACAAGAGTCCATTTCTGAAGACACACCGATCCGTGGAGGGTCATACGAGTAGTAAGTTTTGCCGGCGAAGCAACGTGGCTTTCTAAGACCCCGAAATGGTATGCGTGACCATCCCCAACCCGATGAACAGCGGTGCTTAGGTGAGCAATCTGCGATGCCAGCCCGCGTCGAAGTAACCGTCGGCGCCAAGGTTGCTCAAAGCTCTTGAGAATCTCAGGGAGGATCAAGCCTTATGCGCAAACTTCTTCTGATAATTGGGCTAGCCGGCATACTCGCGGCTTGCAAGCATGAGTCCAAGCCGCAGTCCGCCACTCAGTCGCAAAGCACCATTGCGCCGGTCCTGGATCAAGCGGGACACCAGATAGGGCAGGCCTTCAGCCCAGCGCCAGCGGCCACCCCTGTCAATTCACCACCAACGTCCCCGGTTGCGATGTCGCATCTACCTGCGCCCCAGACAACCAATCCAGCGACGTCGAATGGGCCTACACAACCGGCCCCGGACCCACCACGTAAACCGTCTGCATTTCAGCCGGCCCCAGTTCCGGTGCCCTCGCCCCCGATTGCTATTCCTGCTGGTACACTCGTTCGCGTTCGCCTGGAACAGACTATCGATACTAAGCGCAACCGGGCGGGTGACCGTTTCGAAGCTACGCTCATTTCTCCCATCCGAGTGAATGGAAATCTGGCCATTCCGCACGGTACTACTTTTGAAGGGCACGTTACGGAGGCCAAAGCCTCGGGTCGGTTTAAAGGCCGCGCGGTGCTCGGCGTTGAGCTAGACTCCTTTCGCTTGAACGGCGTAGAATACCGGGTTGTGACGGCCTCTAGAACTCGGGTAAGTGGACGCCATCGAAAGCGCAATTGGATCCTGATGGGTGGCGGATCGGCATTGGGCGCGACTCTTGGCGCGGTTGCAGGGGGTGGCGCGGGAGCGCTTATTGGAGCTGGCGCAGGCGCGGGCGCCGGAACAGTAGCGGCATTCTTCACGGGCCGGAAAAACGTGTCGCTGAGAGTAGAAACCCCGCTCACATTCCAACTGCGGACGGACATAGTGCTCAGCGGCGAGCGGCGCGGGTAGAAGAAACCAGACATATCCGGGTGTGCACTTCGAGAGCGATTTTCCGGATGGGCACGATCAGTGGATTTCGGCCGCTGCGACAAACTGGGCGACAACGGCGCTGGCGATGATGATCCCGCAAGAGACGAGCTTATCCGGACAGCCTCTTCACCGCTGCCGATCAGCTCGCATGGCGCAACGATCGCCAGTGTGAGCAAGCAGACTCCTCTAAGCATGGCCACTGTGGAAGCGATTGAATGGCGGTCTCGCGAGTGTGAAGAGAACATGTTGTCCTTGCGCGCCGACTACGGCCGGTACTCTGTTTTTCCTGGCTGGAGTAATGCATGGTCACGACGCCGTGGAATCAAGCGGTCCAGCGTCTGCCATGGCATCGTGGATTTGTTTTTTACCGAGAGATTAGTCAGGCCAGGTTTATTCGCTTCAAAAGGGAGGTCATGCGGGGGTCCGAACGCATGGGATCGTAGCGTGGGTCAACTTTGAGCGCGGCGAGCCAGGGAGTGTGTTCCAGATAAGCTTGCTCCAACTGATCGAAGACGCGGTCCCAATCGCCGAGGCCGGCATAGATGCCGGCGCGGCAGATGGGGGAAACGTATTCGTTTAGGGCCAACGCGTCGATCTTACTCAACGCATCCTTCGCCCCGGCCGTGTTTCCCGAGCAGGCATAAGCTTCGCCCAAAGCGCCCCACTTGGTGGCCTCGTAAGGTCCGGCCGGGAGTTCGAGCAATTGCGAGATCGCTTCCGTGTAGCGGGACTCGCGGAGATACGCATAGGCCAGCAGGAACTGCCCTTCCCGAAAGTGCGGATCGAGAGCGAGCGCGCTCTGCATGGAATCCGCGGCCGAACCGTATTGCCGCTGGTAATAATAGAACCAGCTTTGGTTGCGGAAACTCCAAGGCGAGACCGGATCGAGCTCTGAAGATTTTTCGACCACCAGCCTGGCCTGGTCGAACTCACCGCGAAAAATGTGTTGCAGAGCGCTGTAAGCGAGGGCATGTATGTTGCTGGGCTGCAGCTGCCGGGCAGTGCGCAATAACCGGGCGCCTTCTTCCCACTGCCAGTCGTAGCAGCAAGCGATGGCGCCCAGCAGAGCGTAAGCATCGGCCAGCGTTGGGTCCAGCCGGACGGCTTTGAGCGCCGCCTGTCGAGCCCGGGAAATGCCCTCATGCGGCGGCATCACTCCCCAAAAACCAATTTTCAAATAAGCTTCGGCGAGGGCGGCGTGGGGAGGGGCATAATCGGGATAAAGCGAAATGGCGAGCGTAAATTTCTGGAGAGCCGCGGGCAATCCAGTTTGCGATATCTGATTCCAGAAATGACGGCCCTTCAGAAGCAGCGTGTAGGCTTCGAGCGCGGGCTTGGGACGGCCCGATGGCACGCTATGCGCATGCGCCGCCAGGGTGACATGCAGAGAATTCGCAATCGCCTGCGCGATTTCATCCTGCACCGCGAAGACATCGGTGAGCTCCCGATCGAATGTGTCCGACCACAGTAGGACCCCCTTGGCGGCGTCAATCACCTGGGCCGAAATCCGCAGGCGGTTTTCCGCCTTGCGCACGCTGCCTTCGATGACCGTGCCGGCATGCAATTGGCGGCCGATCTCGCGAACGTCGTGGCTGCCCTTGAAGCGAAACACGGAGGTACGCGCCACTACGTTCAACTGCGGAACGGCGGTCAGCGTGTTCAGGATTTCCTCGGCAATACCATCGCAGAAAAAGTCCTGATCCGGGTCAGGGCTAAGGTTGAGGAAGGGGAGCACCGCGACCGTGCGCGGATTCAGTGGCCGCTGTTCCGGGAGAGGCGTTGGGGTGGTCAGACGCGGAACGGCGGGGCGCCTCGGCTGGAAGACGGGGACATAGCTGCCCTGAGGGAATTCGATGGAGACCGGATCGGTGGAACCAACTTCCCGGTAATACTCGCTTAGTTTTTTCCGCAGCCGGCGGGCCTCCACGCGTACAATGGAGTCGGCCCGAGGATCGTAGTTCTTATTGCGGTCAAAAACATCGCGCCCCAGCGTATATTCCTTAATTCGATCGGTTTCGCCGGAAAGGGTAAGCTCCACGGTGAAACGCAAGAACCGGCACAGACGCTCAGAGCGGACAAAAAGCGCGGACGTCAGAATTCGATCAAGCTGGGTCCGAATCTGTGCAGGCGAAGGTTGCGCGGAATGCCCACTATCCTCGAGGCTCGCTGCCGGCTTACTGCCTGCCATCGCGTTATTTTCCTTGTGCCTGCGTTTGGTTAAGCTTAACATGCCCAATGCGTTGCCGGCTTTTGGGCAGGTTAGCTAGCAGTTAGCTCCCTTTTGTTTCCCTCGGCGATCCTGCAGTCTGAAATGAGGTGCACGATACCGGAAGAAGGCCGTGTGCGCCGTCTGACTCAAAAGATGTGTACTCTTGTGGACCTGAATTCTATTCTGGCCGGGATCGCCGCGCGCATACGGCCCATCGTCGGTGACAAGTTCGTCGTCGGAACCCGACTGGATCCGAACCTGTCGCGCATCAAAGGCGATCCGAAACAAATCGACTGGCTTTTTGCAAACCTGGCCTCAGACGCCTGTGACGGGATGCCGGGCGGAGGCGAGCTGCTTATCACGACGGGGAATGTGGAGTTGAACCCCGGCAGCGCCCGCGAATTGAATTTGACGCCCGGCGAATATGTGCAAGTAGAGCTTTCAGTCACCAGTGGGCGCTTGGAAATAGGATCAGTGGTCCGGAATATTATCCAGCGCATTCCAGGTGCGGTGGCAGTGAAGGGAACTTCCGGAACGGGCGCGGCGGTTGACGTCTTGTTGCCGCGAGCGTCGGCAACGGCGCCGTCAGTGGTGGAAAGAAAACGCCGCGACCGGTCCGAGCTGGTTGTTCTGCTGGTCTCGGGCGATTTTGCCGCGCGAGCGCTTACGGGTAATCAGCTCAGGGACGCGGGTTATCACGTAGTGGAAGCGGCGCACGGAATAGAGGCGGAGGCAGTTCTGAAGGCGGGCGAAGTGGATCTAATGATCACAGATATCGTGATGCCGGAGCAAGATGGGTTGGAGACTATTCTGTCGATTCGGGCAGTATATCCTGGTCTCAGGATAATTGCTATAGCAGAAAGCGAGGCGGGCTACCAATTGCGTACCGCCAAGATGTTCGGCGCGGATTCCGTGATGTCCAAGCCGCTGATGCGCTCGACTCTGCGCGATGCGGTTCGCGACCAGATCGGTGGCGGGGACAGCAAAACGGATGCTGGATGAATGGGCTTTTGCCGCCGGGTGCGATCCTGAAAACGATATTGGCGGTACGGCGGCACAGTATCCATTTTCCATCCGGCGACCAATCATCCGGGTAATTGGAGTATCCGTCGTCGAGCAGCACCCTCGTTTCGGGTCGATCGAGACGGCGCACCATCAGTACGGTCTTTCACTTCCGTAGATCTGGTACGCAATACTGCGCGAGTTCGGCGACCAGACGGCGTCCAGAACATGCGCGCCGCCCGGTGTCAGGTCGACTGCCGAAGACGCTCCAAAGCGCCACAGTTCAATACCTCCCACGCCGCTCGGACCGCGTCCGTGGATGGCCGCGGCGGACTCATCAGGAGCGAGTGTCACCTGCCACCGCAGGCCGGGTTGACCGATGGAACGCGTGATCTTGCCGTCGCGCGCGCGCCAGACCAGATCGCTCTTTGGATCGGGCCAGGCGAATTGCACAGTCGGCGACCCGTTCATGGACACGCTGAACGTGTTGACGCGCAATCCTTGCTCCGTGTGCCAGATCCAGATCGAACCGCCGTGTAGCGGGGCCGCCAAGAACCGGCCGTTCGGAGAAGTCCATGCGACCAAAGTGGGCTTCAGTTGGCGGTGAGGTAGCCATGAAGGTACACATTGAATGCGCCGGTGGTTGAACCATGCTGGGGCACAACAATGGGGGCGACGCCAGGGCCAAGGACAATTCCGGTGGGGTACTGAAGGTCGGTTATCGAGCCTGCCGATACGTTCCACTGCTCGTATGTATTGACGGTGAACCCATCCAGCAACACCAGGGTAACATCACCACTCCCAGCGGTTGGAGCAAACTCGATGCTCGTTATTACCAGACTCTGGCCTCCCGGCGTTACATAAGAGGTACCCGAAGTACCGCCTTGCGGCAGCACTTGATAGAAGAGGAAAACTTTAGTGAACGAGCTGGCGTCCACCTGGGCATTCAGCGTCACGATTTGCGAGGCGAGGTTGGGAACGTTTTGCGTGACGGCCGGTGCAGTCACAGTATTAGTGACCTGGACAAACACCGCGGCGACGGCACGCGCGGCGCGCGGCGCGACGAGGGTGAGTATTCCCGCCGCAAGGGCAACACTTGCCAGCGGGGCAAACAGCTTGCGTAACAGCGTCATTGGGTGGATCTCCTTTTTAGATGATTCGGTGACTATTTCCTTGAGCTACTGCCTGCCTCGGTAAATAATTTTCCCTTAGTTCGCATTCTCCGTGGGCCCTCTCATTCTTGTAAACAAGCACAGCCTGACCAAGCCCTGGCAGCGCCAAACTGGCCGGCTCGGGAATCGGCGAGATCTTTCCTTGAAGGGCGTGAATATCTACCGCGAAATTTCCGCTGCCGGTCCGGCAGCCCCCACTGCTGGTGCAGGTTTGAAAGGCCCCGCCAGTGAGATCGGCGAACCCGTCGGAGATCAGAGACGCTGCGGGTGGCCCTGGATTCACCGCGAACGGCACGTAGTCCGTATCGGAAAGCAAGAGAATGTAGGTCCCCGGCATCAAACCCACCGTGTAACGATTGTCCCCGCAGAATGGAGTGCCTCCAATAGCCACGGATCCCGCCGGCCCACAACCTGGGAAGAACTGCGTAGTGGAAGGATCGCTGGCAATGGGGATTCGCTGAAATCCGTCAGGATCGTCTTGGGGGAGCCGGAGAACAGCGCGATCAGAGAGTCAAATCCGCCGGGCGGGATCGAATTTCCGGCAGCGTTCGTGCCTCCACCGAAGCCAAAGGTCTGGATATCAATATCGGTTCCGCCGGTGACCACGAACTCTTCCTCGAAAAAATCTTCCGGCGTGCCGAGTATGCCGGTACAGGAAATCGCGTCGGGAGTGGTTGTACATGTTGAGGCAGTATCAACATCTGCGGGTTGCTCACATAGGAGTGCCGCGAAACAGATGATCGGCCACGGAGAATTTTTAACCAGGCCTCCGGGTGACAATTGCCAGACTTCTGCCGCCACCAACGCTTGTGCTGCGACTTCCATGCAGCATAAGTGAAAACGAAGGCCCAACTATTCCACGAGGCGTGATAATTTTTCCCCAGCGCGCCATTCCAGAATGTTTGCAATTATGCGCGATCGGCCCGTCTTGGAAGGAGTTGCCCATGCGCCTATTACTCCTGATCCCGTCGTTTCGTTCCAATCTGACTATCCAGCAGAAACGCAGCGGCTTGGCCCAAGCCCGCCTTGGCCAGTTTTTCCGTGGAATGAGCGGCCACGTTCTAGAATGATCTACGCCAAAGGCTTGGGGTCGGCGCCAAGCTTACACCCCTGTCAAAAAATGCGGATTGTCAACTGGAGAAAACTGAGAAAGCGGGGCCGCGTTTCTTAGTGTTTCCGGGGGCTCCATCCTGCAGTCCGGCGGCCTTGAGCTGGGCGCAAAAGCAGAGCAGTTCGCGTGCGTTTCAAGTTACGTCTGGGGTCCTGGATGAAGATCCGCGGTCACTTTGTCAAATGAAACCGGCTTTGTTCGAGTAGCCTTGCCGCACACATCCGCTATCGCGTCCACAAGCTCGGATAACTGGATTGGCTTGGAGATAAACCCATCCATCCCAGCCTGCAGACAACGTTCGCGGTCGCCGGACATCGCATGCGCGGTTAATGCGAGGATAGGTGTTCGGGAGCGTCCATCCTCACGGGCGCGGATTGCCGCTGTGGTTTCATACCCGTCCAACTCCGGCATCTGCACGTCCATTAGAATGAGATCAAACGTGGCGTTCTCGAATGCTTCGACTGCTCCCCGGCCGTCCGCGACCAGCGTAACGGAGTGTCCTTGTTTCTCTAAGAGGCGTCTCGCTACAAGTTGATTGACGCTATTGTCTTCCGCGAGAAGGATATCTAGCGGGCGGACGGGCTGGCACAGGGGAACTTGCAGACTGGGGACGGGTTCCGTCTTACTCCCGCTCGCATCCCCAATCCGTGGGTTCGCCTGGTAGCCGTCGTCGGCTCGGAGCACTTTCGACCGACGCTGGGAAGGAGCTGCGGGTTCGCGCGACCACGCAGGTTCCGTTTCCCGCCCGAATTCGGCGGTGAAATGGAAAATGGAACCCTTCCCCAACTCGCTGTCCACCCAAATGCGCCCGCTCATCAGTGCAACTAACCGCCTGGAGATCGACAATCCTAAGCCAGTGCCACCGTGGCGGCGCGTCGTCGATCCATCGGCTTGCGAAAACATATCGAAGATAAGGTCCAGTTTCTCCGCCGGAATGCCGATTCCGGTGTCCCGAACCGAAAAGTGCAGCAACACAGTGCTGTCCCGCCCATGTTCCAGGCCCACGCGGACGGCTACCTCGCCATGCTGTGTGAACTTAATGGCATTTCCCACCAGGTTTAGAACGACCTGACGCACGCGTCCGGGGTCTCCCACCAGCACGTCTGGCACTTCTTCCGTCACCTCGCTCGTCAGGTCCAACCCTTTCTCTTTAGCCGCCACTGCAATGCTTCGTATCGCGTGCTCCAGCACATCGCGAAATGGGAACGGGACAGGATCCAAAACCAGTCTCCCAGCTTCGATCTTGGAAAAATCCAGGATGTCGTTAATAACGGTAAGTAATGCCTGAGCCGAGCTTCTGACGTTTTCCATGTATTCTCGCTTCTCGGAATCGAGTTCCGTGGCCAGCGCGAGTTCCGTCATCCCGATGACGCCATTCATTGGCGTACGTATCTCGTGACTCATATTGGCCAGGAACTCACTCTTGGCCCGGCTCGCGTCCTCCGCGGCCCATTTGGCTTTGTGCAGTTCCTGCTCGGCGTGTTTTCGCTCGGTGATGTCCCGAAATCCCAACACAATGCCCACATTCCTGCGGTTTACGTACAGGCACTCGGAGTGCTGCTCGAACAGCCGTCCATCCTTGAATTCGACGATGTCATCTTGCGGCGTCTCCTCGCCGACGTGTATCTGACGAATCTTGGCCACAAATGCGTCAGGCTCCTTCAATTGGGGTAACACGAAACTGAGCACGGCATGGTCGACATGCGACTTCAGTACCGATTCGGGTAGATGCCACATCTCCGCGAATTTGCGGTTGCAAGTCAAGATCCTGCCGGCGGAATTGGCCACCACAATGCCGTCAGCTGTTGACTCCAACGTGGTACGGATTGTCTCGGTTTGCTCATCGACCCGCTTGCGTAACGCGACAACCCAGAGTGTACTCGAGACGATGAGGGCCGCCAGGATCGTCAATAGCCACGCGATTCGGCTGCCTGTCCACCAAGATGGCCGCTGCAGTACGATAATGTCTCGGGCCGACCGAAGCAACACTCGAAACGCTGTCGGATTCCGGTACTCATCGGTCTCAATCGACCAAACACCGGTCAACTCAATCCGGCTGCCAATTGGGATGGAGCCGATGCTAGCGGCGTCCGCCCTTGGCAGCCGCGCAGTGAATGTAGAGCTGCCCATTTGCATTGTTTGGACAATCACATCGCCTTGGGTGGACTGGTCGATTAGCTGTCCCCGGATCTTGACCAATTCGGCATCCTGATCGCCGCTAAGGCTTTTGGCACGTGTCAGGTCGACAGGCGTGGGCAGCATGTGGGTGCCGATCTTTCGAAATTCACCGCCGCTGAGAATAGGAGCGTACACGCCGATCTCAGCGAATCCGATGGCATCGACAAAATCCCCAGTTGCGACCGGCGTGGTCTGACTAATGTCCACGACGACACCCCCGGATTCGTCCTGAACGAAGACGTATTTTCCAGGCTTTACCAGCGTAACGACACCCCTTATCCGGATCCTGTGTCCCGATTGCCGTTCTGGGCTGAACTGCAATAAGCTCCTCGTGGGCGAAATCGGGAGCGCATAGCTGTCCGCTGGCGCGGGTTGTTCGATGTGCACCTGGTCCAAACCCGGTACCATGACTTGAATACCGATTAGTTGCCGCTTTTCATTGAAGATCGCAGCACAAGCCCCCCGCACCGAAATGGCGGCGTCAACTATGGATATGCTATGAGGTCCAGGCGCAAAACCCGCCACCCACACTTGAAATTTGTTGCGGCCGGATGCCACTCCCAGCAGAAGAACCCCCGAACGCCTGTGGCCATCGGTGGACGCGACGTTTTGGAATTCCGCTGAGTGGACGATGCCCCTGACCGACACCCATTGACTATCCTTTTCTCCCGTGAGCAGCTCTTCCACCGAGGACATAGCGGCGAAAGGCAGTGAGGTTCTGCCCACGACCCGGATCTGCGGGTTGTCAATCACGGGCGCGAACTCTCCTGGGCCGCTAACTCCGTGGACCTCTACAAGGTCTCCAGGATGCGCGTTGGGAGCGTCGCCCCGCACATTGAGGAAGATCCCCGCCGTGGCATCCTGAACGAAGGTAAGGCCGAAGTCAGGAGCATAAAACGTTACGGCGCCGCGCAGTACCACGGGATACTTCAGGCTGGACTGGGCTGGCGTCAGCTTGCGAATCTGAGCTGCACTTGTGAGAACCGGAAGATCCCGTGCTGCTGCCGCTAAGCCCGGCCCCGAGCCAGAGGCTAGGGTCAACGCCGCGGATAGGACCATCCTGATCAGCTTGGACACGTATGCTCTTACGGACTGGAGCGCAGTTCGCTCCGCCATACCTTGGTAATCGGCCGTTTTAACGAAAAGCTTGAAATTCCCCAGTCGGGGTCGGCGCATCCAAAGAGTCGTTTGGCTGGGGCACGCCCAAAAAATGGGACTAACAGGTTCTAGCAACGGGCGGCCCCGCAAGTCCTGGCTATCCAGCGAGATTAGATCGAACACGCAGAATATAGGCTCGCCGCGTCCCCGTACCTCAGTGAATCGTAGTGTTTACCGGACTGATGGCAATGCCGTCGCCGGTGATCGCCAATGGCCGCGTGGACGTTTCTGAGCGCTGCGTTCCGGATGCCCGTCGCGAATAAGAATAAGAAGAGATAGGTTTGTCAGTGGCGCGTCCGACCTGGTTTGATCGCAGTTTACTCAAAACTCGCTTCACAATCCCCCCTTGACACCGGTCGCAATCCGTCATTCAATAGGGTGTCTTCTTAGGAGGATGTCGTATGTCAGGTTTGTCAGCGCTCGAAATTTTGTTCGTTTTCTGGGCGGCCGTCACCATGGCGTTCGTCGGTTTACTGATCTATCGGTCTCTAGTTGGAATGAAAGAGGAAGACACCCTGATCCTCAGCGCGGCAGAGGCCAAAATGGAACAGGAGCAACGCCTGATCCTAACCCGCTTGAACCAGATTCGCCCCTATCTGATCGGCTTAGGCGGGCTGTCAGGACTTCTGCTCGCGGCGATCGTGGGGCTGTGGGTTTTCCAAAAGCTGAAAGAAACGTCACTCTAAGTTTCGGCGTAATCTGGCATCGAGGATGGTGGCTGCGACTCTGCGGCAGACGGCATCGTGTGCTTTGCGTTGGTCCGGAACTTAATAGTTTTTGTGGGTCGACGTTGATCGCCTCGCGTCGAATCGTGACGTGGTGCTGGAAGGCTACTAGGATCTGGTTAAATCATTGCACGCCCAATTTGCACACTCCATGCGGCCGAAGATCTACGAACTCCCCTGCCACAATACTCTCCAGATTGGTATGGCAAAGTGTCGAGTTTGCAAGTAACCTCGGCGCGCACTGCCGAGTCTCATCGGCGGAGGCCTCAATGGGTTCAGCGGATCCAGTGATGCCGCATTGAAGCAGGATTGAAGGTCTGCGACAACGCTAATTCGGACAGCGCACTGGCGGCAGCGACGAATAGCGCTACACCAGAATCTTCCTCATATGCGTCCGGTTAAGCTTCTGTCCGGTAGAGGTTAAGGCCCTCGAAAACGGCATCGAGTAAATTACCAAGCGACCAACAGGGTTGCGAAATGGGGGCGTGAACGAAGCGGCTGACCGGCGGAGGCTTGAGTGTGCTTACGGCTGAGGGAGGGGCTGCCGGTGATTGCTACAAGCGGGCCACGTTTGGGTCCGGTTCTCGCAACTGCTCCCACCCGGCTGGTATTTGGGAAGTGGCGACGGGTGGCTAGATCCGCGCGGCGAACTTGCCAGAGACGCCGGCGCTGTACGATGCTCGTTGCAGGGAGATCGATTCATGAACAAAGGCAGGATCAGCTCGGCTGGTCTTTTCATATTGGGCGCTCTTCTCTCGGCGATTGGAGCGGCTCAGACAGGAGACATCGACCCGGCAGCCAGAAAAGACATCGATGCTGGAAATCAGGCTTGGGTGACGGGCATGCAAGAAGGCAGAGCCGCCCCGATCGCAGCGACCTATGCGGAGAACGCACTGGACTGCGCGGCGACCGGAGAATGCATGCAGGGCCGCGCGGCGATTGAAGACTACATGCGGGCCCGAATCGCCAAGCTCGGCCGCGCGATTTCCGCTTCTGCGACTAGTCTGGGCTCGGTTCAACAAGGCGACTTCATCTATGAATGGGGCCGGTCGGAAATCAGCTTTGCAAACGGGCAGAAGGTGGCGCACCGGTATCTCACGGTATGGCAGCGGCAGCCCGGGGGCGTCTGGAAGATCTTCCGAAATATGCCGATACCGGATGACGCTCCGCGATGATCTGAGAGCTGAATCGTCGCCGCGATGGCTCGCCGGCGAAGCTCTTTTGAAACCTTCAACCATGAACATCGGCAGCCATTTCTGCGCTTTCCAGTAACTGGCGCATGTTTGTTTAGCAATATCGGTAGCGGCAACTGCGCGTCTGTTTCCGATTGGCTTCCAGACAGGAACCCGCGCGGTCAGCGCCGTTGGGTTGTTTTTCCAGGCCCTGATATGCAGGGTGTAGAACGCCGGGCAGCCGGTCTATTTGTGGAATGAATCCAGCCGCGCCTTGATGTAGCGCTCGGTGTTAGGGATATCCTTCTTCCATTCCGGCGTATTGAGGCTGTTGGCCACCCGAAAGACGGCCAGAGCCACGGTAACGTCCACCTTGGCGAGGTTGTCGTAATCCAACTTCTGCCATTCGTCACCGGGCTTGTGGTAATCGGGGAACACGTAGCCCACCGACAGCGTGTGAGCGGGAACGCCCGCGTCGGCCAGCGGCTGATTGTCGCTCTGCGCGAAGTACCGCACGTTAAGTTGCTCGTTCTTCACCACCCGCAAGCCGGTCGCTTCGCCGGCCTCGCGAATCGCGTCGGTGAGAGTGGAGAAGTCATAGCCCGTCACGTTCACCAGACCGACGCTCGAACCGCCATCCACGTCTGTGCGGCCCAGTTGTTCCAGGTTAAGATCGGCTACTGTCTGGGCCAGCGGGAAAATCGGATGTGCGGCATAGTAGCGCGAGCCCACCAGGCCGAGTTCTTCGCCGAAGAAAGTCAAGAAGACAATGGAACGCTTGGGCCGCACGGGTTGGGCGGCCAGCGCGTTGGCAATCTCAATCACGGAGGCAGTGCCACTACCGTCGTCGTTGGCACCATTGTAAATGTGGTCGCCATCGCCGGTCCCGCGCACCCCTAGATGGTCGTAATGCGCGGTCACCAGCACGTAAGTATCGCGCAGCTTGGGGTCGGAGCCGCGCTGCACGCCCACCACGTTGCGCAGTTTCAAGGGGACCACCGTGGGCGGCGCAATGTGGACGGAAATCGTGACGTCCGTCTTGGCGAATGCGGCGCGTATGGTGTCGTCCCAGACCAGGAGCACGGGTGTGGGAGGCGCCAGTGTCATCTCGCGCAAGCGCGCCGTGGTAGTTGGCGGCAGGCCGGTTTTGCGCAACAGCACCACCAGCGCCGGCTGCAAGCGGGCGGTGACCGCGGGAACCTGGCGCATGCTCGGAGAAGGATTTGAACCTTCCGAAAAATCGAGGACCAGCACCTTGCCGCGTACTTGTTCGGGGGTGAGGGCGTCGATGGCCGTCGTGTCGCTTCCTGTCACTTTCAGCATCGGGGAGCGGGTGAGATCGATCGCGACGGGCTGCTGGGGGAACATGGATTCCTTCCGCGCTTGGACAGTGACGCCGGCCGTTTCGAGCGTGAGTTCCAGTCCGTCGAGGTTGGGGGTAACGCTGTTGTAGAGGGCGGTTTGATAATAGCCGTCGTCGCCTGCCGGTTCGAGACCCGCGCGACGGAACTGCGCGGCAATGTATTCGGCAGCGATGTCGAGACCGGGCGAAGGCGTTCCTCTTCCTTGGAGCACATCGGAGGCCAGGAACGAAATATCCGCCTTCAAAGCATTCGGCGTCAGGCGACTGGAGATCTGTTGGGTGGACGGCTCGGTCTGCGCGGTGGCCAGAGCGGCCAGGAGCGCCACGCCGGCGGTGGCAAGCAGCTTGGTCATCGACACATCATAGCCCGGTTGGCGATCCGTCCGTCCGCGGAATCGCTGCGGGCCTGCCGCGCGAGGTGCATGGGCAGTCCGTCACCAGCCGAAACCAGAAAGCATCCCGCGAATACAAATGTGATGCGCCTATCGGCAAATCGCCGGAGTGGCAAAGCGCTCGCCGTGCAGTTCAGGCAGGGCACGAAACCAGCCGCATTTTCCCCCGCTCGGTGGTTGACATTGCCTGGCGACCTGCCGTAAATCAGGTTCATCCGATCGAGTGCCCGGCGGCCAATCCGATGGCACCTGCTTTGCGGTTAGTGCCGCGATTCCGGCTTTTCCCAAAACGGTTGCCTGCAAAGGCGATAGGCTAATCCACCGGAGACTTTGTGACAGTCTCGATGGAAATCGCCGAGAGGCTTGAAGAAACGGGCGTTGCGCGGCTGCCCGAGATCCTCGGCCACGTCATGGCGCACGAGATCGGCCACCTGCCTGTTACTGCCAGCGTCGCTGAACATCTCCAGCCTTCAAACTGGACTAATTTGTTTCCGGCGTCCACGTCCGGTACCTCAAAACTGTGCCGCCCGCCGGGCAGGAAGCGTGGGTCGCGGCGCAGTTTCAAATTAGGTCGCTAACGAGATCGTGGCGGCGCGTGGTGATCCTTACTCATCGAAGGAAGCATCGAAGGCGATCATCCGGCCAGCCACGACGATTCCAGCCCAAAGGACGAGGGAGATGGCCGCCGCGAGTCTTGCCTGCGGCGTTATACCTGCATCCAGCTTTTCGGGGTGCTCGTAAACGCTCCGGCGAAATACCAGCGCATGCACTCCCACCAGAGCAAGCAGCACCATTTTGATCCAGAAAGACGGGCTTCGATACAACCGTATGGGCTCCGACCACATCAGCAGTAGGCCCGTGACGACTATGACGAGGAGCCCGAGACGCTTCCACGGCAGTGCCTGATACCAGATGTCGGAAACGGTGCGACTCTTAAGAACCCAACCGAGCAATCGCAGATCTGTAACCAGAAGCATGCCGCCGAAAAGGGCAATGGACAACAGGTGCAGCCCTCCGATTACCGGATACGGCAGCCCGCCCTCGCGGATGGCGACGCTGAGGTTGGTACTCTGAATCCAATCGAGCAGGGAGTGAATCGTCATGGCCGTGTCTTAGATGAACGCAATCATGCGGCCGCCCGCGACCACTGCGGACCAAAGCAGCAGAGACGTCGCAGCAGCGAATTTGGCTAACAATGGTGGGGCATCCGGGCGGACTGCCCGGCGGTGGAGCGTAAAGTGGAACAGCAACGCCAACGCGAGACACGCCATTTTGAATTGAAACGCAGGATTGTTGGGGTATCCAACTGCGTCCGTGGAAAACATGAGCGGGCCCGTGGTCAGCATGACGGCGATGCCGGCCAGCGTCCATGGCGCGAGCCCGGCGGCAAGTTCCGCCGTTCCGGCATGCCCTTTCCCGAAGCCAAGCAGCCGAAAATCTACGATCGCGATGGTTCCGATAGACATCGCAAAGCCGATGAAATGCAGGCTCTGCACGGCAGGGAAGACCCATTCGGCACTGCTCATGGCGTGGGACCACGGACTGTTGACCAGCCAACGGAAGAAGTCGTCAAGCATTAGAAAACTTGCTCAAGTCTATCGCATTGGATGGTGATAGACAAAGCTCAGTTCTAAGAGGCTGACCACGGCAGCCCACGGTTGCTCATTGTCACTTCACCCCGCGATTCGATGATTGCTACCCTCGATATATGGTCTGCATCTCAGTTTCCTACCCTAACGCCTCCGGCAAGAAGTTCGATCATGACTACTATGCCCGTACCCACATGCCTTTGGTCATGGGCAAGTGTAAAAGCTTTGGCATGCTCCGCTATGAGATCGACAGGGGCTTGGCCGGTGGAGCGCCAGGGTCGCCGGCACCCTTCGCCTGCGTCGGTAGACTGTACTTCAATACGGTGGAGGAGTTCCAAAAGGCGATGGGCGCGCATGGGTCTGAGTTCATGGGAGACATTCCGAATTACACGGATATCGAGCCGCAAATTCAAATCAGCCAGATGACTCAAAGTTAGCCAGACTTGGCGGAACCAACCAGGAGCTGAATGTAGAACGCACGCCGCTCCTGATGTGTGGATACGAACCGCCCAAAGTTTGTGACTCGCTAGTGGAGCGCTTTGACTTTCGTACCGTTCCCAGGTACGATCAGAAACCAAATGCGCTGTCTTCTCCCGCTTTTGCTCGCCGGAACTGGAGTGTTGCTACGGGCCCAGAACGCCGATGTCATCCTGATCAACGGCAAGGTCCTGACGGTGGACGCGAAGGACTCAATTGTTGAAGCAGTGGCGATCGCGGGCGGCAAGATTATCGCGGTTGGGTCGAACGACGCTGTTAAGAAAATGGCGGCGAAGAACGCGCAGGTGATCGATTTACATGGGCGGACTGCGACTCCCGGGCTCATCGATTCGCACTGCCATTTCCAAGAGGCGGCGGTGCTCTATGACGTGGAGGTGAGTGACCCATCCGTTCAAAAGATTGCAGACGTACTGCAGCGCGTGGAGGCGAAAGTCGCGACGCTGAAGCCCGGCCAGTGGGTGCGGGGCAGCGGCTGGGACGAGGGAAAATTTGCGGAGCGCCGCTACATTTATGCTTCCGACCTGGATAAGGTGGCGCCCGACAATCCAGTGTGGCTGGAGCACACAACGGGACACTACGGCGCCGCGAATAGCGCCGCGATGAAGCTGGCGGGCATCACGCGGGAGACGAAGGACCCGCCTGCGGGAACCATCGATCGCGACTCCATCGGCCAACCCACCGGCGTGTTCAAAGAATCCGCTCAGGAGCTGGTTCGGCATCTCATCCCTCCGTACACGCATGAGCAAGAGCGCAATGGACTGCTGAGAATCATGGCGGACTTCAACAAAGAAGGCATGACTGCCGTCAAGAATCCGGGAATTGTTCCGGCCGATTGGGATCTGTACCGCGAATTGCTGGCCGAGAACAAGTTGACCGTTCGGATTTTCGCGTTGTGGTTGGGCGGCACAACCGTCCAGTCCGCGCGCGAGGCCCTAAAACATATCGCGGCGCAGCCGAAGCCTCCCTCATCGTTCGATGGGCTGCTGCTCTCAGGCGGCGTAAAGATATTCATGGATGGCAGCGGCGGCGGCCGAACGGCGTGGATGTACCAGGACTGGAATAAAAACTCCACTGGTAAAGATACGGGCAACTCGGGTTATCCGAATACAAATCCCGATGTGTACCGCGAGATGGTTCGCATGATTCACGCCGCGGGCGTTCACGTGAGCACGCACGCTATTGGCGATCGCGCCATCGATTGGGTGGTGGATACTTATGCCCAGGTGTTGCAGGAAAAACCGGCGAAGGGGCTGCGTCACGGAATCATTCATTGCAACACGCCGACCGATCACGCTATCGATACCATGGCTCGTTTGCAGAAAGAGTACGATGCGGGATATCCGGAGCTGCAAGCCCCGTTCACGTGGTGGATTGGGGACAATTACGCCGGCAATCTTGGTCCTGATCGGGCGCAGCGCTTAATACCACTGAAGACTTTTCTCGCCAGAGGGATTTTGTGGGGCGGGGGATCGGACTATCCGGTGACGCCGTATCCTGCACGCTATGGCATTTGGGCGTCCATCGAACGCAAGACGCTGAAAGGTGTATATGGGGCGCAGCCGTTCGGGACGGCGGAATCCGTGGATGTTCACGTCGCGCTGCGCTCCTACACCGCGTGGGCGGCGAGGCAGTTGTTTCTCGAAGACAAGGCTGGCTCCATCGAAGTAAACAAGGATGCCGACATTGCGGTATGGGATCGGGATCTCTACACAATGCCACCCGATGAGATTCGAAACCTGAAATGCGAGATGACGCTGTTGCGCGGGCGCATTGTGCACAAAGCGGCTGGCTCGCCGGTTACCGTTCAGTAGGTGAGCATGAAAAAACTACGGATATTGATAGGTATATCGATTTTGGCAAGTGCGGACACGCTGCCGAAGCGCGGCGACGTTACTGAGGCGAGAGTGATGGCGGAGGCGTCCACCGGGACCAACTGGCTGGTGGGCGGCCGCGATTTCAATGAGCAGCACTTCAGCCCGCTGAAACAAGTGACGGACCAAAATATCGGAAAGCTGGGGCTAGCTTGGGCCACCGATATCGAGAGCCCCATGGGACTCGCGACAGAGCCGATTGTGGTGGATGGCGTGATCTATGTGAGCCTGCCGCAATCGCGCGTTTACGCCGTGGATGCAGCTTCGGGAAAAGTGCTGTGGCGATTCGATCCAAAGGTGCGTTTGGATCGCATGCGGAATTCGTGGTCGGCGCGCTCGAATCGCGGCCTGGCGGTTTGGGCGGGCAAGGTGTACGTTGGCACCGGCGATTGCCGTCTGGTGGCTATTGATGCTGCATCCGGAGAAAAAGCCTGGGAGTCGCCGGTGTGCGACGGAAGCCAAACCGGAATCACGGGAGCGCCACATGCCGCCAAGGGCAAGGTGTTCATCGGCTATAACGGGTCCGATATCGGCGTCCGCGGATCGGTGGTTGCATTCGATGCGGAAACAGGCAAGCAGGCCTGGCGGTTCTGGACAGTTCCCGGAGATCCATCCAAGGGATTCGAATCGAAAATACTCGAGATGGCCGCGAAGACCTGGTCCGGCGACAAATGGTGGGAGGTGGGCGGCGGCGATGTTTGGGACCCGATCACATATGATCCGGTCACTGGATTTTTGATTTTCGGAACGGCCGGCGCTACGCCCGAGGTGCTGTTCGGCGACAAGGCAGAAATGAAAGTGGATGGCGACCGGCTTTTTGCCGGATGCATCGTTGCGGTGGATGCGGACACTGGAGAATACCGCTGGCATTTCCAGACCAGTACGCGGAACTTCCACAACGAGAACATGCACATTCTGCTAGCCGATATCGTGATCGGCGGCGAGAAGCGTCATGTGGTGATGACGGCGCCGAAGAACGGGTTCTTCTATGTGCTGGGCGCGCGCGACGGCAGCATCTGGGCAGGGAAGCCGATTGCTAAAGTGAGTTGGACAAATGCCGCTGACGTTATGCATGGACGGCCGGCGGAAATCGCAGTGCCGGCTAATGGACACCTGCCGCTGAGCGGCGGGCACAACTGGTGGCCCATGAGTTTCAGCCCTCTCACGAGTCTGGTTTATATTCCAATCCACGATGTCAAGACGCACACGCTGGCTCCCAATGAATTTCCCGAAGAAGGGAAGTTGGTGGCGTGGGACCCGGTGAGTGAATCCGCGCGTTGGGTGATAGAACAGCCCATCGCCACTAACAGCGGCGTTCTTTCCACTGCCGGAAATTTGGTTTTTCAGGGCGAGGGGACTGGGGAATTTGCGGCGTACACCGCCGACGGCGGAAGAAAAGTCTGGTCTATCAGTACGGGTTCGGCCATTCATTCTGTGCCGGTGACGTTCACGGTGAAAGGCGAGCAGTACATTTTGGTTCCGGTGGGTTGGGGATCAGCGTCGAGATTGTTCGCTACCGGAAGCTCGATGGCAACTCCATTAGCCAAGCGCGGGCCCGCGCGGCTGCTGGCGTTTAAATTGGGCGCGGCCACGCCTTTCCCCGCGGTCACAGCCAGAGTTCCGCCGGTGCCGAGGCCTCCCGATCAGACCTTCAGCAAGGAAGTGATCAAAGCCGGCGAGGCTCTTTATTCGAAGCACATTTGTTTTGACTGCCACGCGCCTCACGCGGATGGAAGCGGTGCCTGGACCGAAGACGGCGCGATTCCCGATTTGCGCTATATGCCCGCGGAATCGCATCGGCAATGGTACGAGATTGTTCTGGCGGGAAGCCATCGCAAATACGGGATGCCCGGCTTCGGCACGCCGCCCGGGTATCCGATTGTGCAGCGGAAGATGAGCCGCGAAGAGGCCGATGCGATTCATGCGTATATTATCGACCTGTCGTGGCAGGCGTTCAACCAAGATCAAAAAAGACGTCCGGAGAAACCATGAACCATCGGGTATTTGGAATCCGCTTTTCTGAGAACGCGGCTTCCCGGAGCTAAGCCGGACGGCGATTGACCCGTGTGGCGCAGGCACTCCTGCCTGCCGGGTCGAGACTCGTCTCGACCTACCATCCGCCGGCAAGAGTGCCGGCGCTGCAGACTGAGAGTCTGCGCCACGGTTGCTTAGCGAATTGGTACGGGTAACTTTTTGGTGCCTGCCAGTTCCTGTGCGGTGTCGGAAATGTTGGCGGCTGCCAAATCATCGAAGAATCCCCACTTTCCGTATTGTGACTTGAGGCTGGGCAGAATGGTCTGCACCAGGGCTTCGCCGGATTTCCCTTTCGACTGCTGATCGCGTACGGTGGCGCGCAGATCCACGATGTATTTCCTGAATGTCGCGATGTCCGCTGCGTTCGCGACGCCGCCATGTCCGGGAACCCAAGTGGACGCTCCGTAGTCAGTTTGCATCGCGTCCAGCGTTTTGATCCAGTCCGGAGTGGAGGCGTCAATCAGATTCGGAATATGATCCTTCCAGAGCAGATCGCCGCAGAACACTACGTGCGCGTCCGGCACGGAAACTACGGAGTCGCCACCGGTGTGACCGGGATAGTATCGAACGTTCACGCGACGCGATCCCAGGTAAAGATCGACGCTGCTGTCATAGACGATGTTAGGCAGCGCGATGGATTGGACGCGGGCCTTCTTTTCAGGTGTCACCGGAGGGTCGATCATCTTGATATTTTCGGTGCGTATCCAGCCCCGTGCGTTCCTATGAGCGATGACGGCCGCGCCCGCGGCTGCAAATACGTCGTTGCCGTTTACGTGGTCCAGATGGTAATGCGTGTTGACTACGAAGCGTATCGGCAGGTTTGTGATTCTTCGCACAGCTGTCAGCAGATCCGCCGCCGGCGCCGGATCTTGAAAGGTATCGATCACCACTACGCCGTCTTCGCCGATTACGAATCCCGCGTTGCCGCCGGCCTTCCCTGCATCATTGACAATGGCGGCCCATACACCGTCGCCGATCTTCTGCAATTGAAAATCGTTCGGAGCCGCGCGCACGCCGGCTGTGACTCCGAGCAGGCAGAGAGCAATCCAACGGTGTGCCATCACGACAGGCTATCATGCTTCTCATATGGAATCCGCACTGAAGAGCTCGGCCAGCCGGGATATTGCGACATCGATACACCCTTACACGAATCTGAAGCGGCACGAAACCGAGGGACCGCTTGTGATCACCGAGGGCGACGGCGTTTTCGTCCGCGACGAGAATGGCAAGACCTATCTCGAAGCGCTCTCGGGGCTGTGGTGCGTCAGCCTGGGCTTTTCCGAACGGCGTCTGGCGGAAGCCGCGTACCGGCAGATGCTCAAGCTGCCCTACTATCACACCTTCGCCCACAAAGCGCATGATATCGGCATCGAACTAGCTGAAAAGCTGCTCAGCGTCGCGCCCGTTCCGATGTCGAAAGTATTCTTCGTGAACTCGGGTTCGGAAGCCAACGACACCGTGGTCAAACTGGTTTGGTATTACAACAACGCCTTGGGACGGCCGGCGAAGAAGAAGATCATCAGCCGTACCAAGGCGTATCACGGTGTCACAGTAGCCAGCGCGAGCCTCACGGGATTAGCGAACAACCACCGCGATTTCGACTTGCCGATCGCTAATATTCTGCATGTGGAATGCCCACATTGGTATCGCTTAGCTCAACCGGGCGAGAGCGAGGAGGCGTTCGCGACGCGCATGGCCAGTTCCTTGGAAACGCGCATCTTGAACGAAGGTCCCGAGACGGTGGCGGCCATGATAGTGGAACCCATCCTGGGCGCCGGCGGTGTTCTGCTTCCTCCCGCGACGTATTTTGAGAAGATCCAGGCCGTGCTAACGAAATATGACGTTCTGCTGATCGCCGATGAAGTGATCTGCGGATTCGGACGCACGGGCAATATGTGGGGCACGGAGACCTATGGCTTGAAGCCCGATATGATTACCTGCGCGAAGGCCCTGTCGTCGGGCTATCTGCCGATTGGCGCCGTGATGGTCTCAGAGGAAATTTACGGCGCGCTCAGCCGGCAGTCGGAAAAAATTGGAGTCTTCAGCCACGGGTTCACGTATAGCGGGCATCCGGTGACTTCGGCGGTGGCTCTAGAAACGCTCAAGATCTACGAAGAACGGGACCTGCTTACGCACGTACGCAAGATGGCGCCGCGCATGCAGGCCGGCCTGGCAAGGTTCAAGGATCATCCATTAGCCGGCGAGGTTCGCGGGATTGGATTGATCGGCGCTATCGAACTGGTAGCCGACAAAACCAGCAAAGCTCCGTTCGATCCCGCGCATAAAGTAGGCGAGTTTCTGGCCAAGCGCGCGCATCATCACGGGGTGATCATTCGGGCGCTCGGTGACACAATTGCGTTCTGCCCGCCGCTGATTATCAATGAGAGCGAGATCGATCTGATGTTCGAGAGATTCGAGCGTTCCCTCGGAGACACGCTCGAGATGGCAGCGCGGCAGGTAGCATTTAGCTGAGGCCGGCTACTGCTTTTCCGCGGCGAGTTGCGGGTCTCGGTATATGCTACCCATGATCTGCTGCTCCAACTTGTCGGTGGTTTCCTTGTGAAGGCGCCGTACAGCGGCGAACTCCGTTTGAGCCTCCCCTTCACGGCCCAACTGCGCCAGGATCTGGGCGCGCAAGTAATGGACGCTCGCGCTTTTCGGAGCGAGCGCAAGGGCCGAATCGATTGCCTTCAGCGCTTCCGGGTAGCGCTTCGCGGCGCGGTGAATCTTGGCCAGGCCGTACCACGCAGCCGGCAGCCGGGAATCGCCCTGCAGCGCTTTCTCGAAATATCGCTGGGCGTCCTCGTATTCATTGAGACTGAGACAGATGCTACCCAGTTCATCGTAGTTGTTAGCCACGTCCGGTTCCACCGCGACGTCCTTGAGGAACTCCTGCTTGGCGTTTTCGTAGTCGTGCCTGCGTTTGTAGATGATGCCGAGGGTATAGTGCAGCATGGGCAGGTTCGGATCGCTGGCGGCGGCTTTCTCGAGTTCGGCGAGGGTCCGTTCGTCTTGACCGCGACTCAGAAAGACCTTGCCAACCAGCAGATGCAGGGCAGCCGAATTGTGGCCGACTTCAAGGAGGCGATCCAGGGCGCGCTCTTCGAGATCATGCCGGCCGGTATTACCGGCAGCTACAATCAGCACGTATAGATAACTCTCATCGTTGTTCAGCGAAGTCCACAACGGTTCGAGCGTGGCAGCCGCATCCGCGAAGCGTTCTTCCGACAGGTAGCAAATGCCGAGGAGATGCTGTGCCTGGGGCCAATCCGGCTGATCGCGAAGCACGGACTCGAAGGGAGCGATGGCTTGGTGATAATCGCGCTGCCGGTAATAAACCAGAGCAATGTCGAAGCGAATTCCAGGAATCTGCGGTGCTATCTTCTCAGCCGTTCGCAGCTCTTCGAGCGCGCGCTTCCACTTCTTCTGCCGCATGTAGATAACGCCCAGATTTACATGCGCCCGCAGGTCCTGGGGCTTTATCGCGGTGATCTTCAGGAAGTTCTGCTCGGCTTCCGCCAATTGACCGCGCCGCAGCGCCGAATCGCCGGCCTCGTAATTATTACGGACGATCCCCTCGCGATCGGGCGCCTGGGCCGCGAGAACGGCCGCGCTAATGATCGCGGCAAAACTGATCAGCATCCCGCTTGAGAGGCTCAATCCACGATGATAACGCCAGCCGCGAGTTCTTGCGGCCGCTGCTTGAAAGGAGCGCTCGGGTGTCTAGAACGTGAAGCGTCCGGTCAGCTGGATCTGTCGCGGCCCAGCTCCTTCAGCGGATTGCAACGCTGTGATTTGCCCGAAGCCCGCGGGCACTGATGTGTTCAAGTTGCCGGGGGGAGCGTAGTTCGGATGATTGAACACATTAGCGACTTGCGCGCCGATTTCAAGCCGCGTGGATTCCGTGATCGTGAATCGTTTCAGCAGCGAAAGCGAAACAGCTTTGGTAGCCGGACCTTGGACTGCGCCGTTCTGCGAGTCTCCGAACCGCCCGATGTTGTTTGGCGGATCGACAAAGGCGGCTGGATTGATCCATTGCTGGATGGACTGCCCTTGATAAGGACTGACGCCCGGAACCGTGTCCGACCGCCCGGTGAACAGGAGATTATAACCAGTGCCGGAGGGGTCGTTGAATGTGGATACCGTTAAGAACGGCCCACTCTGGAAGAGCGCTATCCCGCTTAAAACGAACCCGCCGACGAATCGACTGAGCACCGGATTCAAATTGTTCAAAAACATCTTGCCCTTGCCGAAAGGCAGTTCGTACAAGAACGTGGCCAGGAAACGGTTCCGGCGGGAAAACGCCGTGTTGCCGTAGTCTATGCCAGGATGATAGGGATCGCTGAGCTGGTTGCCAAATTCGTTTGGAAAAGCTGTTCCCCCGTAGGTTCCGTTGCCTGCCAGGTTCGAGAGGTTGCGTGTGTACGTATAGCTACCCTCGAATTGAAGGCTGCTGCTGCGCTTATGTACAGAAACCGTGCCGGCGTCGTAGTTTCCGTAACCTTGGCTGCTGGCAGTTTGCGTGTACAACAACTGTGGAAAGGGAATCTGCGCCTGAATGGATGGATCGGTGAACCCGAGGGTATTCGGATGAACTTGGTTGTAGTTGATCAGAGTCGGAACGTTGTAGGAGTGGTTACCATCGTAGGAAGCACGCATTCCAACTCCCTTCCCGAGATCGCGTTCCACCGTCAGGTTCCATTCTTCGACTATCGGATCCTTGAAATGGATAATCGATGCCAGGTCGAAGTAATACGACCCGGGCACCGCGATGTTCGATGGATACGAATACGGGAGCTGGAACTGCGGCTTTCCGGTGGTGTTGCTATTCGTGAAAGTCGCGACGTCGCTCGAGCCGACCGACCATCCGTTGATCGCGCTAGCAGTGAGTAGGGTCTCGATAAATCTTCCATACCCGCCTCGAATAACCGTCTTGTTATTACCACCTACCCGCCAGGCGAATCCGATGCGCGGCGCGAAATCGCGTTTTGAGGAATCGCGTAAGCCGGAGGACACCCCGACCGATGAAGCAAGAATCACCGGTGTGTTATCAAGTGCCTCTACGAACTGAGGATTGAGGTTCTTGAACGAAGCCTGATCGGCAACGATCACGGCGCCGTGCAGCGTCTGGCCATTTACCGTGCTGGTGTAGTTGGGATACCAATTGAACAAGTCATGTAACTTGTCCCGGAAAGCCGGGTGATACTCCCAGCGCAGGCCATAG
The DNA here is from genome assembly GCA_036008345.1 of Bryobacteraceae bacterium. Lineage (GTDB taxonomy): Bacteria > Acidobacteriota > Terriglobia > Bryobacterales > Bryobacteraceae > Palsa-89. The sequence continues at coordinate 28,742 of DASYNU010000302.1, forward strand.
TTGATGGTGAGTGAGGACGAGACTTTCCAGTCATCCTGCCCGAAAAAGGCCAAATGGTGCGAATAGGCGTCCGTGGACGGGTTGAGAACGGAAGCAATCGTGGTGGAGTCGGGATAACCCAACAGGAACTGAGCCATGGGAACAGCAGCGCCGGTACCGAGAAGATTTTGGACCGCGGGGGCCGCGCCATTGAAACTGTAGGTCCCCAGTTGGAAATCGCTAAACACTTCCGTGAAATAGGCTCCCAGATACCGCCAATCTCCTCCAAACTTCATGGTGTGTTTCGCCTTGGTCCAGGTGATCGTGTCCAGCGCTTGGTACGTATATTCGTAAGGGATTATGTCGCGGGTATCGAGCGGATAAGTCCCGAGATAACCAGCCAGAGTCACGGCTGGAAAGCCATAGCCGGGAGGCACCGGGCCGGGCAGATTGCTCAGCCCTAGAAGGTTCGCGGAGTCCTGGTTGGTCAGAGCGCTGCCATAGCCCCGTCGACTGGTGCTCCAACCGCCACGTAGTTCGTTCACGACCGACGGAGAGATGACCCAGTTGTATGCTGCCACGAAAGAGTTGTAGATCTCCGGCCGAGATGTGCCGCCTGGAAATGGTGAACCCGGATTTCCGTTAACGTCCTTCGGGAAATTTGTCACGCGGCGATTCTTATAGGTGGCGCGAACATACACCATGTGCTTCGGGCTGATCATCTGGTCCAGCCGCACATCGAATTGAGCGCTGTTGATGGGGGTTTCATAGGTCGCCAGATAGTTATTGACGAACGCGCCGGGCGGCCCATAGTTTGGCAGAGGATAAAACAGATCCAGGTATTTCTGGGAGAACGTATTCAATTGGCTCGCGGGGATGATGTTTCCGGGATAACCCGTCAATGGATCGGAATATGCGGAAAGATCGCCATTCCGCATCGCTTGCGTGGGGGTACTCAAAATGACGTTCTGCGACTTGGGCAGTCGCAGGATCTCTCCGCTGCCGAAAAAGAAGGTTCGGTTGCGTCCGTTGTACAAGTGCGGAATGATTACCGGGCCACCTATGAACGCGCCGAAATTGTTCATTTTTACGGGAGCCACCTCGTGGCTGAAGGTGTCAGCCGCATTGAAATCCGTATTCTGAACGTTCTCGAACAGGCCGCCGTGGAAATTGTTCGTGCCGGACTTGGACACGGTAGTGATATCGGCTACGCCGCCGTACTCGGCCGGATTCAGCGTTTCGCTAATCTTGATTTCTTCGATCGCATTGAAGGAGGGGAACAGTTCGGCAAGCGCTGACTCAGTGCCAGGACCGATGGAGCTGATGCCGTCTATGGTGAGAGATTGTTGAGAGGGCAAAGCGCCGGCAACGATGATGTTGTTATTGGCATCGGTTTGCACTCCTGGCTGAGCCGTTAATGTTGAGAAGGCGCTGGTGGACCCCTGAGCGCGGGTATAGATCGCTACCGGGAGGTCGGTCAATTCCAGCGAGCCTTTGGTCTCAGCAACATTCGAAACTTCCGTCTGGATGGTGGCGACGGCTTCGACCGTCACGGTTGTGGCTTGCGTAGCTACGTTCATGTCCAAGTCGATGTGCTTGGTCTCGCGGGCGCTCAAATCGAATGGTTGAAATTCGGTCTTTTGGAAACCCGGGGCCTCCACCTGAAGCTTGTAGTTTCCGACGTCGATATTGTTGAACTGGTAACCCCCGCTGGCGCTTGTTGCCGTTTCACGGAGGGCATTGGTTCCAGTGTTCAGGAGCTGAACCTTGGCCTTGGGAATGACGCTGCCGGAGGGATCCTTTACCGTGCCGAGGACAGTACCGAAGGTCGACTGCGCGAGAGCTACGGGGTTCAGCGAGAGTGCACCGAAAACCGTCACCATCACGCTGAACACAAATGGAGTGATGCGACCCTCGTTGCGAGAGTAAAAAGACATAACGGTCCCTCCTTGCGAATTGTTTTATTGCGCGTGCAAAAAAAGGCTCGAAATCGCTGTGGCGATCGACACCGCTGTCATTCAACAAAGAATAAGAACCGACTTGGGTGAAAAGAAAAGTAGAGTTAGTGTAACCAACTAGCAACATACTGTCAATGGAAATCTCGGAGAATTTTGGCTTCGAATCAGCTTTGCAGCCAGTAGGCGCAACGATAGGCGGCGGCGCTGTCGCCTCGGATGAGTATGTGTGCCACGCAATTGGCAGGCGAAAGCGCCTGCCCCACTTTGACAAACAATGGTTCAGACTCCCGTGGGTCCTGGCGCTTTCGCCTGCCAACTGATTCGCTACGGCGTAACCACGATTCCCGCGTACGTCACATCCACGTTCAGATTCCAGGTTTTTTCGTATTTCAATGTCGCCGCATCGTACACTTCAATATCAAACCCGGCGCCGTAGATGTACAGCTTCTTTCCGTCAGTGGAAATACCGAGGGTGAAGCGCGTACGACAGGGAACTTCCGCCGTCTGCGTGATTTTATCGGTGGCCAAATCGAATGCCCAAAACTCGCAGCGTTTGTTCCCGTGCTTGCCATTCTCCACAACTGTGTAGGCGTGTTTCTTGTCGGGCGTCACCTCCAGACCTGCGATTCCAGGCGGCGCAGGGCCAATTGCACTGAAGTCCATCTGCCGTGTGGTCAGATCGAATCGGCCCAGGCCGAAAACCTTGTTGTGCACGATGGGATCTTCCGAATTGAAGATGGCAAAGTGTTCCCCGGGTTGGTTGATCAGATCCAGATCTCCGCCGAAGTGAACGTGCTCCATGCCGGGGAAATTCGGCTTCGCCAGTTCGATCTTGTCGACAATTTTGAAGTCGTCGGCCTGCAGAATAGTGATGTGCTCGCCAAACTGGTACAAGAGTTTCCCGTCGGGCGAAACCTCAAGCGCCGCGCGTCCGAAATCGATGTCGTTGTCGCTTAGTTCGTCCTTACCCAGTTCCGCCGTCTTGATGATCTTCTGCTGCTCGAGATCGATCACCGTATATTTTGGCTTCCCGACTTCGTAGTGGTCCGAGAATTTCTCAATCTCCTTGCTGACCGTATAGAACAGCTTGCCCTGCGGATCGGGACTGCCGTTCCAGAAGCGAAACTGCTTGGTGGGAGTATTGAGAACGAAGTGATTGATGACCTTGTGGGTGGCGACGTCGATTACCTCGATGCCATTGTGATCGATGGTGGAGACGTAGATCCGCTTGTGATCCGGCGAAAGACGGATGGACATGGGCGTGCCAGTGACGAGCGGAATGCGATCCACAACCTCGCCCTTAGATTCATCAAACACCCAAACGGCGGCGGGGTAGACAGGCAGATAGAGCATGCCCGCACTCGCAAGAAATGAGCCGGCGGCGAGTAATAGCAATAGTTTTTTGATCATACGGACTATGGGAAAACCAGATCCAGATTCCGCCAGTCCTTGGTGGCCGACGCGCATTTGCTGGTCCAGTCGGGCGAATTATTGAGATGATCCGGCACTTGCGCCGGCCAGTAACAACTTACAAAGCAGTCGTAAATATCGCGCTCCACGGGTTGGCAAAGTCCCGCGGTGCCGCCGGCGGCGTCCACTTCCCAACCCGGCGTGAACATCAGCGAGCATGCCATGGGGACGTGGGGACGCTGCGGCGCAGGCGGGCTTTGCAGCGCGACTACATCGTCATCCTTGCGCGAAACTACGTAGTTGTCGATACGTGCCGCTTTCTTATTCAAAGGGCGCATGTGTCTCATGAGGATGCTTTCCTTTCGGCGAACTGTTCGAGAAAGCCTGGATTTCTGGCGGCGATAGCGCCGTAGATTTCGAGGCACGTGTTGGTCCAGTCCCGGATCCAATCGCAATAGTGGAGGTTGGGATGGCCGGTGTCTCCGTAACGGACGAATGCCTCGTGATGGCAGCCGCCGGCGCAAAGTGGGCGCGCCCAGCAGGTGTGGCAATCGTATTTGGAATCGATGTGGCCGCGCTTCAGAAAATCGGCCTGCTTCTCGCGATCGATGCCGGTTGAAATATGTCCGAGCGCGTGCACGTCCGAATCGACGAAACGGTGGCAGGGCGCGATATCGCCGGAGGGCCCGACTCCTAAAAGGCCCAGCCCCGCGCCGCAGGGATGCGATTTGTTCACACCCTGACAGAGCTCGGCGAGGGTGTCGCTGACGTTCGAAAATCCGTGCGCTTCGCCGCGCAGCGCGAATTCCAGATACTCGTTGGCCAGAACGTGAAACTGTTCCAATACGCCGTCCATGCCGCGCTGGTTGATGGCATAGAGCTGATTCGGCGATGTAGTGACGGGGGCAAAGCCTACTTCGTGGAATCCAAGGTCCTGCTTCAGGTGCCGGAAAATCTTGACTACATCGGTGACTCCGGATGTCAAGGTCACGCGCGCGGCAATGGGCCGGGTACGATGATTTTGAATCAGCTCGCGCACCTTAGGCGCGATGATATCGTAACTGCCGCGGCCATTCGCGAAGACGCGCAGCTTGTCGTGCATTTCCTTGGTGCCGTCCATGCTGACGGTTACGCCGATACGGTTCGCCGATAGAAACTCAATGATGGCCGGAGTCAGCAGCGTGGCGTTGGTAGTAAGGCTGAAATCGATATGGCGTCCGTTATCGGCTGCCTGCTGATTCGCGTAGGTGACCACCTGCTTGAGCAAAGGAAAATTCATCAGCGTTTCGCCGCCGAAAAAGGTCACGTGAATCGATTTGCGGCCGGCCGATTGCTGCAGCAGAAAGTCCACAGAAGCCTTCGCGGTTTCGAAGTCCATGAATTTCGGCTTGCCTTCGGGCGTGGCCACTTTATCCGCGCCGAACTCGTAGCAGTATTGGCACGACAAGTTGCACTGGTTGGTGAGATTCAGCACCAACGTTTGGAGCGGGAAATCGGCGGGTGGGCTTTGGACCGGCTCCGGTACATTTCTTCCGCTCGCGATTACGTTGGCGAGCGCCATTTCCGTCACCAGCTCCTTCGCGTCATCCGGCTCTAAGCCGCGCGCGATCAGACCATCCATCAATTGATCGGCAGGCAACGCGGCCGCAGAAAGACAATCAATCAGCGCTCTCACAGCTTCATCCACGTGAAAAATGGCACCCGCCGGAACCAGATAAAGAAAATGCTGGCCGGCACCTTCAAACGAATGAAACTCGCCGAGCCGATAGACCGGAGCTTCCGATGTGGTAGCTGTCATTGGCCGCCAACTTCCGGCTGGTCCCAGTTCATGTACAGCGGAACCGTAACCACCAGGTACGATTTTCCCACCAACGGCTTGCCATCGGCGCCTTTGTCGGTCTTGGAAGTAGCCAGCACCCAAATGTCTCCGTAATTGTTGCGTGAGAATTTGCGCTTGGGATTCGGTCCGTCGGATGCCGGCGTGAAGAAGCCGGTGGGGCTGAGAGTGCCCACGAAATCCTTATCGTCGTCTCCGTAGACGGAATAAAACTCTTCCACGGACCAGTTCACATCCACGGGACCCAGTTCCACATCGTCGGCCGTGTGCAACTTGCCATCCGCGCCACGCTGATAGCCGATGGCTTCGAATTGCTGATAACCCTTCGGATGAGTTTGGCTACCCAGCCTCGCAACTACCGATTCGGGCACAACTTTAATGTAGTCGACGCGATCATACACCGCGATGGCGCTCTGCAGCACGGCGCGCCGGATAGCGATATCGCGCTTGCCCAGCACGGCGTCGGCTGCGACATCCACTTCCGCCACTACTTCACTCGGAGTGTGCGAAACGATTCGGCGGACGGTGACGCCCGAACCTAAATCCAGATCGGCGGCTGCAACTTGCGCCGGCAGGTTGTCCCCAAGCAGCCGGATGCGTACGGATCGCGAACCGGTTTTGAGCGCCGATCGATCCACGCCCACGAGCGTTGGCTCGGAAGAAGCCCGTTGCAGCTTGACATCGAATCCAAATTCCTGATATTGGCCCCAGAACCAGCGGCCTTCAGCTTGCGATTGATCGGGCGACACCCACATCACTTCGCGCATCTCGCTAGAAAGATCGTCGGGCGCAGAGCCGGCCGGGCTGGTTCCCTTCGAGCGTCCACGCCAGGAATAACCGGCATAAACCAAGCTGTGTCCGGACCGGACCAGCGTGGATCCGTCCTTCACCGAGACCAGCTTCACGCGCGTAGTGAATTCATCGTCGGCGCCGCCCGGCTCCACTTCCAGTTCTCCGTAATACTTGCCGTGGCCGTTGATGTTGGCGCTCACCAGCCAACGGCCAGCCAACTTGGGCGCGCGCATACGGGCCCGCCAGGCGGCCCACTCGGGGGTGTGCAGCGGCGCGGTTTTGCCTAAATAAGCCAATGCCTCATCCACCGGCAAAACATCACCCGGCTTTTCGTGATCGCCGAAACCACCTGCATTGATGCCCAACCGGAAAGCCTCGTCGGCTTGCGGATACAAAGCGACGTGCAAATTCGCGAGCAGTTTCCAATCCTCAGCCGAACGGCGCCAGGAAAGCGGACGGGCTAGCGGATGGCAGTTCGCGCAAGCGCCGCGCAGAGTGTCGTTCGGAATAATGGTCTCATCCTGAATGCGCTTCTCTGCCAGATACATCACGGGCTTGGCTTCTTCAGGGGCCAATCCATGGTAGGTGCTGAGATATTTAATAATCGCTTTCGCTTCGGCTGGAGTAAGCGTCACGCCATTCAGCCGGATCATTCGCTTCAAGGCTTCTTCCCACTGTTCGGGCGTGGCGCGCTCCCAGGAAATCCGCGACAGATTTCCGTGCGAGTCCTTCACGTGACAGCCGCCGCACTTTGCGAGCACCACTGGATCCGTAACTGGGATACCCTCTTCGAGTGCGGGCTTGGCCGCATCCGCCGCGGCAGCCGGTTGAGCGTTGCTAAAGTTCAATACCAGTAAAAACGCCGGTAGCACCATTAAGGATGCACGCATCAGTTTCATATTAGTGGACCATAATACTCCTTTCTCGCCCGAATGGGAAGGTAGATTGGCGCGATGATGCCCATCAACTATTTTGATAAGCTGGACCGGCCACTTCTGTTACGCTCTTGGAGTGGCGTGCCGGATGCGTGAAACCCATTTGCCGGGTTCTATAAAAAAGGACCCTCTCCCGCCAATTCCCCTGATCTGATCTTGCTCGCCGCGGCCTCAGCCTAATCGTCGGAGAATTGCCTGACGTTTTTCTCAACCCGAGTGATGGATGGTCACCAACGCAGCCCGGTTAAAAAACGAAATAAGAGAACCCGCCGAGAGTCTCTACGAAGCCGCGAAGCCATGGCCGCATTCCGTCGCGGCGCCTTTGCGGAAATGACTTTTGGTCAAGCGACACAGTTGGGGATTCGTGTGAAAGCGCCGGAGGAAGAACACACCATCACTGTTGGTAAGGTTCTCTCGTGGCTGGACGGCGGCGGAAGAAGTCCCAGCGAGCAGGTGAAGAAGAATCGGTTGATGGAACGCCTCAGAAGATGAGTCGAGGTAGAAATCGGTCGTCCGTGCCACCGATGAAGTGCATTGTGCGCGGCACCGAGATATAATTCTGATCGGGGAAAAGGAGGACTTCAATGTCCATTCAGTTGTTGCGCAAAGCTGCATTCGCCATCTGCATACTCGCCGTGGGTTTGTTTGCGGCCGGGAATCCGTTTGCCGGAACCTGGAAACTGAACGCCGCCAAGTCGAAACTGGCTGGCAGCGGAATCGGGCCAAGCGGTGGCGTTCGCCTCGAATGCGACGGTACCACCTACAAAGCATTCGTTGATACCACAGATGAGAAAGGGCAACCAGTCAAGTTCGACTACGAAGCGACGCTCGACGGCAAGCCGAGCAAAGTGACCGGTTCTGCAGCGATAGATGAGCTTTCACTCAAGCGGGTCAACGAGCATACGATCGACGCCACGGGGAAGAAGGGTGGCAAGGTGGTCTATACGGACAAGCGCACCGTTTCACAGGACGGAAAGACGTATACAATTTCGCGATCCGGTACCAGTCCTGACGGCAAGAAGACTCACGCGATGATAGTCTTCGACAAGCAATAACGCCACGGACCGTTTGGAAGAATGGCTCCGGGCGTCCACATGCACCGCCGATGTGCTGGCCAGCTCCTCTACGAGGCAGCAGCGCTCGACGTGGCGGAGTTCAAACGATACGGCCTGAACGGGGATGCTGCCAGGCCCGGCGACCCGGCTGACGCGTGCGGTGGGGCCCCACGCGGCATGAGCTTACTTTGTCCAAGCTGAAATCGTGGCTGGCGGGCGGCGCCAAGAGTCCGAATGAGCAAGTTCATATCGGATGCGGCCACGGAAACCCTCATCGCTTCGTGGCTGTTCCACCTCACATGTGATAGGCACGCACAGTTCCCCCACAAAAACCCCTTCAGGCAGGTGAATATGGCGAACGGTCGCCGATTTGCTACTGTCGGAGCCCATGCGTCTATTGCTGATTGCTCTACTGCCCCTGCTCACTTCTGTGCCTCTCCTGGCACAAGACGCCGAGGCGCAAAAGAAATTCGCCGGTACTTGGGAGGCGAAGTGGAAGGACAAGGTGATCTGCACCCTCAGGCTGAAGGCTGGTGACCACATCTCCGGAGAAATGGAAGCCTGCAACATTAACGCCGATGCGAACGGGGACCTTCAAGAGCCGGAGTCGACGGATCATTCAGATCCTCCTTCACCCATCCTCAATGCGAAAGTCGAAGGCGATATGCTGAGGTTCGAGATAAAGGTCGACGATGATGTCCTGAAATTCGAAATGAAGTTGCTTGGCGATGGACGGGCAGAGGTGAGAATCCTGGATGCTCCGGTCCCAATCAAGCCGATTCACTTCGATCGTAAGTAAGCGGTCAGCCGTCGGGCAAAGAATGCACTGGATGGCCTTCAACGCACTTTTTGGCAGAAAGACGGTTAGAGTTTTCGGCGCCAAGGGTTGGCTATAACTTCTGCCATGCCGCAAGTTGCAGCGCCCGGTGCAGTGCGGGCGGAATCTCTCGCCCTCTCAACCCGCGCACTTGCGCTTTGGCCGCCCGGGGCCGGCGACGCGGCAGACCGACGGTAAGTCGCCAACGACGCGGAATGAGCTGACGATGGCGAAGCTGCGCTCGTGGCTTGCGGGCGGCGCGAAGAGTCCGAACGAGCAGACTAAAAGAATCGGTTGAAGGGTCGCCTGAGGAGGTGAGTTGATGAGGAAATAAATTGTTTGCGCCAGCGACACCGGGCGTCGATAGCATCGAACCCAATCGAAACCGATCTGATATGATCCTGAGCGACCGTGAACAAACGAACCTTTCTCAACCTGATCTCAACTGCCATCGGAAGCCCCTTCATCGGGCCGCTCTCCACCTGGGCGGCGAAGCCGAAGCTCACCAACTGGGCTGGGAACCTCTCCTACAGTACGGACCACCTTCGCGAGGCCGCATCGGTCGAGCAGATCCGATCTCTTCTGAGGACACAGGACAAAGTGAAGGTGCTTGGCACGCGCCATTGTTTCAACTCCATTGCGGACAGCCGTCACAACCTTCTTTCCCTGAAGCCGATGCACGAAGTGGTTGCGCTCGACGCAAGCGCTAGTACGGTGACGGTCGATGCGGGCATCACGTATGGCCAACTCTGCCCGTACCTTGATAGCAAGGGGTTTGCGCTACACAACCTGGCTTCGCTGCCCCACATTTCGATCGCCGGAGCCTGTAGCACCGCTACGCATGGCTCGGGCGAGAGGAATGGGAACCTCGCTACCGCAGTCTCTGCCATCGAAATGGTTACCGCGGATGGCGACGTGGTGAAACTCTCTGGCAAGGTCGATGGAGAAGTCTTCCAGGGAGCCTTGGTCGGGCTCGGTGCTCTCGGTGTGATCACACGGATCACGCTCGACGTTCAGCCTACCTACGCCATGCGGCAGTACGTGTATGAGGACTTGCCACTCGACCAAATGAAGGAGCACTTCGACGACATTCAGTCGAGCGCCTACAGCGTCAGCCTATTCACCGACTGGCAGAAACGGCGAATTAATGAGCTGTGGATCAAGAGCCGCGTCGGAGACGGTCAGGGCTTTGCGGCACCCCCGGAGCTCTTCGGCGCGAAGCTCGCAACCAGAAACCTTCACCCGATAATCGAACTTTCCGCGGAGAACTGTACTGAGCAGATGGGAGTGCCCGGCCCTTGGTACGAGCGACTTCCCCACTTCCGATGGGGTTTCACTCCTAGCGCCGGGAAAGAACTCCAGTCGGAATACTTGCTGCCTCGCCGAAACGCTGTCGACGCGATTCTGGCAGTGGAGCGTTTGCGTGACCAAGTGACTCCGCACCTGCTGATCTCGGAAATCCGCACGATTGCGGCCGACGACCTATGGATGAGCACCTGCTACCGGCAGCCCAGCGTAGCGATCCACTTCACCTGGAAGCCGGACTGGCCCGCAGTCCGGCGCCTGCTTCCCGTCATTGAAAAGGAACTCTCGCCATTTCAGCCCCGCCCTCACTGGGGCAAGCTATTCACGCTGCCGCCAACCGCGCTCCGATCCAGATACGAAAGGCTGGAGGATTTCATCCAACTAGCGACGAAGTACGATCCGAAAGGCAAGTTCCGCAACGACTTCCTGAACACCAACATCTTTGCGCGATGACCGTCAGTCATGAAAGCAGTCAGACACCGTGTCCCCGGTGGGCCCCCACCGTTTCAGCGGAGCCTTGGATCAGGGAGGTGTGGTGGCACTCGCATACTGAAAGGCCGCAGCCGAAAATTGAAGCCGGCAAAAGCGAAATCGGGCAAAAACGATGCCACACTGGATAGGGCTGGCGGTTTTACCGCTCCACCAGAAACGCCAAGAAGGACGGCGTTCCCACAGGCGTGTACTGGCCCGTAGGGATGAGCGCACCAGTCTTGCGGTTAACCCGGAACGACGCGATCGCATCCGCGCGCTGGTTACAGCAGTACACGAAACGCCCGTAAGGATCGAAGGTGAAAAAGCGTGGATAATCGCCCCCGGTGGGCTCTTCCCCGGCGAATCGCAGCGTTCCGCCGGCTGCGATGGAAAACCAGGCAATCGTATCGTGCAACCTGTTTGCGGCATAGACGAAGCGCGCATCTGGAGAGATCGCGATTTCGGAGGTGTAGTTGGTGCCGGCGAAGCCCGGTGGAAGCGAAGACACCGTCTGCTTCGCCTTCAGATGTCCGGTAGCAGCGTCGTAATCGAACGTCACCAGCGTCGAACCTTCCTCCTGCAGCGAGTAGAGCACTCGACCGTTCGGATGAAAGGCGAAGTGCCGTGGACCATCGCCCGGTGCCACCGCCACTGACGGGAGGTCGTTGGGGATGAGCTTCCCGGCGGCGGCATCAAACCTCCAGATCAGGATCCGGTCGAGCCCCAGATCCGCGGCTAGCACGAAGCGGCCCGAGGGATCGGGTAGGATCATGTGCGAGTGCGAGCGGTCGTGACCGCTCCAGGCAAAACTGCCCGGCGGCGCACTGGCCGCGCGACCAGGGCCGATGACGCCGTCGTGGCGCTGCACATCACTCGCCGCGCGGAGTTCGCCGTTCGCGCCGATCGGCAATACTGCCGAAGTCCCCCCGTGGTAATTCGCTACGAACAACCACTTGCCGGATTGGTGCAGGCTCAAATGGCATGGGCCCGCGCCTTCCGACGCTACCGTGTTGATCAGCTTTAACCGTCCGCCGGGACGCTCGATCTCGTACGCGCTTACTGAGCCACTGGGGCTGCCCTTGTATGTCGCGGTCTCATTAGCCGCATAGAGTCGCGTCCCGGAGGTGTTCAGCGCCAGGCACGACGGGTTGTCCGGGTTGGGGAACACCGCGCGCTCCACCAGTGCACCTGTGGCAGGGTTCATCTCGAACAGGTATATGCCTTGGCCCCGGCCTGGTGCGCCCTCGGCTCCCGCTGGAGCACTGTACGTGCCAGCGTAGGCCAGCACCCGCCCGGGCTCGACGGCCATCGCAGTCGCCGCCGCTACTGTAGCCGCACTCGCAAAAAACTCGCGGCGGGAGCTCCGCACTCGCATTTCCGATATTCTCTCCTCACCCGATTCTGGCAGATTGCGCGTTGTGGTGATGAGCGGAGCCCCAGGGTTTGGTGATCCCCATAGGTCGTTCTTGCGCGGGTTGCGCACGTACGGAATCAGACGGTCGATCAGCCACATCTCGATATGCGTGTCCAACGCTCGCAAGGTCATATAAGCATTCGGGCGCACCGTGGGCGGCTCAACCGGTATAGAGCCACCGAGCCACGTGCCAGTTGAACAAAAACTCTTCGCCCGAAAGCTTCGCCTCGGCATTATAGATCACTAGGGGAACATCCATTTCATGGAGCGAGCCGTGCGCGCGGTACTCTTCCGGAAGCGCCTCGGAAGCGGCATCCAAATCGCCGAAGACCGTATCCCGATCGCCGAGCACAATCAGGGTCTCCGATGCGGGAAGCCATCAGATGATAGCGTTTCGCGGCCTCGCTCCTGGTTAGCACCACTTCCACGCCTTCGAGGCCTGCCACGATTTTCGCCACGCGGTCGATGTCCGGCGGACGATTGCAGTAGATCCAAGCCACCCCGCCGTAACCACGATGGTGCTGGAGATACTTATCGCGGTCCACCGAAATTGCAATGCGAATCGGAGTGCCGCCCTGGGTGCACACCTTCTCCAGATCCCAACAGTGCGACTTGTGGTTCATGCCGTGGTCGGCAGTCAGAAGGAAAGCGGCATCCGGCGCCGCTGCCGCCGCCGCCCCCAGCATTTGGTCCAAGCGCGCCAGGTGCTCCTTGGACTCCCGCGCTTCCGCCGGCCAAGTGTGCATCGGGTAGTCCGTGGTGTGCACATACAAGCAACCCAGATCACGGCGCTTTTCGAGCAGATCGATGGCCGCCTTCCATAGCCAATAGTTAATTTCGCGGCTGTAAATCCCGGGCGCCGGACCGAGCCGTTCGACCCACTCCCGCGTAGGCTCTTCGGGGGTTAGAATCAGATCGGCGCCCCGCGAGAGCAGCGTGGTGGTCTTCTTTTTGGAGGAGAGTAGAGCTGACTTCACGCCGCGTTTCTTGGCGCGCTGAAACAACGTCGGAGCCAGCAGTAGATCGGCGGTCTCCATATATTCTTCGCGTCCAGTGCGTTCGTCGAAGTATGAATTGCCGGTGATGCCGTGCCGGTCCGGCCACACGCCGCAACAGATGGAGGCGTTGTTGGTGTTAGTCACACTCGGCATGGTGGCCTGCACGCGCCGGAAGAGCCCGGCTTGACGCCACTTCGCGAGCACCGGCATGTCGCTCTGTTCGAGATATTCGAGCCCGAATCCATCGCACATCACGACGACGACGCGCTGCGGCGACCGTTGCGCGGACACTGGAGTGGAAACGAGCGCCGCGCCGGCAGCCAGAAATTCCCGCCGCCCTATGCAGGATGTTTGCATTGCTATCAATTGTAAGTCGATATCTCTGGTGACTTGCCTCGAAGATTGCTGAGAGGCTCCCCGGCAGGATTTCACAATTCCATCCGAGATGTTTACACACAGCCGGTACGTTACTCGAAAACGGTGTCGGGGAACAGCCCGGTCCAATCCCTGTCGTGCAGCCAATACTGCGGCCGTCCGTTCACCAGAGTCTCGATTTTCCGTACGAGTACAACAACAGTATCTACGAGCTTCGCGACCTCGGCCTGGGTGAGACTCATGATCACAAGTTCCTTCTTGGGGCAATCTTCAATGGAATCGAACGAAGCTGACGCGTGAACGATCGCATCGCGAAAGTTTTTACCAATCGTCCCGAAGTACTGAAGCTCCTGACATGTATTTTCATCGATTGGCGGGAACTTCGCGCCGGTAATGATTCATGGATATTGCACGAGCTTGTCCCTTGTGCTCACGAACCGATAGCGGTTTCGAGACGAATCCCACTCAGTCAAGAGTACCCGGTCCTTCTCTGAGAGTTGCTTGCCGTGCGCGTGGACGTGATCCGTCGCGAGGCAATTGACGTATCCTTCGACGAAATAGAATGCAGCCGATACGGTCGACCTCATCAGTGAGGCGTGCCTCTTCGCGACGATTTTTCGGATGATCGCGCCAGGAGAATGAGATCTGGGAATGGCCGCGAAGCATTCGTGAGATTGATTGAAGAGGGAACACATATCCTCAAACAGTGATGCCTCGAGTAGGCGCACCTCGAATCCCCCTGGATAGTCGAGGCCAATACACAAAGGATCAATGCTCACGCGAGCATGGGGAGGGAGTTTCATTTTTGCTTATATCGCAAAATCGTCGGCCAACATGCCGGCGGGCATGCAGCAAGCCTGATTTGGCTCGATCGTGCGTTCGATCCAGGCCATTTCCGAGAGGGCCTGCTGTCGGGAGATTGTCGCACCGAAAGATTTGCGCATTTCCTCGACGGCCATCCGCAGGTTATTCATCAGAGCTTTCAACTCCTTGAGATTTTTCATTGCTTTGATATGGTCGACGTTCTCGGAAATCTGCTCAGGCGAGAGTCTGGCGGGGTGATTTGCCAGAATCGCGATCGCCATTTGCTCCATGAACAACTCGGTTGCCTTCGCGCGGAGATCCTGGAGCGTGCCGCTGATCACAGATGTTCGGTGCCTCACCCTTGGAACTCGTATTACACCGCAAGGCAGACGCGGGGTTCAAGTCCGAACCGTCTTCTCTTCGCGATCCCTTTGACGGCATCCTTGGAGGCTGCTTTTTTGCACGGCTATTGGCTTCCGAGCGGGAACGTTAGGCAGCTGCCACGATTCGTGGAAGTCATCGACTTCCGACGAACCATTCGCCGAAGTGAACCTGAACACCGTATTTTGAGTATTTTGAGGATTCTGAGAAGCCCAACGCTAAAACAGGAGATTTGCCGGGTTCGTGAGCGCAGTTTGTCGGGTTGAAATTAGCTGGACCCGCGGGAGTTCGGCCCGCACGAATCGCGAATGAGGGGTAGTGCGCGCGGAACCGTGCCGTTTAAGGCGCTTGCCAGTCGAGAACATACACATCCTGAGTTCCGGCGTCACGGAGCAGCAAGGGCGCATCGTCGGACGTGAGAGCCAACGAAGTCCCATAACTTCCAACAGAAATGAAATTCTTCAGGTCGGCCACTTGTTCCACCTTATGGTCGCTGATTCGAATTCTGAGGACCGCGCCCTTTGCCCTGGAATCCAAAACGTAGACGAATTGTCCGTCCTTCGACCAATTCGGGTAGCCAAAGACGCCTTTGACAAGCTCAGTCCACTTCTGCACCTGGAAGTCGAACAGCATCAGAAGGTCCGACCCAATGCTGGTTGCAAGAATGTATCGTCCGTCGGGCGACCATCGGGGCGAGAAAAACAATCCCTGCGATCCCGGCAGCGTCGAAATACGGTGGCTCGCCAAGTCCACTATGCGAATGGACGAAGCAGCGCTCCCAGAGCCACCACCGAAGACAATCTTGTTACCATCTGGCGACCAGTTCGGATCCCACTGCGGTCCTGGAACCTCTGGCATGAGTTGCCGGGGACTGCCGCCCTCGGATGCAACCTCATAGATTTTGGCCGAATTCGTTTCCGTGAACACGATTGTCTTGTCGTCGGGAGACCAACGAAGAAGATGCGGATTCAAGGGGGGGTAGGTCAATTGCAAGCGTTGACTTCCGTCCGGGTTGCTTCGCCAAAGAGCGCCCTCGGGATACGAAACGTAGGCCACCCACCGGCCATCCTTCGAGCTGGCAAAATATTCCGCAGAGATACCCCCGAAAAAAGGAGAAAACTGGCCCGACGTCGCATCGTAGCGCGTCAGTTCCCCACGGTGGAGCTCACCGATCACAAATAGTTTTTTCCCGTCTTTGCTGGGAAGGGGCCAGGATAAAGATAAGGGACTGGAGGTCAATTGAGTGGGCTTGGCTTCCGGGCGGGCGAAACCTCCGCCACGCCGGAGCGCCCAGATCTGGTTACTCGACTGGAAGACGAAATATTTCCCGTCGGCTGTCCAACGGCCGCAACAAGCGGAATTGCGCCAGCCGGGCAGCAACCGATGTAAGTCCGTACCATCCACCTTAACTTCCCAAAGCGAATAGGGGCCGACATCTTTGTTTTCCTGGGCGTCGAATTGTAGATGGCTTCCAGCAGGCGACCAGACAAGATGCTGGATAAAGTTTCTCGTCGTGATCAGCTTGCGGGAGTCTGTTCCATCGGCCTTGGCGAGGAACATGTCCCCCGCGTTGGAGTATGCCAGTATCTGGCCGTCGGGAGACCAAGCGCCGGATCTGCCCACCGTGTCTCCTAGTCTACGCGGAGACCCACCCAGGATAGGCAGACTCCAAAGCGGCGTCTCGGTTGCGGAGGTTTGGGCGTCCAACACGAGGAGTTGCGACCCGTCCGGTGCAACTGCGATTGCGAACATGTCGGGCGAGGGCGCCAGAATGGGCATTGGGTCGCCGCCAGAGATAGATACCTCGGCGATGCTGCGATGAGCGTCGGGTGGTACGCCCAGGTAGAGTCTCGCACCGTCCGTTCCGATCAGCGACTTCAAGCGACCGTCACGGGTAAGCTGAACGTAATTGGAGACCTTGGGCAAGGGTGCGGGCCGCGTCCAAAAATAGGCGGAAACTGCAGCGCCCAACACAAACACCAACGCTACTCCGACTAATGCGGTTCGTGAGCGATTGGGCCGCTTGTCTTCCTGCCCCTCGTTTTCTCGACTGAGCGCGCCCTTGGATGGCGAGCTTGCCGAAGAATCGGATAGCTCTTGCAATGCGAAAGCCAAGTCGGACGCCGACTGAAATCGCTGCTCCGGATTCTTTTCCAGGCAACGGTGTACCACTCTCTGTAATGACCGAGGCGTGTCCGGCGCAACCTGTGAAATAGAGGGAGGTTCTTCGTTTAAGATCGCGCTCATCGTATCTGCCGAGGTCGGTTTCTGAAAGGCGCGCTTTCCGGTCAGCATTTCGTGCAGCACCGCGCCCAAAGCGAAGATATCGGAACGGTTGTCGGCGGATTGTCCTCGCACCTGCTCCGGAGACATGTAACCAACTGTACCCAGCACCTGACCCGGATCAGTTCGCTCTTGCAAGGTGACAGTGGCGCCCTCGGTTGCAGCCTCGGCCTGGGTGAGCTTGGCCAAGCCGAAGTCAAGGATCTTTACCCGTCCATCCCTGGTGACGAACAGGTTTTCCGGTTTGAGGTCGCGATGAATAATTCCTTTGTCGTGCGCTGCCGCCAAGCCATGCGCGATCTGCACTCCACAGTCAATGGCCTTGCGCAAGGGCACTGGCCCCGGCCGGAGACTTTCACGCAAAGTCTCGCCCTCCAACAATTCCGACACCAGATACGGCATGCCCTCATACGTTCCCATCTGGTGAACCACAAGAATGTTAGGATGATTCAGCGCGGCGGCCGCTCGCGCTTCCTGTTCGAAACGGCGCAAGCGGTCCGGGTCGGAGGACACGAACTCGGGCAGGATCTTGATTGCGACTGCACGGTGCAGCCGGGTATCGCGCGCGTGATAGACCTCGCCCATTCCACCGGCACCTATGGGCCCGAGAATTTCATAAGGCCCGAGTTTGTCACCGACAGAAAGCGGCATTTGATTCGGTCTGCTAAGTTTAGCTGATCACGAAGCCGATAGGTCCTGAATCAGGCATTCAGAGAGTATCCACTCGGACCGTATCACGCGCATTGGTGACATCGGGACAGTTCGCGGTATGGCTTGCGCATAAGGGGCCTTTCGAAGCTTATGACCGCGAAATTCCATGACGCGCGGCCACTGCGAAAGGGATTGGTATAAAGAAATGTAACCGCTCAAGACTGTCCTGACCGATTAGCTCCAGCCTGTTGAAACGCGCCTACTTCTGACGGATTCGTGTCCAACATCGCACTGCATTTCAACCAT
Source organism: Bryobacteraceae bacterium (assembly GCA_036008345.1). Classification (GTDB taxonomy): domain Bacteria; phylum Acidobacteriota; class Terriglobia; order Bryobacterales; family Bryobacteraceae; genus Palsa-89. The sequence goes on from DASYNU010000302.1 coordinate 46,513, forward strand.
TGAGCACTATCTAAGCAGAGCGTGGTCGCTCGCGTTTCCTCACCGCGAACCCATCGGCCTTCAGTCCAGCAGCGGGTTCGAGGAAGTGAGTCGGTCCGTGGCGAGCGTGGGCTCCAATTGCATTCCAACTTCGCATAACGAGTACGTTGAAGGCTATAAACGTTGGAAACGTTTGGCCGTGCCCCGTGATTTGAACCGGGACCTCTCGCACCCCAAGCAAAAACAGAGCGTTGGACGCGCTGACCACCAGAGTTGATGAGATTTGTTGAGTGCTTTGCCGTCGTCCGCTCACTCGAGCCGATTAATCATCCTTATTCATGACGTGATAACAGTAGTTACATAGCTGCGAGCCATCGGAATCCTCATAGCCCGCTTCTTCCTGGATGATAGACTTTGTCGCGTCCGGTGCGAATTCTCGAACAACGTCCAACCCAGCATCGTCGAGCACAAACACCGGAGCTTGAGGATTTTGCGGAGTCTTGGGGAACCTTCCTCCTTCCTATAGAGGAGAGTGCTTGTTGTCTCCTCATTCGCGAGACAACCACGAAATCATCCAAAATGGCTACCATGGTTACCATCGCATTGAGTGGCAAGGAGATAGCGAGACGGCCATGGTCCTCATGATGACTACCATGGCTACCACGAACGCAGCCGCAACGAGTTTGGACTCCAAATGGACTCCACGGAGCCAGTTTCATACAAGGTCGCGATCTACGCGAATATGCGTAAATGTTTGAAACAGGAAGGGTTAAGTGTGGTGGCCAGGGACGGAATCGAACCGCCGACGCCAGCCTTTTCAGGGCCTCCTACCGATTAGGCCAAGTGGCATGGAATCAGCGAATGTTAGTGATAGGAATGAGTTTATGAGATCAGCGATTTAGGACTGCGTCGGATGGTTTGTGCCTGTTTCGGCTCGTCGATGTTCGCGTATTGTTCGCGCGCCGCCTGCACATTTCCACGCTTGACCGTGTCAGATTCTTCAACGCCGGGTTTTCCTTACAATGAAAACAAGGATTGCAATTGAGTACGGAAGCAAACAACATATTGCCGATTGACGCCCAGTTTGCGGAACTGAGATTGGTCGCCCCGGGCAGGGCGAGACACCCGATCAACCGGCGGACGACTCGACCGTGCGGCTTCTTGGCGATCGCAGAGTGGACGATCAGAAGGGTTCTGCCAAACCAGAACTGGCTCCGGTAAGCTCACGTTGGACATCCTGATATATGTCTAAAAATTTTGAGCCTCGGCTGGACATTCTGCGAGAGTCCCAGTTGCGGTTGTGGCCCGAGCTGGACGCTGTGCCGTCGGACTTCGTACTCTACGGAGGAACCGGTTTGGCGCTGCAACTCGGGCATCGGGTTTCTGAAGACTTTGACTTCTTTTCATCGTCTGGTTTTGAACCGGAGCGATTGCGGTCGAGGCTGCCCTTTTTTCGGGATCTAGACCCCGCAAACCAAGACACCTGGGTGCATCATAAGCGGGATAACTTAGAAGCGTTCGTCAACCGCGATGGCCCCGTCAAGGTTGCTTTCTTTGGCGGGCTCGATACATTGCAACGGATACAGGACCCCTTGAGGGCGGATAGATCGCGCGTGCGCGTGGCGTCGTTGGTGGATTTGGCTGGCATGAAGATGCGGGTGATTCAAGTTCGGGGGAATTGGAAGGACTACGTGGACATCCATGCTCTAGCGTCGCATGGGATAGATGTGTCGACAGGATTGGCGGCAGCCAAGGCGATCGACAAAAGCTTCGATCCGGCGACAAGCATCAGGGCCTTACAGTTTTACGGCGACGGAACACTGGATCGCGTTTCGCTGGCCATGCAGCAAGATCTGACCCGATGGGCGCGACAGGTTGATTTAACTAAGCTGCCCGAACTGCACCCTCGGCATGGTCTGACTCCGGGAGGGATGGAGCTATGAACCTCGTGGCTCCCTATCCGGTTGAATTGCTGCGCGTAGCGCGAAAGGTAGTTTGGTACGACACTCCCGAGCAAACGCTGGCTGATCTCAAGACATTTCTGTCGCAGTTGATGGTCTACGGTTCGTCGGTGGATGTAGCTGTAACTAAGCGCTACGTGCCAGCGGAAGAATTCCGAAAAGTACTTGAGAACGCTCCAGCGGGAGTGTTTACGCAAGACGCTTGGGCGAAGTGGCATGAAGACTTGGGTATGCCGGTACCACCTTTACCTCGTCGCCACTTTCCCGATGGCTCGTTTGGTCCCGAGCCCGGTAGTTTCTTTGGCAGATGACTTGGGTATATGGTTCCGTTCAATGTTTGTTCAATGGCTGTTCGAAGAATAGCCGGATTGCCTCGGACTCCTGGGCGGACTATGAGAATAGACACCATCCCTAAGCCTTGCGGCTTAGGTTTGGGCGGCCCACAGAGCGCATTGGCTGTCCAGCTTTCGTCCAGCCTCTGTCCAGGTTTTGTCCAGCTTTTGTCCAGCCTCGGTTCGTGATCCGGAGTAGCAATGGAAGAAAAATTTCAGGACGTTCTGAATGGTATAGGCGCGAAACAGGGACGCTCGCGCTTGGAACCCTATGGCGAATTGGTGGACGAGTTGCTGTGCAAGGGTTTCACTTGTAGGGAAATCGGGGCGCTGCTGTTAGAGAAATTTCAGTTTCAGACTTCGAAAAGCGCGGTCAACACTTTCGTGCGAGTCCGAACGCGAAGACAGAGGAATGTCGCCCGCCAAATTTCGCGCCGTGTCGCGATACCGCCCCCGATCG
>DASYNU010000303.1:0-79913 GCA_036008345.1 Bryobacteraceae bacterium
ATGGGGGGGATACGTGGATCTCGCTGCAACACGGCCTCACAACTTCCGCGGTAATTGCTCTGGCGATTGATCCGAACACGCCGGACATCATTTATGCGGGTACCAGTGGCGGCGTCTTTATGAGCTCTGACGGGGGCCAGAACTGGAATGCCATCCTGGCAGGGATGTTCCACCGTAACGTGACCTCCTTGTCACTGGATACCAACAATTCCAAGATCGTCTATGCAGGAACCGAGGGAGGAGGAGTGTTTCGATATGTTCGCCCGTAGCCGCTACATCGTAATCCTCCTGTCAGCGTTCACCGCGCTGCCCGTCTCCGCGGATCAGCTACACCAAATCGGCAAAGTTGTGTCCGATGTAGTCTCCGCCGATCAAGTTGATTTCCGAATGGACAGCGGCGCCGTGGCGCGCGTGCAGATGCTCGACTCCGACCTGGTCCGTGTGCGTGTGAATCCCCAGGGATCGTTTTCAAACATCGAAAGCGGGGCAGTCGTCGGAACCGGTCTCATCAGCCCGGGCGCATCCATTGTTGACAACAAGGATGCAGTGATCTTGGTGACGCAGTATGCAATCGTAATCATAATCAAGAATCCCTTCCAGGTGGTAGTGCTGCGGCCGGATCACAGTTTGGTGTCGGCCGACGTTCCTAACGGGGTCTTCTGGAGCAGTTCAGTTATCTTCGATCAGAAGATTACGGACCCCAAGGAAGCCTTCTTCGGCCTCGGTGAGCGCGGTGGCCCGATCAATCGCCGGGGACGCAGTGTAGTGATGCACAATGTGGACAGCGCCGGGTACGGCGAATTCACGGACCCGCTCTATATCAGCATTCCCTTTTACTACGGCATTCTCAACGGAAACGCGTATGGAATATTTGTCGACAACCCCGCCGATCCGTTCTTCGACATGGACTCTGAAAAGAAAGGGATTGTAACCTTCGGCGCACATGCCGGGGAGCTGAACTATTATGTGATGACCGGGCCTGAGCCATCGCGCGTCGCGAACACATACGCCCGCCTAACGGGATTCACGCAACTGCCCCCGAAATGGGCGATAGGCTACCACCAATCCCGCTACGGTTATGATTCCCAGGTTGAGTTGATGAAGATCGCAAACGAATTCCGCCAATTGCAGATCCCCTGCGATACGCTGTGGTTGGACATCAACTACATGAATGAACAGCTCATGTTCACGTGGGATCCGCTTGGGTTTCCGAATCCGGTTCAAATGAACAAGGATCTCGATGTTCTCGGGTTCAAGCGGGTGAACATTATCGAACCGTTAATGCGGACCTCGGACCCGCTCTGGGCGTTCGCGAACGACAACGGTTTGTTCGTGCAGAATCCCGACGGAACTTCGTTAGTGAGCAACATCTGGTACGGCGACGTCAGCTTCTTGGATTTTTCTAAGCCGTCCACCCAGGCCTGGTACAAACTGGCGCTGGCCGGCTTTCTCACAGCGGGTACCAACGGGCTCTGGAACGACCTGAATGAGCCTGCCCAAGATTTCATGCCGCAAGCAACCTATAACTACGGTGGACAGCCTCGCCCCGACCTTGGCGGCCGCAACGTCTATGCTCTTCAGGAGCTGAACGTAATCAATGAAATGTGGCGTACATCGCATCCCAACGATCGTTACTGGGGCGTGTCGCGATCCGGTTACGCCGGCATCCAGCGCCATTCCGCCAACTGGAGCGGAGACACTCTATCATCATTCGACAGCCTCCGCGTGAGCCTGGAGATGAGCATCAGCATGGGGTTCAGCGGCCAGAACTTCTTTGGGCACGATATCGGCGGTTTCCTGGGAAGTCCTTCGGCGGAATTATACGTACGATGGCTCGAGTTTGGGAGCTACATTCCACTTTTCCGGACGCACTCGACGAATACTTCGGCTGAACGGGAACCGTGGGTGTTCGGCAACCCTTACACGGGAATGGCGCGCGACGTCATCAATCAGCGCTACCGCCTGCTGCCGTATCTTTACTCCGCGTTCTATGCGGCATCCACGGCTGGGACTCCAGTTCTCGGCGCCCTGCCGTTCTATTTCCCCGCCGATACGGCCACCTATACAGAGGATCAGTCGTTTCTGCTGGGCCCGTCACTCTTGGTCGCGCCCATCATCACAGAGGGGGCCAGTTCCCGCGACGTCTATCTCCCGCAGGGCAGTGATTGGTTCAACTATTACGACGACACAAAACACGTAGGTGGGACCACGGCCAAGGCCAGCGCTTCACTCGATACAATACCCGTCTTCGTGCGTGCGGGCGCCATCGTTCCGAGCGGTTCGGTTATGCAGTACACGAGCGACCCCACCGCGGCCCCCGATCTTACAATCGACATCTATCCTGGGCCGGATTCTACATTCTTGCTCTACGAGGACGATGGAATCAGCATGAACTATCAACTCGGCGAATCGCAGAAAACGTACATCACCCACACCTCTCCCAATGGTTGGAATGTCGTGGATCTTCAAAAATTCGGCAGCGCCTTCCAGACGCCAAACCGCCCCATTTGGGTATTTTTTCACGGGATCAGCGCAAGCCCCACCACAGTCCTTATCAACCAGAGTCGGCTAAACCCCGCCGCCTCGATGTCCGGCCTCAACACAACTCCCGGCTACTACTACAACGCGGCGGACCATAAGCTGGTAGTCCGTTTCCAAGACGCCGACGCGCTGCAGCTCACCGTGATTCCATGAAAGTATCGAGCTGCCGCGGCCACCAAGCCGCGATGCCTTTGACGGGACGAACGATTGTCTGCCTGGCGACGCAGGAATGGGGCGCCCATTGGTCGGTGGCCCAGCAAGTTGCATCCCGTCTGGCTCCGGAGAATCGCGTAATCTACGTAGAGCCTTTCCACCCTCCCTTTGCATGGCTCCGGAACAAACATCGGGTCCTGCGGCAATATCGCGACTCCCAATTTCCCCAGATTCGGGAAGTGCAACCGGGAATCATTGTTTACCAGCCGCGATTTCCCTATCTTCCAGGTAACATGCGTGTTCCGCTGGCCTATGGAATAAACGGGGTGCTCTATCGACGTGAGCTACAGTCAATGATGCGAAAGCTTGAAGTAGAGAAGCCTATCTTCTGGGCTTTCTTCGCGCAATCTCTGGTTGTAAGCACCTTCGGCTGTGACCTATTCGTTTACGACTGCGTGGACGATTGGCCGTCGTTCTTCTCCGTTCCCGTGGAGCGGAGCTGGGTGGAACGCGTGGATCTCGCGCTTACCCGCCGCGCCGATATTGTCTTTGCCGGCTCTCAACCATTAGCGGATAAAAAAGCCGGTCAATCCAAGAACATTCATGTAGTCAATCATGCGGCCGACGTCGACCATTTCCTCAAGGCCAGCGCCCCGGAGACAATCGTGCCGGCTGACATTGACAAGCTGCCACGGCCGCGCATCGGTTTCGTCGGGATGATCGACAGCCTGCGATTCGATGCCGGTTTAATTGCGAGGCTGGCTCAGAATCCGACCTATCAAATTGTCATAGTGGGCGGGTTTATGAACGGTGCGGAAAGGTTGATTCCAACGCTTCCGAACATACACGTCCTGGGCATGAAGAGCGTGCCGGACCTGCCGGGCTACATCAAGGGAATGGATGTCTGCGTCATGCCCTACCTGGTTAACGAAACCACGCGATATATTTTCCCTCTCAAGTTGTTCGAGTACCTTGCATCCGGCAAACCCATTGTCGCAACGCCGATTCCGGCCGTCCAACAACACGCCGATTTCATTTATGTCGGCCGGACGGCCGACGAAATCGCCGCACTGGTCGATGAAGCTTTGCACGAGAATCCGGCCGAGCAAGCGCGCCGCCAGAAGCATGCCGCGGCCCATGATTGGAACGCCCATATCCGCCGAAAGGCGGAGTTGGTTAAAGGCCTGACGGCTACTATAAATTGACTTCCATGGCGACCGTACCAGTTGCGATAGTTTGTCCACATTGCCACGGCCCACTGCGATGGTTGTCTGACGCAATCCTATGCGAGAAGTGCGCAGCCCGTTTCGATTTCTCGGACGGCACTCCGGATTTCATCGTCGGTGGACGCTTCGACGACGAGTTCGATCAAGCGCGCTGTGCCTATGAGACTGAGTCAAATGAATACCTGACGAACAATTATCTGATTCCTCTGTTTCGCCAAAAGCTCGGGGCCATTCCGCGGCCGCGGCTTCTCTCGCTGGGTTGCGGAGTCGGGATCGATATCGATCTATTGACCGAAGCCGGCTTCGATCCAATCGGTATCGACTGCGGCAACCGTTCCAAGGAATGGCAAGGACGGCGTCACGTTAATCGTCTCTATCTCGCCAACGGCAAAGCGCTTCCTTTTGAGGACGGCAGCTTCGATATGGTCTACTGCGGCTGTGTATTCCCGCATGTGGGCGTCGAAGGCGATTCTAATCGCGTGCTTCCCAACTTCCATTCCGAGCGCCTTCAGATCGCCCGCGAGATGACACGAGTGCTTAAGCCGGGGGGCTGCATCATGGTGAGCAGCCCGAACCGGTTATTTCCGCTCGACCTGTTTCATGGCCGCAGTGAAACTCAACCCCTGCCCAGGTGGAATCCGCCCACCAGCCGTTTCCTTCTTTCAGCCGGCGATTACCGCGATCTCTTCAGGCAAGCCGGATGCACGCGATTTGAACTTCTTCCGGTAACAGGATATTGGGGATTCTTGCGCAAGCGACAATCAGTCAAGGGCCGTCTTAGTACATGGCCCGTTCGCGCCGTCTTTAACATTGTCTCTAAGAAATCCTGCCGCTTCCTGCGGCCGTCGATCGTTAATCCGTGGCTGGTAATGATGATGAGCCTGCCCCGGTCCTGATTAGTAAGCGGCTTTGCAGGCCAAGGGGCCGTGGAGGTTCGGTGCTTCGGTTTCGAAGACCGCCCAGGCCAGCTTGGGATTTCCAACGGGGTCCAGCAATCCGAGGTTTCCGATCCAAGACGCAAAGAGATAACCGCTTGCGTTGCCATAGGATCCTGCCAGGCTGGCGGAAACGGACGCGGGAAAGTCGCTCATAAATGCGAATGACGCAGCCGTTAGCTTGCCGCCCGCATTTGAGAATGCCGCGAAGGCATCCGTGTAGAAAGTCGCTTGCAATTGCTGGCTGCTGGAAATCGCGGTGCTGCTGCTGTAGCCCACCTCTGTCAACACCAGGGGCCTTCCATTGGCAGCACTGATCATGTCCCCCAGATCAAATGCGACATCGGCCGGGGATCTTTGGGAGACGCCGGCTAGAGGATTGCCGTCATAATATGTGAAGCTTATGTGACTGCAGAGCGGGCTTAGAACACGAAAGACGCCATCGATCAAGTGATAGGAATCAAAACTGAAAACAACGCCCGTGGAAACCCTGGGCTGAATGTAGTGAAGTTGGCTCACTCCGGCTTGAAGGAACTGATAGTAGCCTGTTAATTGTGCGGGATTGTTGCCTAGGTAGGTATCGACTTCGTTTCCTAGATCCACCCACCTTATATAGCTGTTCAGTTGATTTGCCAAGGCGATCAAGAACTTGTTCCAGCGGCTGATTAGAATGGGGTCATTCCAGGGCCGGGCTTGCAAGTCCACCGGGATGGGAGTGGAATCTGTATCAATTGTTTTGAGGATAAGAGCGGTTTCGATCTGGTATTGCTGAGCCCACGAAAGTTGGTCCGAGATCGAGCTGAAGTCGTAAACACCCGGGTGTGGTTCCAGATCCTGCCAGCTGGTGCTGATCGTCATGAAGTTCGCTCCAGTACCGATAGCTGTCCGTAGCGCTTGTTCCTTTCCACCTGGGGAGAAATCGCCGTTGGCGGGAGGATTCGCCTGCAAGCCGACCAATGGGCATGAGGCGGACGACGGAGTGGCCTGCGCAGGCAAAGGATAGAGGGTCTGACTCGTCAGCAGGAGTGGAAATGTCGTTCCGAACTGAACGAAACCAACATCAGGAGCAAGAAACCAGGTTTGCAAGGTCGAACCGAACGCGATATCGTAGCGCAAAACGTTCTGATATGAGCCTAGCGGCGTTTTAATGTAGCTTGACGAAACCAGCGTTGAGTTTAGAAATGGGGAGCTCCAGGTTTGCCCCACGGCGCCCTCGCCGAACATCACCACTGGATTGGGGTACCCGTAGCGTCCGGTGTGGAATGCAATACCTTCAAGAAGAATTCCCTGCGCAGTACTGCGCAATAGCATGGCATACGCAAGCCACGGGTTGTCCACTTGGACCGTAGCCCGTTCGACACCGTCAACCAGCGACGAGGATGTAACGGTCAGCCTCATTGAGACCGAACCGCTCGCCAGATTCCAGGTATTCCCTTGTACCAACGGCAGGTAGGTAGCTGCAAAAAGTTTGGGGCCTAAAACCACTAGCATCAATATTAAAAAGCGTTTGGGACTTCTCGCAGGCATACTTACTTCATCGACACATCGAACTGCGATTCATAGAGTTTCCACTGTTAAATGTCCTGCGGGTCACAAATTCTTGATGCTGGAGTGGACCACCTCGTTACGATGTAAGGTGATGGTCGTAGTACGTCGGACTGGGAAGACTCACCCAGCTAAGTGACGATCATGAGCGCGCCATCTGAGCATAGGTCTCGAGCGTGGCCCGCGCGCAATTCTCCCAGGTGAACAGCCGCGCTCGTTTTAATCCCGCTTGAATCAACCTAGTCCGTAGCTGCTCGGAATTGTCAACTTGGACCATAGCATCAGCGATAGCTTCAATGGAAGTAGGATCAAACGTGATCGCCGCATCTCCTGCGATCTCGGGAAGACATGTGGCGGTGGAAGTGATTACCGGCGTCCCGCACGCCATGGCTTCGATCAAGGGAATTCCAAATCCTTCCCACAAGGATGGAAACACGAAAGCACGCGCGGCCGAGTATAGAAGCGGCAATCGATTAGCGGGCGCGTATCCTGTCAGAATGACTTCATTCTGAAAATTGAGTTCGTGAAGCAGCGCAGGGACGTCGACGGCATTGCCCGCCGGACGTCCTACGATTACCAGCTTCAGCTTCGAATGCGTCTCCTGCCGAAAGGCATAAAAGGCGCGCAGTAGACGGTCCACATTCTTGTGGGCCTGCAATTTGCCGACGAAAAGGAGGAACGGATCGGCAATCCCCATTTCGCGCGCGATCATCGCTTGGGCTTGCTCAGGCGGCGTAGGAACGAACTCCGCACCAACGCCGTTGTAGGTTACCGACATTCTCTCTGGCGGAACGGAAAACATCTCCTCCAGATGCTGCATAGTAGTGCGTGAAACACATAAGATGCGCCGAGCCTTGTTGATCCCGGTTTTGAGCAGCCGGTTCAGTCGCCATGCCACGGCAGGCTGGTAAAACTCGGGATGCACGAGACTGCTGACGCAATGCATGGTGAACACGAGCGAGGGGGTAGCGAAGGGAGGTGGTGTGAACGTGGCATGAAAGAAGTCCACTCCGTCGCGCATCAGCATGAGAGGCAACGTCAAGCCCACGCTTATCGCGCGCACACTTGGACCGAGTACCCGTATCCGGAAGTTGTCCTGTTTCACCTGAATGGCCCGCTCGGCCTCCGGCCCGGTGCAATAGATAACATATTCATTCTGATGATCCAGTCTCGCCAGCGCCCGAATCAGTTCTATTTCGTAAGTCTCAGGACCTCCCGCGTTGCGGCCAGCCATTAGCACGAAGATTCCGATTCTCATGGCAAGCTCCGAACCAGGCGCGCATACACGGCCTCCACCTTCGCCGTAGCGGCTTCGAGCGAATAGTCTTGCTCGATGAACCGCTTCGCCTCGCGTCCCAAACGAGCGGCCTTTTCCGGATTCTCGATCAGCTCGCTTACCGCTTCGGCGAACGCTTGGGGCGATTGAGGTGGGATGAGGATGGCATTTTCGCCATCCTTGAGAATCTCGGGCAGTCCGCCGACGCGGGAAGCGACGATCGGCAATCCCGCATTCATTCCGGCGCATATCGCCAGCGCGACACCTTCGTTGTCGCTAGGATGCACCTGAATATCCGCCATGCGCAGCAACGCATCCGGATTATCGTGAAAGCCCAGGAAATTGACTCGGTCACCCAAACCTTTTTCCTTGCATAGGGCCTGCGTGTTCTCCAACTCCGGGCCCAGACCTGGCAGCCACAGCCTCACCTCAGGATGCTTGCGGTGGAGGATTTCGAATCCATGCAGCAGATTGGTATGGGCCTTTTCCGGCCAAAAGCGCGCCATGTAGATCAGGACGACATGGTCCAGTGAGGCACCCAACTCTGCGCGCCTCCGCAGGCGTTCTTCGGGGCTCATGCTTGCGCGCGTGGCTGGATATCCGCAGATCAACAACTCCAGTTGCGTGGCGGGGATTCCGCGCGCTACGGTGTCGCGGAAACATGCTTCGCAGTGCGCGGTCACTTGATCAAAGCGTTTCATCGCGAACGCATCGATCCACTGTAATACCTCGCGTTTGAACCCGAACCTGCCCCAAACATACATGGTTGTGACGGTCTTGACCGGATAGAGCCTGGCGGCTCGGAGCCCTACGACATTGGCATAGGTGTTATGGCAATGGAGGAGTTCGCAGCCGTTCACTCGCATGTAATCAGCCACGGTTCGCGCGGCCTTCAGCACCGGCTTGTTCCTTCCCCACGGGACACGCGCTACTTCGAAACCCGCCTCTTTTGCGGTCTTCACAAAGGCTTCTTCGGTACCGCCGGGGTTCGAGAAACACAGCAGGTGGGGTAATACTTTGCGGCGGTCAAAGGTGCGGCACCAATTCAAAACGGCAGTTTCGACACCCCCGTATGCCATCGTGTGCAGAAGATGAACCATCCGGATGGGAGTCGAGTCTGGCTCTCGGGCTGGCGGCAAAGCCACTGAACCAGCTTCGGCGCTCAGTCGATCGTTGGGTCGCGCATTACTTCTCAAAGACAAAGCCCAAAATCTGGACGTTGGCTCGATTCGCCAGTCTTTTGGCGGCGCTCACATCCCGCATGGATGTTGCTCCGCGTCGAACTCCGAGAACTATGCCATCGCAGGCTTGAGAAGCCAGCAGGCTTTCCGCCGAATCTTCAAGAGCCCCGCCTTCCAGCAGCACAAATCGGAATTTTGCGCGCAGGCCCTGGAGAAACGTTGCGAACTTTGGTGAGGAGATCGCTGTCAAAGCCTCGCCGTTGCGCAATGCCAATTCCGCCACGAAAGGATTAGGGCTTCCCGCCGCTTTGGCCACCAAAGGTTCTAGCGCGAGATCTCCGGCGCCGAGCGAATAATCCGGTGAATGAGACGTCACCTGGTTATGCTTCACGCCGGTTTCTTCGGGCCGATGAAAACCCAAACGCAGCACCAGGACGGGTCCGGCGTTGATTTGCTCCAACGCCCATCCCAACGATTCTACGGTTGGCCAGATCGATCCGGCCGACACCGGACTAATAAGCAGCGCCGATCCGTTTTGATGGTCCTGAAACAGGGTTCGGAGGACTGTCGCGGTCTGCAGGGCCTTTTGGCCCGGCGGGGAGGACGCCGGGGCCAGTTTTTTGCGCCGCCTGAGCCAGGCAAACTTATTGTTAAATCCCCAATAAAAATGCATACGAACTCTCATTCTAGTCACGCTTTGTCGATACCGGTTGAATCTCGACTAGGGGCGAATTCACTTCCGTGTCAGCCCTTTTGAATTCCGAGACCAATGGCCGCTTTAACAACGGCCGCCCTTGAGTCACTTTATTCTTGTGCTTGGCGAATATGTCGCAATCGTCGCAAATTGTCGCGACCTTGCGAGGCGGCTCGGAGGAGGCAAAAAGCGCCCTGGCTGAAAGGTAGTGGTCGTTGTTCCAAACCGAGCTTATGTCCATCTCGCTGGAGAGTTGCGCAAAATCGCTATCTTTCTTATACACTACGCAGCAGGGGGCCACCCCGCCATCGGTATTCACCACCATCGAGCGGTAAAGATAAAAGCACGGGCTAGGTTTGTTTGCCTGTCCGAACTGTTGCTCCACTGCCGGGCTGTACTCCCGGCCTTCTACTGTGACGGGATACCAGCGGTCTGCCGTGGCCCTGCGGTCCGCTGTGTCATAAGGCATCCCGACGGGGATGAAGCGCAAAAGGTCCACACCGATCTTCTTGGCCAGAGCCTCCGCTTCCGGAATTTGGTGTTCATTCTGTTTCATGACAATGAATTGCCATTCCACGACCGGCGTCTTCGCGCCGCGCGCATTTCTCATCCGGACGATATCCGTCATGTTATCTAGCACATTCTCGAACTTCCCGCGCACCCGGTAGTGCGAATAGACATCCTGACTGGTGCCGTCCAAAGAAACAATGAGGTACTCCAGCCCGCAATCCAGCAGGTTTTGCAAATCGGAGGTGCTGGTCTCTGAAAAATTCGTGCTAAGGTTGGTCCCTACATTCCGAGCCTGCGCGTGGGCGATCATCTTATAAACTTCTTTATTAAGCAGGGACTCGCCCCAGTTGTGCATGTATGCTTCAAACAGATGATCCGCCAGGGGATCGAAATAATTCTTGAAGCAGTCGAGCGACATCATCTTCTGGGGGCGGTCCAACGTTCCGAGACCAGTCGGGCACAAGGGGCAACGCAGATTACAGTAATTGCAAGGATCGATGATGAGGAGGTACGGATGCCCTTTTAACTCGATCTTCCGCAGCTTCCGTTCCATTTCCACGCGAGCCAGATTCCCCCATTTTCTCGGGGTTCCGTGTTGCATTACCGAACGGATGTGCCGAGCGTTACGGGTGTATTGGGGAACCTTTTTCAGGAATTGTTGAGCTAAACTCATGGGCAGTCCTTTGTTAAGCCCCCACCGATGCGGCTCGCACCGCCGCCGGCATTCCGGCCAGCCGCGCCAGCCCCTGCTCGAGCGAGATCCTGGGCCGCCATCCCATCAGGAGACGCTCTGCATCCACGTTGTCGCAGCAACTCCGAAAGACTTCTGTGAGACGGACGGCGGCCGGCTCAGAGACGATCTCGACCTCTTCGCCCAAGGCAGCGGCGGCGCGCCGGCAGATATCCGCAATCGTCATCTCTTCACCGCCGGAAATTGGAATCGCACGATTTCTCGCAGCTGGAGCGATGGCCGCTCTCAAGAGTGCCTCCACGGCGTCATCCACGTAGAGCGGGTCCCGCGTTTGCCATCCACCTTGCAACGCTACTGGTGTCTGCCGTGGAATTTGTGCCAACAGATAGCTCACTAAGTTCAGATTCTGGCGCGGGCCGTAAATCATGGTCGGCCTCAACGCCACCACATGGCCGCCGGAAACCGCTGAATACAGTTTGCAGAATCTCCACGCAGCCGACTTGGCAATTGCGTACGAACAGACCGGATCGTCCGGGGTGTCCTCGGAATACGAAGTCTGGCAGTTCCCATAAACTTTGCTGGAGTCGCAAAACACAAACGTCTCCACCTTCGCGGCCGCCGATATTTCCAAAACGTTGATCACAGCCTCCGCGTTCTGCCGCAGGGAGGTGCGCATTTGATCAAAGGTCTCATGGCCGTCCCGGCCGGAGGCCAGATGGAATACCTTCTCCGGAAGGAAATCACGGAACACATCGGCGATAGACTCGCGCTCGGTAGCATCCGCTAGGGTCAAGTGGATTCTAGGCAAGACGGCCGCCAAATTCGCAAGCCGTTCCCGTGTGCGGGCCACCGCCAGCACCTCCGCGCCGCACTCAACCAGCCTTTCCGTCAGATGAGATCCGATGAAACCGGTGGCGCCGATCACAGCTACTTTGCAATCTCGCAGGCACTCCATCAGAATGCTCCGTGCCGAAACACAACCCGCGTTACGGTCGCTAGCAGGATCTTCAAATCGTTGCGGAAGCCTTTATGCTCGAGATGCATAAGGTCATAGCGTTTGGTTTCCTCGAACCTAAGCCATCCGCGTCCGGATATTTGGGCAAAACCAGTGACTCCCGGCCGCACAGTAAAGATTCGAAGCTGGTCTTCCGTATAATTGGGGAGAAATTCAGGGATCTCCGGGCGCGGCCCTACTAGCGCCATGTGTCCAGCGAGCACATTCCAGAAGTTCGGCAATTCATCCAGCGTAGACTGCCTTAACCACTGCCCGACTCGGGTGGCCCGTGGATCGTCACGAACCTTGAAACGGTAGTCTCTCAGGCATTCCGGCGGGATGAGGTAATCGTAGAGCTCCGGAAAGCGCTCTTTGGCGTCGTGGTAATACGTTCTGAATTTTACGAACCAAAATAGCTTCCCGCCCTGGCCCACCCGCAATTGACGGAAGAGAGCAGGCCCGGGCGAGTCTAGCCGAATGATAGCGGCAACCAAGAACATGATGGGGCTGGTGACGATCAAAGCCAGTGCAGCCAGGGAGCGATCGATCACATCCCGATAGAATGGCACTGGAGGGGCATCCAGCTTGGCGATTCGGCGCAGACATTCATCACAACTCGACCGCTTAACCCTTTGGAGGGCAACAGCTGTAGCAGCCCCACTACCCGACGAACTGTGTTGTGGTGTTCCTTGCATTTTCAATGGTCATCCCTTTTAGAAACAGTAGTCCACGCCTGTTCAACTTGGAAATGACACGTGTACTCTTAACCTGGCGCTATCGCCTGAGCAAAATTCTCGCCTCGTGCGACGTGGCCCAACTCGTTTTGGCGGTGCTTCGAGACCAAGTCTTGAAGACCGTCTTCGAACCTGAACTTGGGTTCAAAACCGATAACGTGGCGCGCCTTGCGGATGTCAGCAACGTAGTCCCCGGATTCAACCTTTAAATAGTCTGCCGGCCACGGCACATGAACTATAGGGGCGCCGGTTATCTCCTTGATCGCTCCCGCAGCTTGCCGGATAGAGATTCCCTGGCCACAACCAACGTTGACAATATGATTGTGTGCGGAATTTTTAGCTCCGCACAGCTTTAGCGCCTGAAACAAATCATCGATGTGGATGTAATCCCGAATCTGTTCGCCTTCTCCGAAGAGCGTTACGGGCTGACTTTTTAATCCTTTCTGAATCAGATCGCTGATGAACCCGTATCCCTGGCCCGGAGGCCCTTCGTAAAAACCGTAAGGGTTCGAAATTCTGCAGATCGTGTATGTAATTTCTCCGCGTGATGCGGCGATCTGGTGGTAGTGCTCCACGCAAAGTTTATGGGCAGCATAGACGCTTGCTGGCCGCACAGCTGCGGTCTCGGCAACCGGCAATGAGTCCGGTGCGCCGTAGACCAGACGCGAGCTGGGGAAAACCACATGGGGCCTGTTGGCCGCTTTGGCGCAGTAGCTTAGAAAGGCCGCATGGATGCGGCAGTTGCCATCCAAACTATCGATCGGACGCAGATTGCTTGCGACTGCGCCTGAAACGCCAGCCAGGCTATAGATCACGTCCGACTCTACGATTACATTCGGGAGGAAGTCCCAAGTGGCCGGATCCTCGGGCAGCGAGACAACGCGAAGATTAGGATTCTTCGCGAACGGAAGCGTGCCTGGGTCGCGGCGGGTCAGAATGGTCACAGGCCAGCCTTCTGCCAGGAATCCGGCAACCAAGGACTGACCCATGAAGCCAGTAGCCCCCCAAATGAGTATGGGCTTCATGGTACCCGACTCTCTTTTTAGCTTTCGAAAACGCAGGGCGAAGAGGCGACTTGGCCAGTTCCGCGGCGAGTTAACCAGCGTCTCGCGCTTAGGTAGCAGATCATCAGAAAACCGCCAGCCAGGACCATCGGGAGCCCGGATGGCTCAGGTACGGCCGTGATATTCGACAACAAGAAATAGCTCGCGACGACATTGTCGGGTGTGTCGACGACCGTGGTCTGGTAGGTAAAATCAAACAGCAATTGGCCTTGGAAGGCCTGCAAGCCTGGATCGGTGACCGCTGTAAGCGGCGTGCCCAGTTCATTGACTAGCAGCTCAGTGCCGACCAACGAGAAGCTCTCCTCCGTTAACGACACAAATTGGGTTGCTGCGAAGTTTTGGGCAAACAGAGTGGTGCTGGGAAATGAAAACGGAAAGATGTTGCTGACGTTCCCTGCACCGATCAACACTGGGTCAAAGACGGCCGCGTTGCTGGATCCCCGCAGGTCGAGGCCCAGGAAAAGACCAGGCGGAGCAATGGCGTCCGCGACCGTTGCAGTTAGTGTACCGCCTGATAATACTTGGAAAGTCGGATCTGCCATCGCACCCACAGACAACGCGAGGGCAAGACCGAAAACAACAAACCTAGTAGCCATGGCTACCTCCCCGATTGACAAGTAACCCGTGTAGTTTAACTTGTGCGTCTCTAGATTACAAGTGGGGTTGCCAACACTGCGGTCCTGATAGTACTACTTCGTGACAAGCTTGATCGAGTCCATCGAGTCCTATGTTACAATCCAAGGCCAGTACCTAATCAACCGGGAAATCGAGTGTGCCTTTCATGCCGCGAGGCTTCATACATTTCCTTTGCGTAACCACTCCCAAAGTGTTGGGCGGCATCGGCACGCTCGCTATAAATTTGTTGCTCATACGCTCTCTTACGGCCGACGATCTGGGGATGCTCTCGCTTTGCCTAGCGGGCGTGCTCCTGATCGATGCGGTGGCCGGAACAGCGCTAGACATGGGTACCTTAAAATTGGCATCGGCTTCCTATGCCCAATCGCCCGCCGGCAGTTTCGTCATCCAGAGACACTCGATTTATCTGAAGCTTATCCTCATGGCCGGGGTTACCGTGTTGGTTCCTTTCGTTGGGCCGCAACTCTGGGAAGCAGTCACGCATCGCCCCGGTGACACGCGGCTGCTCTACTTAACATGCGCCGCGGCGCTTGGTCTGTTGTTGATCCGCTCGGCTCAACTGCAACTGCAGGTGGAGCAGAGATTTGTCCTCTATGGGCTGCTCGATTTAGTGCATTTGGTTTTGCGCTTCGGCGGCATTGGCCTGCTTATTGTCCTGGGCCGAGCAGTTCCGGCCAACATTCTGCTATGTTTTGCGCTCGCGCCATTGACTGTCGCGTTTTTCTGGGCCACCGTTTGGGGCCGCGCCATGTGGCGCAGAACGGCTGTGCGACCCGCCGTGATTACTGAGATTTTCCATTGCGTGAAGTGGTTTCTCGCGACCTTCAGCCTCTCGGCATTCATTAGCCGCATGGATCTAATTCTGTTGGCTCGCTGGGCGAACCTGCATGAGGCTGGCATATTCTCCGCCGGTCAAATCTTCGCCATAATCCCTCAGATGATCGGTCTCTATGGAAGCATTATTTTGGGGCCTAGGATCATGCCCTTGATCGCGGCTGGAAAATTTTATCACTTCTTCCGCCTCACGCAGGCCTGGATTCTGGCGCTGGTCGCCGCCGCGCTGGTCGCTTTTGTTCCTGTCTGGAAGATGCTGGCCACTTTCGTGTTGCCTCCCAGGTACCTCGCCTCATCCGCTGTAATTCAAGTGCTCATGCCGGGCGCCCTGGCGGGCTTGGCCACCTTTCCGCTTACATTGACCTTCCTCATGTTCGTCAAGCCAAGGTTCCTCTTTTTGATGGACTGTGCTTCGCTGCCATTCCTGGTCGCTCTGTACGCGTGGGCGATTCAACACTACGGAGCCCTGGGCGCGGCTTGGACTACTACCTTCGCGGCTGTCGCCCGCGCAACCGTCGCACAAGTGGTGGCGTGGCGCTTGGCCGGGACGAAAATTTCAGGTCCGCTCACGGTAGTACACGCTCAAATGGCAGTCTCAGAAACTTAGAAAAATGAAAAGCCTTCCAAACAATTTGTTCTCATTTTCCATCCGGCTGTTAGTGATGTTGATAGCAAATGCGCTTCTGGTCCCCGCATCGGCGCAGCCGCCCACGGCCGCGGAGTCTTCCAACGCTTACCGCTTAGGACCCGGCGATGTCGTCGAATTCAAGTATTTCTATAACCCGGAGTTGAATGATTCCATGCCGATCCGGCCAGATGGAAAAGTTTCTCTGCCCCTGATCGGCGACATACTCCTGGCAGGCAAGACTGTGATGGAGGTGAAGAATGAAATCGAGAAAGATTACGCTCCTACATTGAACCGCCCGGCCGTGAATATTGTAGTTCGTACCTTCGCGTCGCAGAGAGTGTACGTCGGTGGCGAAGTGAATCGGCCCTCCGCTCTGCCTCTGATTGGGGAGATGACCGCGCAAACAGCCATACTCGACGCTGGGGGCACTAAGCGTAGTGGGTCCACGTCCAAAGTGATCCTGATTCGAAAAGGTGAGAGCGGCGATGCCATACGCCAGATCGTCGATCTGAACGCGCAAGACTCAAAGGCTGCCGCTAACCTCAAGCTACGCCCTTTCGATGTAATCATCGTTCCCGAAACCAAGATTGCCAAGGTCGACCGTTGGGTGGACGAATATCTCCGGCAATTGATCCCGGCCACCCTGGCGGGCGGCTTCAGTTACCTATTCAATCCTATCCAGGTTCACACGCCGTAGAAAAAAGCAGCAGCATATGCCAAACCAATACACGGGCGTGATCCTGGCAGCGGGCCGGGGGAGCCGTATGGCTCCCTTCAGCGACTTCTACCCGAAGCCTCTGCTGCCGATCTGCAATCGACCACTCATCGAACACCAGATTGAAATGATGCGCGGTCTGGGTATCACCGACGTGGTGATTCTGATCGGTCACAAGGGCTTCGAGATCACCAAGGTTCTGGGCGACGGAAGACGTCTGAATGCCGAAATTCGTTATGTTGAGCAAACGTCAGCGCTCGGAATTGCGCATGCTGTGGGACGCTTGGAGTCGCATATCACCCGGCCGTTTCTTCTTTTTCTGGGAGATATATTTCTGGTGCCGAAAGAGATCCGGGAGATGTTGACACTTTTTGAGACTCAGGACGGCGGAGCTGTGCTGGCAACCAAGCATGAATCCGATCCCGCGGCCATTCGCAAGAACTTTTCGCTCAAAATCTCGGAGGATGGCTTGGTAACGCGCGTTATTGAGAAACCCCGCCACATCCTCAACGCGCTGAAAGGCGTTGGTCTATATCTGTTCGACACGAGCATCTTCGATGCGATACGCCGCACCCCGCGTACCGCCATGCGGGATGAGTACGAAATCACCGATTCCATTCAAGTCCTGATCCAGGATGGGTATCCGGTCCGCGCCTGCAACTGCATTGAAGACGACATCAACCTGACCACGCCAGCCGACCTGCTGAGGAGCAACTTGCTCGAAGCACGCTCCCGCACCCAGGAACAGTTGATAGGGGGGAACACTTCCATCCACCCCGAGGCGCGCATTAGCAACTGCGTGATTGGCTCGAATGTTCGGGTGCAGCGGCCAATTTCGATTTCAGAGTCCGTGATTTTCGATGACACCTGCGTGGAGGCTAGTGAGAGTTTCAAGCGCTTCATCGTCACTCCGCATCTGCATGTGGATTGCAATAGTAGTATGACCGCGGGCCGGAGCCAGGAACCATGAAATTCAAGCGGGCTTGTGTCACCGGAGGGGCCGGATTCATTGGGTCCACTCTATCGCGGAGGCTGCTTCGAGAAAATCTCGAAGTGGTTGTGATCGACAACCTGAGCGTGGGCAAACGCGAGAACGTGCCAGCCGGAGTGGAACTGGTGGTTGCCGATATTCTGGACTCCGGCGCCATCAACTCCGCCGTTCGTGGATGTGACATCGTCTTCCATCTGGCTGCGCGCGTCGCCATCCGCTCTTCATTCGATTTCGTGGTGGAAGATACCATGGCAAACGTCTCGGGCACCGCGAGTGTCCTGCGCGCGGCAGCCACATCCGGGACAGTAAGAAAAGTCATCACCGCATCGTCGATGGCTGTTTACTCCGACACTCTCTCACCAGTGCCGGTTTCCGAGGAACATCCCACCCAGCCAATTTCTCCCTACGGCATTTCAAAACTCGCCGCGGAGAACCTGACCCACGCCTTGAGCGCGGCGGCAGGCATGGATAGCCTGGTTCTGCGCTTCTTCAACACATACGGCCCGCGCCAGAAATTTAGCCCCTATGTCGGCGTAGTCACCATTTTCGTTAACAAATTGGCGCGCCGCAACCCGCCCGTAATCTTCGGTGATGGCTGTCAAGCCCGCGATTTTGTGCATGTCGAAGATGTCGTATCAGGGTGCGTTTGTGCCATGAACTCGCAGTCTAACGGAGAGACCATAAACATCGGCACAGGGCAGGCCACCACCGTGAATGCAATCTATCAAATGCTCGCCGAACATCTTGGCTCTTCACTTGAGCCGACTCATGCCGACCCTGTTCCTGGCGAGCTCCGATTCTCGATTGCCGACATATCCAAAGCACGCCGGCTGCTGGGCTACACGCCCACCCATTCCATTGGAACAAGCCTCGGCCAAGTGGTGGATGAGATCCTGGCGGACGTCCATTAGCGGACACTAGTACTGAAATGGCGGGGAACTCTCAAAATGATTTGCAAAAGTGGCTCGCCGATGTTACTATCCACAGGATAAGACGAGGAGGAAGATGATTGCAATGATCATTAGGCTAGCAATTTGTGCCGCCTTGGTGCTCGCGGAAGCTTCCGGGGAGATATTGCAGTATCAAGTTGATTTCAGCTCGAACACGCTGACAACGACCTGCTTCATCATTTGCCCGGCGAGTCCCCTACCGCCTGGCATGTCTGACGCGTGGGTTGGGACCTTCGACTTGAATTCCACCGACCTTGCGACGGATGGGACGTACGATGTAACCAGCAGCTTTCGTAGCATTAGAACGTTTACTGACTCGACGATTCTCACCGACTTCACCAGTAGTGGCACGGTGGATGCCGTAGTTTCCGGAGGCGCGGTTACCGGCTTCGAGTCCGACTACATGGTGTCTTACGACATCGTGCCAAACAACGGAGACACCAACTACCGGGCGACTTTGGATGCGCTTTCCACGGGTTTCTTCCGTCTGGACTGGACTGCCACACTAGTTGCTTCTCCTACCGTAGCGGCCGAGGACGGCGATTACAGCATAGGCACGCCCACGCCCGTGCCGGAACCGGCTAGTTTAGGTTGGACTTCGGCGATAACAGCTATGACTGTCGCATTCGGTAGCCGGCGCAGAATTGTCGACCTGACAAAATAAGCGCGGGAAAATTTTTGACGAGCTAGAGCGCATGCGCGGGTACCGCGTTCGGAAAGACGGTCGCCTTGACGTACCTGATCGCGGCACGGAAGACGAACACGCTGGTGCTTGTCCACCGCGCCCAACTTCTGGACCAATGGCGCGAGAGGCTGGCCGCATTCCTCGACCTGCCGATTGATCGTTTCGGCCAGAGCAGAGTGGGAAAACGAAGAGCACCGGCAACATTCGACGTTGCGCTGATTCAGAGCCTCCACCGAAAGGGAGAAACCAAGAATCTGGTCGCCGAGTACGGCCACGTCGTCGTCGACGAATGCCATCACCTTTCAGCTTTCACCTTTGAACAAGTGATGAGGAAGGTAAAGGCGAGATACGTTCTCGGACTTACCGCGACGCCCATTCGCAAGGACGGCCATCATCCGATCATCTACATGCAATGCGGCCCTATTCGATTCAACTTGCCGGTTCGATCTCAGATGGAATCGAGTCCGTTCGAGCACCGGGTAAGAGTACAAACAACGACCTTGAAATGGACGCAGGAGCAGGCTCCAACTATCCAAGGTCTCTATGCCCTTCTAACCGTGGATGCTGAGAGAAACGCACAGATCGTCAATGATATCGTTCAAGCGGTGGTGAATGGGCGATCGCGTCCGGTGCTATCCGGTCGAACCGCCCACGTGGAGTGGCTCGGCGATCAACTCCGCGAGAAGGTTGATCGAGTGTTCGTGCTTAAGGAATGGGTCCACAGCAGCGTGCGCAAATGTCGCGGGAACTGGCCTCGACGCAAGCGTGCCAGCGGATAATAGTTGCGACAGGCAGCTATATCGGAGAGGGCTTCGACGACCCTCGCCTCGATACGCTCTTTCTGGCGATGCCGATCTCGTGGCGGGGAACCCTGCAGCAGTACGTCGGCGGGCTGCACCGGCTGCATGACCGCAAGAAAGTCGTCGAGGTCTACGACTATGTTGATTTTTCAATTCCAATGCTAGCCGGATGTTCGATAAACGGTTGCGAGGATACAACGCCCTAGGTTACACCATCCCGAAAGATTCTGCGACTAGGGGAGAGCTGGCGAATTAATCGAAAGGTCGAGCCGTCTGGCTTTGGGCAATTTTGGGCAATGCGCGACGGCAGGGATGGCAAGTGTGGCACTCCCGGCAACGAAGAATGTCTAAGTTACAGAGCCTAGGCGTGGCTCAAAGGTTCGAATCCCACCCTCACCGCCAGATTATTGATAATAAAGGAATTGTTTTCGTTCAATCAATATCTTGGCGGCTGCCGGAACGACCACAATTGGTCTTATTCTCCATTCTATTGTTGCCGTCACATTCAAGCAGCTAAAATCCACATTGAGAGCCTGTCTATTCTTATTCCGCCGCGCCGCAGTGGATGGCGTCGGGCCTTTCTCCTCGGGATGAAATGGCCCGAGGGCTCTGTCTGGCGCTCGCCCGCCCCTGCCCGCACCGGCTGGTTAGTGCCCGGTGCCCGACAGCGGCACCGTCTGCGTGGCCCGCTGCGCATTGTCCGTGACATTCAACGTAGCCGCGTACGAAACCTTGGCGACCGGCTTAAACGTGACGCTGATCATGCAACTGCCGCCGGCCGTTAGCGAACTCCCGCAACTGGAAGCCGGCGTGAGCGTGAATTCGGTTGCACCCGCGCCCGTCACCGTCATGCCGGTAATCGAAAGCGTGGTAGCGCCCGTATTCTTGAGGGTCACGGTTTTGGTCACGCTGGTGTTCACAGTCTGATTCCCGAAACTGAGGCTGCTCGGATTGAAGCTGGACTGCGGGTCGATCACCGTCGCGGTCAGCATCACCGTCTGCGGATTACCTGGCGCACTGTCCATAATGCTCAGGGTCGCGGTTTGCGGGTTGTAGAACGGACCCGCGATAAAGGTAACCGAAATCGTGCAGTGACTGCCCCCTGCCAATGACTTCGGGCACTCATTGACTTCTACAAATTCGTTGGAGTCGCCTCCCTTCACGATCGAAATGAAGGGACCGCTGATGCTGATTGGGGTCGTACCCCTATTGGTCACCGTGAAGTTCTCGGTGGTGAGGCTTCCCAGATACACCGTGCCGAAGTTGTAAGACGGGGACGGAGAAACGGTGAGCGCCGAAACGAAGTTTGCGGTTACGCTTTCCGGCCCAGTCATGGTGACGTTGGTTGAGGCGCTGCTGGCACTGGCCACCGGGCCAGTCCAGCTTGAAAAGACGTAGCCCGCGTTGGGCGTCGCTACCAGAGGCACCGGCGTGCCCGCTGCGTAATAGCTGCCGGAAGCCGGAGAGACTGTCCCACCGCCACTCGGGCTCACGCCGGTCGTCAGCAGATACGACGTGCTGAAGCTAGCGTTGTACGAGAGTGTGGCGGCCGAAGCCGTCACCGAATGTGAAATAGCTCCGCCGTCTGACCAGCTCGCGAAGGTGTACCGGGTGCCGGCAATGGGCGTTTGCGGCGAAGTGGTGGCGATGGTGTGCGGGCTCCCAACCTGCCAGGTCACAGCCACGGGTGCGGCATGCGGCGCGCCGCCATCCACACTCACCGCCAATCCCGACGGTGAAGTGTTGATGGTGACGCCAACGTTGTTCACCACGAAATTCGCCGTAACGCTCTCTGGCACAGTCATGGTGACGTTGGTTGAGGCGCTGCTGGCATTAGCCACCGGGCCAGTCCAGTTCGCGAACTTGTAGCCTGTGTTGGCCGCCGTCGCTACGAGAGGCACCGGCGTGCCCGCTGCGTAGTAGCTGCCGGAAGCCGGAGAGACTGTCCCGCTGCCGCTCGGACTCACGCCCGTCGTCAGCAGATACGACGTGTTGAAGCTAGCATTGTACGAAGTTGTGCTGGCCGAAGCCGTCACCGAATGTGAAATGGCTCCGCCGTCCGACCAGCCCGCGAAGGTGTACTGGGTACCGGCCGTGGGCGTTTGCGGCGAAGTAGTCACGAGCGTATGCGGACTGCCGATGGTCCAGGTAAAACTCTGGCTGCCCGTGTAGGAGACACCGCCATCCACCGAAATCGTTGGCCCCGAGGTGCCGGTGCCGACCGTCACGCTAACAGTGGCGGCGGGAATTGTTACCGAGGAGGGATTGGACGCGACGGTGATACCAGATGGAGCCTTGCCGGATGCGGATGCTGTGTTGGTGATCGATCCGGCAGTTATGTCAGCTTGCGTTGTAGTGTAGGTGGCGGTGCACGTCTCCGTCGCCGCAGGCGCCAGTGAAGCGCTGGGACAACTGATTGCGCTCAAACCAACATGCGGATCCGTGACCGAGACAGCGGTCAGGTCTTCGTTCCCTGTGTTGGTGACTTTGTAGGAGTAGGTGATCAGAGTTCCAGGTGCCGAGTAACTCGTTAGGCTCGCGGTCTTCGCCAGAGTCATTGCCGGAGTATCAATCGCCGGTATGGTTAGTGAGGATGTGGCCGTGACCGCGGGACCGGTTTGAAATGTTCCGCTGGCCGTTCCTATGTTAGAGATTGAACCCGCGTCCACGTCGGCCTGCGTAGTGGTGTAGGTGGCGGTGCACGTCTCTGAGGCCGCCGGCGCCAGTGAAGCACTGGGGCAACTGACTGCGCTTAAACCCACCTGAGGATCCGTAACCGAGACTGCGGTCAGGTTAACGTTGCCCGTGTTGCTGACCAGGTAGGAGTAGGTGATAGCAACCCCTGGCGCCGAGTAATTCGCTACGCTCGCGCTCTTCACCACACTCACTGACGGGACATCGGACGCCGGTATGGTTAATGAGGATGTGGCTGTGACTGCGGCACCGGTTGGAGGTGTTCCGCTCGCCGTGCCAGTATTAGAAATCGATCCCGCGTCCACGTCGGCCTGCGTGGTGGTGTAGGTGGCGGTGCACGTCTCAGACGCCCCCGGCGCGAGGGAAGGACTGGGGCAAGTGACTGCGCTTAAACCCGCATGAGTATCCGTGACCGAGACCTGCGTCAGGTCAACGTTGCCCGTGTTGGTGACCAGGTAGGAGTAGGTGATAACAGTTCCGGGCGCAGAGTAGTTGACTACGCTCGCGCTCTTCACCAGACTCACCGCCGGCGTATCGGACGCCGGTATGGTTAGCGAGGATGTGACTGTGACGGCGGGCCCGGTTGGAGGTGTTCCGCTTGCCGTTCCGGTATTAGAGATGGATCCCGCGTCCACGTCGGCCTGCGTGGTAGTGTACGTCGCGGTGCACGTTTCCGAGGCCGCCGGCGCCAGCGTACCACTGGGGCAACTGATTGCGCTTAAATTCGCATGAGGATCCGTGACCGAGACAGAGGTCAGGTCAACGTTGCCCGTGTTGGTGACCAGGTATGAGTAGGTGATCGGAGTTCGGGGTGCCGAGTAACTCGTTGCGCTCGCGCTCTTCACCAGAGTCAGTGCTGGCGTGTCCGAAGCCGATATTGTTAATGAGGATGTGGCTGTGATTGCCGGACCGGTTGGAGGTGTTCCACTTGCCGTTCCCGTGTTAGAGATGGATCCCGCGTCCACGTCGGCCTGCGTAGTGGTGTAGGTAGCGGTACACGTCTCCGACGCTTCCGGCGCCAGTGAGGCACTGGGGCAGCTGACTGCGCTTAAACCAACATGAGGATCCGCGACCGAGACAGCCGTCAGGCCTACGTTTCCTGTGTTGGTGACTTTGTAGGAGTAGGTGATCGGAGTTCCGGGCGCCGAGTAACTCGTTACGCTCGCGGTCTTCACCAAACTCAGTGCCGGCTTGGAGGCCGATATTGTTAATGAGGATGTGGCTGTGACTGCGGGACCGGTCAGAGGTGTTCCGCTTGCCGTTCCCGTGTTAGAGATGTATCCCGCGTCTACGTCGGCCTGCGTGGTGGTGTAGGTGGCGGTACACGTCTCCGAGACCCCCGGCGCCAGTGGATTAACGGTGCAACTGATTGCGCTTAAACCAACATGAGGATCCGTAACCGAGACGGTCAGGTCTACGTTGCCCTTGTTGGTGACCTGGTAGGAGTAAGTGATCAGAGTTCCGGGCGTCGAGTAACTCGCTACGCTCGCGGTTTTCACCAGACTCATTGCCGGGGCAGTGATCGCCGGTATTGTTAATGTGAAATTCGCGGACCTGTTTGAGGGACCGGTTTGAGGTACTCCGGCTGCAAATGCGGTGTTAGAGATCGATCCCGCGTCCACGTCGGCCTGTGTGGTGGTGTAGGTGTCGGTGCATGTCTGGGAGGCCCCCGGCGCTAGCGTACCACTGGGGCAACTGATTGCGCTTAAACCAACATGAGTATCCGTAACGACTACGGTCACGTCTACGTTGCCCGTGTTGGTGACAAGGTAGGAGTAGGTGATAGCAACCCCGGGCGCCAAATAATTCGCTACGCTCGCACTCATCGTTAGCCTGACTCCCGGGGAAACGGTCGCCAGTATCGTTAATGAGGATGTGACTGTAACAGCGGGACCGGTTGGAGGTTTTCCGTTTGCCGTTCCGGTGTTAAAGATCGATCCCGTGTCCACGTCGGCCTGTGTCGTCGTGTAAGTGGCAGTGCAGGTCTCCGAGGCTCCCGGCGCGAGTGTAGAACCGGGGCAGCTGATTGCACTTAAATTAACATGAGGATCCGTGACCGAGACAGCCGTCAGGTCGACGTTGCCCGTGTTGGTGACCTTGTAGTAGTAAGTGATCGGAGTTCCCGCCGCCGAGTAACTGGCTACGCTCGCGCTCTTCACTAGAGTCAGTGCTGGAGTCTCGACCCCCGGTATGGTTAATGAGGATGTGACTGTGACCACGGGACCACTTGGAGGTGTTCCACTTGCCGTTCCTCTATTAAAGATCGACCCGGCATTCACGTCGGCCTGCGTGGTGGTGTAGCTGGCGGTGCACGTCTCAGACGCCCCCGGCGCCAGGGATGCACTGGCACAACTGATTGCGCTTAAACCAATCTGAGGATCCGTAACCGAGACTGCGGTCAGGGACACGTTGCCCGTGTTGGCGACCTTGTAGGAGTAAGTGATCGGAGTTCCGGGTGCCGAGTAGCTGGTTACGTTCGCGGTCTTCGCCAGGCTTAGTGCCGGCGTATCGATCGCCGGTATGGTTAATGAGGATGTGGCTGTGACCGCGGGACCGGTTTGAAATGTTCCGCTGGCCGTTCCTATGTTAGAGATTGAACCCGCGTCCACGTCGGCCTGCGTAGTGGTGTAGCTGGCGGTACAGGTCTCTGCGGCTGCCGGCGCCAGTGAAGCACTGGGGCAGCTGACTGCGCTTAAACCCGGCTGAGGATCCGTAACCGAGACTGCGGTCAGGTTGACGTTGCCCGTGTTGGTGACAAGGTAGGAGTAGGTGATAGCAACCCCGGGCGCCGCATAATTCGCTGCGCTCGCGCTCTTCTCCACACTCACTGACGGGGCATCGGACGCCGGTATCGTTAATGAGGATGTGGCTGCGACTACGGAACCGTCTGGAGCTGTTCCGCCTGCCGTTCCGGTGTTAGAGATGGATCCCACGTCCACGTCGGCCTGCGTGGTGGTATAGCTGGCGGTGCACGTCTCGGAGACCGTCGGCGCCAGTGAAGGACTGGGGCAAGTGACTGCGCTTAAGCCCGACTGAGGATCCGTAACCGAGACAGAGGTCAGGTCTACGTTGCCCGTGTTGGTGACAAGGTAGGAGTACATGATAGCGACCCCGGGCGCCGCATAATTCACTACGCTCGCGCTCTTCACCACACTCACCGACGGGGCATCGTTCGCCTGTATGGTTAATGAGGAATACGCTGTGACTACGGGACCCGTTGGTGGTGTTCCGCTGGCCATTCCGGTGTTGGAGATCGATCCTGCGTCCACGTCAGCCTGCGTGGTGGTGTAGGTGGCGGTGCACGTCTCTGAGACCGTCTGCGCCAGCAAGCCGCTGGGGCAACTGACCGCGCTTAGACCCGCCTGCGGATCCGCGACCGAGACATTGGTCAGATCTTCGTTGCCCGTGTTGGTCACCAGGTAGGAGTAGGTGATCGGAGTTCCGGGCGCCGAGTAACTGGTTGCGCTGGCGCTCTTAACCAAAGTCAGTGCCGCCACACCCGGGACCGATATTGTCAATGAGGATCTCGCCGAGGCCGAGCAGGCTCCTGTTCCGCTTACCGTTCCCGTGTTAGAGATCGATCCCGCGTCCACGTCGGCCTGCGTCGTGGTGTACGTCGCAGTGCAGGTCTCTGATGCATTCACATCCAGTCCAGCACCACCGTTGGGGCAGCTGATTGGGCTTAAATTAACATGAGGATCCGTGACCGTGATATCGAGGCTTGCGCCGCCCGTGTTTTTGACAAGGTAGGAGTAGGTGATCAACGTTGCGGTCGCCGAATAACTCGTTACGTCCGCGCTCTTCACCAGTGTCAATGAGCACGAAGGGGGTGGCCCGCCGCCGCCGCATTTTACTCCAGAAGGCGCATGCCGAAAATCGCCCCCCCCAACCGAGCAAGCAGAGATTGTTTTTTCTTTCACCATCGGCACTTCGATCGCGCCTGCCCCTGCATCGGCCCCGCTTCCGGTTTTCAAGGCTTGGTAGCTGAACAGCCCGCTGACGGAGCCTCCGAAACTCGACTTTACAGAAAAGTTACCCAGATCGGCCGGCCCGGGGATGTCAGGGCCTTTGTAGTAGAACGTCAAATTTTGGGTCGCCGCACCCGCCGACTGAGCCCTAACGCTCCAACCGGCGGGAGCTTTCGCAGAGCCGGCGATATAGCCGCTGAAATTGTAGATCGTGAAGAACGTTCCGGTGCATATCGACCCGCGTGCGCCGCCGCTACATGCTCCACCGGGAACTCTTGCCGTAACCGTCTCCGATGCATCGAGTGTGACGTCATACGTCCAGGTGTAATTGCCGTTCGACCCCGTGACTACCGGCGTTCTCGTCGGAGTTATTTGCGCCTTTACGGACCCCGCTAAAGCCAAAAACGCAATCAGCGTGCCTAATACGGCTCGCGCGCGCAAACTGCTGGAAGATGCGGACAGGCCTAGGGAACCTGTGCGGGAAGGCGATTCGACGGGCGGAGTGGTCATGGTGATCTTTTGCTCTCAGCTTGTTAAGCGGAAACGGAGAATGAAAAACCGCAAGCGTGGAAAAGAACCTGTACTGGGCGTTCTAAGGCGTTTAACCCTTTGATCGCATGGTAAAATCGAACGAACAACCCAATAAAAAGTGATAACCAAGCGGGCAGGGGCGAACAGGGGGACTCCATGACGGGGCCGTCCGGGAGCGATATCACGCAGCTGCTGCGGGCCTGGAACGGGGGCGACGAGAGCGCTCTCGAAAAGCTCATGCCCATCGTGTACGGCGAGTTACACCGGATGGCGCGGCGGTACATGGCTCAGGAGTCACCAGACCATACGCTTCAGACCAGTGCGCTGGTGAATGAGGCTTATCTGCGGCTGGTGGATGCTGCCAACGCCAATTGGCAAAATCGAGTCCACTTCTTTGCCGTGTGCGCCAAGGCTATGCGGCGGATTCTGGTGGATTGGGCGCGGTCCCGTCAGGCGCTGAAGCGGGGCGGCCAAGTCCGGCCGGTCCAGTTGGACGATGCCTTGGCCGTGACCGAGGAGCAGCTTGTGGACCTGGTCGCTTTGGACGACGCCTTAAAAGCCTTGGCCGCTTTGGATCCACGCAAGAGCCAGGTGGTGGAGTTGCACTTCTTCGGCGGCCTTAACCTGGAGGAAACGGCCGAGGTGCTGAAGGTTTCGAGCGACACCGTGCTGCGCGACTGGAAGCTGGCCAAGAGCTGGCTGCGTTGCGAGCTGAGCGGAGAGAGTCTGGATGGATCCTGAGCGCTGGCAGCAAATCGCAAACTTGTATGAGGCGGCGCAGGAGGAGGAAAAGAACGGCAGAGCAGCTTTCCTGGAGCGGGCCTGCGATGGGGATGAGGCCCTGCGCCGGGCGGTGGAATTGCTGCTGGCGCAAGATGAGAAAAACCCCACCTTCCTGGAGGCGCCGGCGCTGGAAGTGGCGGCCAAGGGTCTGGCTGAGGATCACACGCGCCTGGCTGAGGCGGCGAGGTTACCAGATGTTCTGGTGGGCAAGACAATCTCGTATTACCGCATTCTCCAGAAGCTGGGCGGCGGCGGCATGGGGGTTGTCTATAAGGCTGAAGACACGCGGCTGCATCGTTTCGTCGCCCTCAAGTTTCTGCCCAGCGTGGTAACGATGGGCCGGGTGGAGCACGCCGGGCACCCGCATGATCCGCAGACCGTGGAACGTTTCCGGCGCGAAGCGCGTGCGGCCTCGGCGCTTAACCATCCCAACATCTGCACCATTCATGCCATTGACGAGTTCGAGGGTCACCCCCTGATCGCCATGGAACTGCTGGAGGGGCAGACGCTCCGCGAGCGAATTGCGGCAGGGGCGCCGAGCGCGACGCCGGCTGGGGAAGGCGAACCCCGTTCGCCCCTGCCGCCCGATACGGTGGTGGAGCTGGCCACTCAGATTGCCGACGCGCTGGACGCGGCGCACTCGAAAGGGATCGTCCATCGGGATATCAAGCCGGCCAACATTTTCGTGACCAGCCGCGGGGCGGCGAAGATTCTGGATTTCGGCCTGGCGAAGCTGACGGTGGCCTCTGACCGCCGTCTATCCCGGGGCGGGGACGCCACGGCCGCAAGCGATCGGGATCCTTCGACAAGGGCAGGCATCGCCGCGGCAGCCGGGTCCGATGACCTTACCACCCCGGGCAGCGCCGTGGGCACGGTAGCCTACATGTCGCCAGAGCAGGCGCGCGGCGAAGAAGTAGACGCGCGCACAGACCTGTTCAGTTTCGGCAGCGTGCTTTACGAGATGGCCACGGGCCGGCAGGCATTCACCGGAAATACGTCGGGGGCGATATTTGGCGCCATCCTGCATGAAGCCCCCACGCCACCGCTACGCCTGAACCCTAAGTTGCCGCTCAAGCTCGAAGAGATCGTCCTGAAGGCGCTGGAAAAAGACCGCGACCTGCGGTACCAGAGCGCTGCCGAAATGCGCGCTGACCTGAAGCGCCTGAAGCGTGATTCGGATCCGGATCGTGTAGCCGCGACGTCTTCATCGCCGCCGCTGCCGGGCGAGAGCTCTGATGCGCATTTGATCCGGGGTCTGGTGAAGCGCCACCAGAAGGCTGTCATTGCCTTGACGGCTGGCGCGTGCGTGATCGCCGCCGCTCTGCTGTGGTTGGTTTGGCGCTCCCGCCAGCATCCGCCCAAGTTAACCGAGATAGCGTTAACGGAAAATGGGTTAGAGGCGCCTGTGCTGGATGCGGCGATTTCGCCGAATGGTAATTTCCTGGCTTATGCCGACGTCAGTGGCCTCTACTTAAAAGAGATCGGTTCGGGGCAGGTCCACGCTCTGTTCACCCCCACCGACGCCCGGATCTGGCGGATCACCTGGTTTCCCGACAGCTCCAATCTGCTGTTCATCTCGATCTCGATTCAAAACGCGCAGCGCCAACTCTGGTCGGGGTCGATGTTCGGGGGCAAGCCACGCTTGCTGCGGAGCGACGTGGATCACGTAACGGTTTCTTCAGACGGATCCGAGCTGCTATTTACCAACGGCGCCCGTGACCAGATCTGGGCGATGGATACGACCGGGGAAAACGCCAGAAAACTATTTTCCAAGGAAGGGCTTTATTTCGATCAGCCGGCCTGGTATGCAGGGCGGAGAAGGATCCTCTACCTCGCCGAAGGAGGCGATGCTCCGTTCGGGCCCGTCGGTTCTCTCGAGTCGCTGGACCTGGAAACAGGCCAGTCTCTAACCGTGTGCAAACCTTGCGCGGACTTCCGCGTGCTGCCGGACGGGCGCCTCATCTACGTCGCTAACGATCTTGTTTCGCTTTGGGAAGTCCCCATCGACGCGCAAACTGCCCAGCCAACGGGCTCCCCTCGCCAAATCACTGAACCGAACGGATATTCATACTCGCATCCAACCGGGTCGGCCGACGGAAAGCGTCTTGTTGTCTTGCATCATGACACCGGCGTTGCCAGCGGGTTCGGGGCGGTCATCTTCGTGGCCGACATAGAAGACGACGGAAAGCGTCTCAACAACGCCCGCCGGCTAACCCTGGGGGGTAGTGACTACACTCACGCCTGGACCCCGGATAGCCAAGCCGTGGTATTCGAATCGCAGCGCAGTGGCCATTTCAATATTTTTAAACAACGGCTTGACCAGCGCGTGGCCGAGCCGCTCGTGGCAGGCACGGAATACGCTGGCTACGGCCGCTTCAGTCCTAACGGCGCCTGGTTACTCTACTTCCTGGGCGGATCGAAAGAGCATCAGCAGCGGCTCATGCGCATGCCGGCTTCGGGAGGCCCTTCGGAAGTGGTCATCCAGAGTCCGGGGCTCAAGAATTATTACTGCACGCCCCCGGCGGCCAACCTGTGCGTGGCGGGAGAACGGGAGCAAAACAGCTTGGCGTTTTACGCCTTCGACCCCGCGCAGAAACTCCCCCCGGGAGGAATCCGGCAGAGCGACCTGCGCGAGTTGGCCAGGACGGATTATAACCCCAGCGACTGGGGCCTCTCGCCGGACGGCGCCAGCATCGCCATGGTCCGTCCCGACAACCGCGAAGGGCGCGTCCACATTATTTCGCTGCCGGGGCGGGGCCACCGAGCGCCGTCGCACGACGTGCTTGTGGAAGGCTGGACGAATCTGTATAACTTGAACTGGGCCGCGGACGGAAAGGGGTGGTACATCTGCAACGCCCCCGTCGCGGGAGGCTCAAACTTCCTCCACGTCGACCTCCAGGGCCACGCGACCGTTCTCCAGTTTCCGGAGAACCTGAACAAGTTTTGGGGGGTGCCGTCTCCCGACGGACGTCACCTGGCCTATTCCAGAACCACGTTCACGGCGAACGCCTGGCTGCTTGAGAATTTCTAGCCCCCGCCTCTTGCATGGCACCGAAACTGTACACGAATCGCCACACAGGCCGCGTTCCCTGGATTGCTGGCGGTGGATCCCATCGCACATCCGGCGATCACCGGGTAATTGGCATCACCGACGGTCTAGTTCCAAGTTCCAATTGGCGGTCCGAACTCATCTTGATGGCGATTTAGAGCCCTAATGAGTTGAGGCAGTAAGTACACTGGCCGTTTGGCCGACACTGGCTTGTGCGAGCAGTAACCAAACGATAACGAACCAGACGGAACACCAATCCAAGATTGATAACAACTTAAGTGGGTCAACGATCTAGGTGTCCGGAGTAGCCGCTACTCATCTGCAGACGGTACGAGCGGGAATAGGCAGACCTTTGCAAGAGACGCCGCACCCAGGATGTCCCCACCGCCCGCATCCGGAGGATATTCTTTTTCGACGCGGCGATGGGGAGGAGGACAGAAATGGTTGCCCCTTTGCTGAGGGAGGCTCGACTCTCGATCCACCGGCGATGACTATCGATCGGGTCACAACATCTCTTCGGGCTCGTCATGCAGACTTGATTTTCTGGACGCCAGGTTCGCTCTTGGCTTGCTTTGATTTGATGAGGGCGGCCGAGGATGCTCCTTCGAGCGACAGTCCGTAGCCAACTTCATGCACGATGCGCTCCTTCAGAGGTTGAATGAAGTGGATGCGGGTGTCGCGGCGCGTCACTTCCGGAGCCCGCAGATATATATCCGCCAACTCTTGCGCGCGGCTGAGCGCTTTGCCATCTGGCACTACTTCCGCGACCACTCCCCATTCATGGGCCGTGCGCGCCGGGAGCGGCTGTGGATGGAGAAGGAACGCCTCGGCTCGTCCTGCTCCAGCGCGATAACTCCACGTGGTAAAGATTCCGTCGCCGGGCACGACACCTTCCGCGTAATGCCCGACGTCCTGGAAGGTCGCTCCCTCGGCCGCCACAATCACATTGGCGAGCAAGGCATAGTCTGAGTGAATATACGCGCGTCCCTCGATCGCCGCGATGACGGGCACGCGAATGTTGGCGATGTTTTCCAAAACCTGACTGCCTTCGTCGTGGATCTGACTCCAAACGCCTGGATCGGCGACGTCGCCGAAAGATGACCAATCGACCCCAATAATGAAGTCCCCGCCTGCGCCAGTCAGGATCACAATCTTGTTCGCTCGATCTTGCGCAATCCGGTGAAACGCATCAACCACCTCGGTGTGATGGAGTGCCGAGAAGGTGCAAGGCCCGCCGTTGCTGTGAAATTCAACGACGAGCACACCCTTGGCATCTCGCGTCAGGTTCAGACCGCGGTAAGCGGTGAAGTAGTTATCTCGAATTGTTTGCATAACGTTCTCCTCTATGTTTGCTAGTACAGATTCGGCCCTGTGAGCCCGATCTAACGTAGTGAGAGCTTGGAAACTCAGCTCGCGTGGCCGCCGATCGACTATTGGACTCCGGACTCAGACACCTCGTTTCAATCGATCCAAACGAATCGTTGGGGATCCACGGCGAAAAGTAATGATCTACACCTTCGACGCGCGGTTATACCGATTTCTTTTTTTACCTCGGTCGGCTTGCGACCCACTCTTGAACCTCATGTGATCCCGGCCCACGAACCGATCCAGGCTAACTGGCTGAGCATGGACGCGCACGGATAAATACGGCCTAGATCAGCACCGAGGGGACGCCTGCGTGCGTCATTATTCAAGGCTGCTGTTCGTAGCCAAAATCAGGCAGGAAGACAGAATCACAGACTCGGGCCATGTTGGTGACGTTGTTTCCGGTATTACCGAACGTCCCCTGCCGGGCGTTTTGAGTTTCGGACACTACGGGAGGTACGTTAGCTTAGATGGCGCTCCCGCGACTAATCCGTGATATAAGTTGCAAAGCGAGGAGGATTGACATGGCGAAGGCCCCACTGATTTTTACCTATTACATCGCCGCCCCAGTGGAGAAGGTCTGGGATGGGTTCGTTTCTAAAGAGGCGAATCAGAAGATCTTCATGGGCGCGGACTTTGAGTTGGACCTGAAGCCTGGCGGGGCGATGACCTGGTCGGGGCCGGGCAAGGATGGGAAGCCGATGCGGTATGTGACGGGTGAGGTGCTGCGGGCGGTGCCGCCGACGCTGTTTGAGTACAAGTTCGGTATGGGCGATGGGTCGGTCATGTCGAGAGTGAAGGTGGAACTGACTCCGGAGACGGAGGCGGTGAAGGTGGTAGTAACAAACGATGACTGGACGGAGGGCGACCCGGCGTATGCCCAAAATGCGGATGGGTGGCCGCGAATTCTCTCGCGATTGAAGACTCTGCTGGAGACGGGGAAGACCTTCCGGCCACATTAGCAGGTGCCAAGGGAACTTCTTCGAGACCGCGTCGGCGCGTTCCTGGGAGAGCGGCAAGTAGTCTTCACAGATCGGGACCGAAGAGTCGGCTTCAAGGCTCGGGTTCGCTTGCGGCTCAGGCTCGATTCCGATGCATCGCTCACAGCCCCCCGCAGACGCTGTTTGCAGCCTAGATAGCGCTCAGTGAATACTCCAACAGCATTCCAGAATCGTTCCCAACGCGTTCCTCTGCGATTGCGCCACCTCCGTGTTGTGCTATCAGTAATCTGATGGCATCAGACGAAGATTTGAAATTGGAAATTGAGCGCCTTCGTGCCGAGAACGAAGCGCTGAAGAAACCTGCCAGAGGGCGAATGTCGCTAAAAGTGAGCGAGAAGGGTGGTCTGTCAGTTTACGGGCTTGGGCGCTTTCCTGTGACGCTTTATCGAGAACAGTGGGAAAAGCTCTTGGGGATGGCCGACGAGATCCGCAACTTCATCCGTGAAAACGAAGGTGCCCTGAAGAAGAAAGAGTAGATGGCTGCTGGTTCTTAGAACGGCTCCTATTGCCGCTGAATGAGGCCGGGCATGTTGGCCAACGACGCGTTACGCGGTCCGCTTCGATGGTTGCCAGCCCGATCTCCTCTCTTGGTATGTCGTATGAGCCCCACCCCAAAGCGCACTACGAGTTCATCCGCCTGGGATGGCTTGTCACCGGCCGCAAGCGCTGCCGGAACCGGGCGAGCTGTTGCTATTTCACTTGATGGGAGTTTGCATGGCTCAGTTAGTCAAGGAACAGGGAGGTCACTTCGTGCCGCGGCTTGGGGTGGCTCCCCGGCCCGGCGATGATTGTGCTGAGCGTGGTAGAGTCTAGTATTCAAATTAACCCAAATGTTTGGATCTGAACTCCGGCGTCTGCTGCTTGCCATTCTCGCTGGACTTACGCTGCCCGCGCTCTGCTCCGCTCAACCGCAGGCCGAACTCGGATTGCCGGTACTGCGCAATTACCCAATTCGTGCCACTAACGGCGGCAGCCAGATTTGGACTGCAGTCCAGGACCGCCGCGGCGTCCTTTACTTTGGCATCGAAAAAGCGGTTCTTGAGTACGATGGTGTCACCTGGCGAAGGATACCCGTGCCGTCCAGCGTAGTGCGCTCCAGCGCGGTGGATGGCGCCGGTAAAATCTGGATCGGCGCCTACGCCAACTTCGGTTCGCTCGATCCTGATCCGAACGGGAATCTACGCTTCGTCTCGCTACTTGACAAGATCCCGCCAAAGGACCGCAATTTCACCGACGTCTCGCAGGTTCTGATCACACCGCAGGGGAACTTCTTTCGGTCCAATCAACGCCTTTTCCGCTGGGATGGCAAACGCATGCAAGTCTGGACTGGCGAGCGCTTTCAAGCTCTTTCAGAAGTTCGCGGCCGGATCTACACATCGCAGCAGGGGATTGGCTTAGAGGAAATTGTGGGCGATGAGCTGCGCCCGCTGCCCGGCGGCGCGTACAAGAATTCCGCCAAGCTATTTCTGCATCCCTACGACGAGAGGCGCATGCTGGTCTCCGCCCGGGGCGAGTTGCTGACACTTTATGATGGCGAGAAAGTAACGCCGTTTACAACGCAAGCCGACGATTATCTCAAAAAAAGTGTAGTGTACACGTCTACATGGCTTCCAGACGGGAGTTTCTGTGTCACCACACTCAGTGGCGGCCTGGTGATTTTAGACCGTGACGGCCGCCTGCGCCGGATTATCAGCAAGGATGCCGGTCTCCGAACTGCGAACGTTTTGGCCGCGTACCCGGATCGCGATGGAGCACTATGGCTCGGGCTTGGCGACGGAATTGCCCGCGTCGAGATCAACTCTCCGATCTCTATATTTTCACGTGATTCCGCCGACGACGTGGTTCGATATCATGGATCCCTGTACGTTGCGAACGCGGCCGGCGCAAATGCGCTCTACCGCCTCGCTGCGGACGCAAAGTCCGGCTTGTCGATGCAGCCGATGACTGGTTCTTTCGCGCAAACCTTTTCACTTTTTGAGTTTCATGACCCAGTGGGTCAGAATTCTGATCAACTGCTCGCCGCGACCTCATCCGGGATCATGAAAGTCGAGGGGGAGAAGGTCTCTCCGGCCGTACCCGGACTGCAGGGCACGGCCGAGGCACTCTATACGATGGTCCAATCGCGGAGTGTACCAAACCGGGTTTTTGAAGGGCACATCTCGGGCCTTTCCTCCATTCGCTGGGAAGGCGGAAAATGGATCGACGAAGGCCGGCTTCCCAATTTCGTCAGTGGCGCCCAAACCCTGGCCGAGGAGCCCGACGGGACGCTGTGGGCCGCCACCACCGACCGCAAGGTCCTGCGCATCCGTGTACCGTCCACCGGAATGCGTGATTCAAAAGCTGAGTTTCTAACCAGCAAAGATGGTCTCGTGGATGGTGAAATGTCGGTCGCCCTCGTCGCCGGGCAGATTTTCGTCATTCCCAACCCTGTCAAGAGTATGCTCCGCTGGGATGGCGCTGCGCGAAGATTGGTTGCAGACAACCGCTTTTTGCTTCCTCTGAACGATCCTGACTCCAGTGCCGGATTGTTCCCATTGGACAACGGCGACGTCTGGTCTTTCAACCGCTCCCCCAACGATCAACGCCAGGGCCTCTTCCGGCATAAACCCGATGGATCTTATACGCTCGACGAAGATTCGTTTCGCCGATTGTCTCGCTTCGATATGATCCAGGTGCACTCCCAGCCGGAGGGTTTTTGGATCGTAGGGGGTGATGGACTCATCCGTTTTGACCCGCGCGTGAAACCCTCCGGGATGCAATCCTTCCCGACCCTCGTTCGCCAAGTCAGCTCCGGTCCCAAAGACATTTTCGGAGGCGCCGAGATCAGTGGAGCCTCAGCGCCGGATCTCCGCTACGATCGCAATTCGCTCCGTTTTGAATTCGCCGCGCCTACTTATGGCGACGAAGCCGACACCACGTACCAATACTTCATGGAAGGCGCCGATCGCGACTGGTCGGCGTGGGGAAAGCAAAGAGAGGCCAATTACAGCAGTCTCAGTCCCGGTTCCTATCGATTCCGCGTTCGTGCCCGCAACCTGGAAGGGCATACCGGCGAAGAAGGCGTCTACCGCTTTACGATCTTGCCGCCCTGGTACCGCACTACTCTGGCCTACTCATTGTACGGTTTGATTCTTCTCCTAGGAATCGTCGTCGCGCGACAAGGGGTGGTCAACCATGAACGCGAGAAGGCCCGCCGCGAGACGGAAGCTCTGGAAGCTCAGGCTAAGGCGCTGGAGGCTACAGTCGCCGAACGCACGCAGGAAATTCGCGCTCAGGGGGCTGAAATAGCCTCGCAAAAGGATCATCTCCAGCAAGCGTACGAGAACGTCGAACTGCTGAGCGACATCGGCAAGGAAGTAACCGCATCGCTCGATCTCGATACGATCTTGTTCAAACTCTACGAGCGCGTCAACCAGCTGGTGGATGCCACCATTTTTGGGGTGGGGCTGTATCGCCCCGAAAAGCACCTGATCGAATACAGCCTGGCCATCGAGCGGGGTCAACGCTACGCGCCGTACACGCGCGATGCCAACGACAAGAATCAATTCGGCGTATGGTGCATCGATAACCGCAAGCCGGTTTTGATCAACGACGTCGCAACCGAGTCTCAAAAATACATTCCTTCCTACCGGCACGACAAAGGCCTGCTGGCAGACGGCACCGCTGCGCAGCCGCCGGTTTCGATGATCTACTTGCCTCTCATCGCGCAGGACCGCGTTTTAGGCGTGCTCAGTGTCCAGAGCTTCCGCAAGAGTGCATACACTGAACAGCACGTCACTTTACTCGAGAACCTGGCGGCTTATACCACCATCGCTCTGGACAACGCCGGAGCCTATCGTCTCATCAAGGAGCGCGAGCATGAAATACGAGATCGCGCGGCCGAGCTCGCCACCATCAACCGCATCACCCAGGCGCTCTCCACGCATCTCGACATGGGCCGGCTCATCCAGTTTGTCGGCGATCAGGTTCGGGATGTTTTTCATGCGCCTATCGCCTACGTATCCATGCTCGATCGCGCGAGCATGATGCTGCACTTCCCTTACACCTTCGGGGAGGATGCCGGCTCGCGGCCCTATGGGGAAGGGCTGACTTCTCAGATTATCCGCACCGGCCAGCCGCTGCTTATTAACGAAGACTTCGATCGCAGCCGCGCGAAGTTAGGTATACAGCCGATTGGACGCCAAGCCGCTTCTTACCTCGGTGTACCTATTCCCGCCGGCGGGGAAATGATAGGCGTCATCAGTGTCCAAACCACCGATCAGGAAGGCCGTTTTACCGAAGCCGACCAACGCCTGTTATCGACTATCGCCTCCGCTGTCGGCGTCGCCATTCACAACGCGAAACTCTTCGAGGATGCCCGCCTGGCTCGCGCCGCCGCCGAGGAAGCAGACGCGGCCAAGAGCTCCTTCCTTTCCACGGTCAGCCATGAGCTTCGTACGCCGCTCACTTCGGTGCTCGGCTTCGCCAAAATCATCCACCGCCGGCTCGAAGAACGCCTCTTCCCCCTGGTCCCGGAGGACGATCGCAAAATCCAACAAACCAAGCGGCAAGTCATCGACAACCTGAATGTGGTCGTGAGTGAAGGTGAACGCCTCACCAAACTCATCGACGATGTGCTCGATCTGGCCAAGATCGAAGCCGGCAAATTTACCTGGAACATGGAATCCCTTTCGGCCTCTGATGTGATCGAGCGGGCGGTTTCGGCTACCTCGTCACTCGTGGAAGCGAAGAAACTAACCTTGGTGCAGAACATCGAACCCGGCCTGCCGGAGATCACGGGCGATCGCGACCGCTTGATTCAGGTGGTGATCAATCTCCTTTCGAATGCCATCAAGTTTACGGACTCCGGGTCAGTAACCTGCTTCGCCTGCCGCCGCGACGATGATCTGGTGGTGAGTGTTGCGGACTCCGGTATCGGCATTGCCCCCGCCGATCAGCCCAAAGTTTTCGAGAAGTTTAAACAAGTCGGCGACACCCTCACCGACAAACCCAAGGGTACCGGCCTGGGCCTGCCCATCTGCAAAGAAATAGTCGAACACCACGGGGGCCGCATCTGGGTGGAAAGCGAACCCGGCAAGGGTAGTACTTTCTCCTTCACTCTACCCGTGAAGGCCAGTGCTACGCCTTTCCCGCGCACCATCGATATCGAATCGCTCGTTCGCCAGTTGCGTGAAAGGGTCGCCAGCCACCAGCCGCAGGGCAAGTCCATCCTGGTGGTGGATGACGACGCCAATATCCGATCGCTGCTGCAACAGGAATTCCTGGAAGCCGGTTACACCGTGCGGCTCGCTGAAAACGGACGCCAGGCTCTCGCCCTGATCCGCGAGGAAGCTCCCGGCCTGGTCATCCTCGACGTCATGATGCCTGAGATGAACGGCTTCGACGTTGCGGCCGTGCTCAAAAACGACCCCGCGACGATGGATATCCCCATCATCATTCTCTCCATCGTGCAGGACAAGGAACGCGGCTTCCGTCTCGGTGTGGACCGCTATCTCACCAAGCCCATCGATACAGCTTCGCTCTTCCGCGAAGTCGGGGCGCTGTTGGACCAGGGCAAGTCGAAGAAGAAAGTTATGGTGGTGGATGAGGACGCCTCCACCATTCGCACCCTCTCCGATGTTCTCCAGACTCGCGGCTACCAGGTGGTGGAATCGAACGGGGCCGAATTGGTCTCCAAAGCCGTTTCTTCCAAACCCGACATCATCATTTTGAATTCGCTGCTTTCGAGCAACCAGGGCGTCCGCTCGCTCCGGTTCGAAAAAGGCCTCGAAAACGTTTTGTTCCTCATTTATCAATGAACAGTATGAAGATCCTGATAGTTGACGACGAACCTCATTTGCGGATGTTGATCCAGCAGACACTCGAAGAACTCGAAGATGAAGGGGTCGAAATTCTCACGGCCGCAAATGGAGACGAGGCTCTCCAAACCATCCGTGATGAGCAGCCCAATCTGGTGTTCCTGGACGTCATGATGCCCAAGAAGAACGGCTTCGACGTGTGCCAGGCCGTCAAACATGAAATGGGCTTAGGCCACATCCACATCATCCTGCTAACTGCCAAGGGCCAAGAGTTTGACCGCCAGCGGGGCCAGGATGTAGGCGCGGATCTCTACATGACGAAACCGTTTGACCCGGATGCGCTAGTGGCCAAAGCGCGCGCTGTATTAGGCCTCTAAAGACCGTGGCAAGCGCGACCCTCAAGACGCTTCTCAATTCCAAGGCCGGGCCTTCGTCTTCAATTGCAGCGCTCGTAGAAGCCTTGGGCGGAGGTGTCGGTATTGAGGATGCTGAGGGCAAGGCCCTTCTCGGAGTTCTCTCGGCCGGGCCTTGCCGCGCACCGATTTCGCTCGACGGCCGAACGCTCGGCTGGGTGACCGGGCCGCCCGCGGCTGCCGGCGCCGTCGCCTCGCTTCTCACTCACCTAGCCGCGAAAGAGTCCGAGCGCCGGGCTCTTTCCACCGAGGTGCTGCACCTTTACCGGGAAGTCCACTTGATCGAGCAGCTTTCCGAACAGCTCACCGCTTTGCTCGACCTTTCCTCCGTCAGCCAGTCCGCGCTCGATCAAGCCCGCCGTCTCATCGCGGCCTCGCACGGCGGCATCCTGGTGATGGAAAAGCCCGGCGCCTCGCTTCGCTCGGTCATCTCCTTCGGCGCCGATGTCCCGGACCTATCGGCTGCATCCCGATTCGCCGCCGCCATTGTCCAGCGTGGCGTCGCGGAAATCGTCAACGACTGTGCATCAGATCCTCGCGCTCTGGAAGCCGAACCCTCGCTTCGCTCGCTGATTTGTGCTCCCCTGCGCGCCAAGCAACGTACCGTCGGAGTGATCGCCCTCGCCAACAGTAGCGGGGCTCCCTACTCCTCCACAGATCTCAAGCTACTCAACACCATTGCGCTCCAAACCGCGGCCGCCATTGAAAACTCGATCCTATGTTCGGAAATGGTGGGCGCTGTTCGCGACCGCGAGCAGCTGGCGGCGATCCAGAAAGAGCTGGATACGGCCCGTACCATTCAGCACTCCCTGGTTCCACGCACCTTTCCACCCTTCCCTGAGCGTACTGACTTCGACATCCACGCCCAAATGACCTCGGCCAAGGCGGTGGGCGGCGATTTTTTCGACTTCTTCTTAATTGATGACGACCATCTGGGCGTGGTGATCGGCGATGTTTCCGGCAAAGGGATCCCCGCGGCTCTCTATATGGCGGTCACCCGCACGCAGAT
Organism: Bryobacteraceae bacterium; assembly: GCA_036008345.1. Classification (GTDB taxonomy): domain Bacteria; phylum Acidobacteriota; class Terriglobia; order Bryobacterales; family Bryobacteraceae; genus Palsa-89. The sequence goes on from DASYNU010000303.1 coordinate 40,395, forward strand.
CAAGACCACCGCTCTCGAAGGCTTGGCGCCCGAGGCTTGCCTCCAGGAGGTGAATCGCGTCTTAGTTCGCGAAAGGGTCTCCTCGATGTTCGCCACCTGTTTTTATGGACTCATCAGCATCCGCACGGGCGAGCTGCGCTATTGCAACGCCGGCCACAATCCGCCGCATCTGCTTCGCACGTCGGGCGCAGTGGAGCCCCTTGACGCCGTGGGCGGCATGCCGCTTGGCCTCTTTGAGCGCAAGCCCTATGAGGGCGGTTTGGTCCAACTCGCGCCTGGCGACGCGCTCTTTCTTTATACCGATGGCGTTCCCGAGGCCACCAACGTGGCGCTCGATGACTTCACCGACGAGCGGCTGGCCGCCATCCTGCTCGGTGCCAATTCTTTGTCGTGCCGCGACATTGTGGATCGAGTTGCCCGCGAAGTCCTGGACTTCACCGCCGGTGCCCCGCAATCCGACGACATTACCATGCTCACCATCCGGCTCACAGGCGCAATGAGCCGGTGAAAGAGGGAGTCATCCCCTCGGCTAGATGCTGCTAGCCGCGTGCATTGTGGAACGTGACCCATGGCTTTGCGAACGGGGGCGCGGGACCCGCAAGCCGTTCTCGCAGGGACTCCCGCATTCGCGTCACCCTGGTTGGCTTTCGGACAGTTGCTGAAGTTCCCAGAGGTCACGCCTGCTCTGGCCGATGAGCGGCGAGAGAGCCAGCTTTCCAGCGCGGCCGATCCGCGATTCCAGCCAAGTCAGCTCCCGGATCTGGCCGGGCAATTCCGGGTCAGGCACAACCGGGAAACCCATCTCGCGGCGCAGCAGGTCACCTTTGGCACGGGCGCTGAGTTCGAGCGAGAGTTGCACGTAACAAAGCATGTCTCCCAGAACTTCCGGCGCGAATGTGCTCTCGAGGGAACGCAGATAGGACCCGGCGCGCGAGGAGCTGAACGTTCCGCTGGTTATCATCTGAAGCAGATCGATGTCTTTATCCAGCTTTGTGCCCAGCCATTTTTCAAGCGCCGCTTCGCTGCGCCAGAAGATAAACGCAATGCCGGCCGGCAGAGTCAGCAGAATTACCACCGCGGACGTGACCGGGCGCAACAACGGCTGGTTGTAAAGGACATGGATGATAACGGCAATCGTCAGGCCAGGGAGAAACACGAACGGCGATCGCGAACTTCGGATCTCGGTCAGATTCGCGGATACGGTCCCGAAAATCGCTGTGGTTCCGCCATGCATCATGGCCGTTCCTAAACCGCGGACAGCGCTGGTAACCAGGCTCGCGGCACTGAGATCCGGGATATACGTCAGGTTCTCCAGCACTGCAAAGCCGGCGCCCACGGCGAAACCGGAAATGGCCGTGTCCACCATGAATCCGACGCGGTTAGACCGCAGCAGCCAGGCGACATAGAGCGCCTTGGCGATTTCTTCGATCACGGGCGCTCCTGAGCGCGCCCACAGCGCCGGCGAGACTATGCCCAGCTTGTAAATCGCCGTGTTGAGACCGTAGCAGACTATCGCTACGCCGCATCCAACCGCAACGCTGCGCAGCACACGGCGAAGAGCCAGCAGTTTATAAGTGTCGATCAGTTCCAGAGCGAACAAAAAGAGAATGACCGGAAGTACGCTCAGGCCAACTTGGATCAAGGCCACTCGAATCCAGGCGGGGAACATCAAAGAACCCGCAGAGAGACCATATATTCGGTCGAGACGTGGCCGGTTTTATCGGTTGCCGCCGCATAGCCGCCCGATAGCGTGGTGTTCAAATAGCTAAAAAGGACCATGCGGATATCCAGCTGCGTCCCCACATTTCCGTAGTAATCGCGGCTCCCTGGGCTAGTGAAGTTTGTGAACAGGCCGGACGAGAACAGTGTAAGCCGCGCCCAATTCACATAGCACCAGGTGGCGCCAAAGTCTCGAAATCTCTTGGGCGGCAGGTTGTACTCCGCAAGAAACTTGCCGAAACTGCGCCCGGCGATCTGATCGATTCCGACACCGGGAAAGCTGTAGTAATCGCGGTAGCGATCCACCTCCTGGTGGTCGACGTAGTTATTGCCGAAGGCGCCGAAGTAGAAGCTGGAAAATGGACTGTTGAAATCGCCGAAGGACTTGCCGGCGGAGGTGCGCAGCCACAATGCGCTGTTCTTCGCCAGAAGGAATCCGCGATCATAGTTGGCCCACACGCGGGGAAACGCGCTAGTGGCGTAATATATGCGGGAATAAATGCCCCACTTCGTTCCCGTTTCGTCGTCCACGGCCCCTTGGGCGCGGCCGAGGTTTGCGTATTTGAGGAGCGCGTTGGCTTCAAAAAAGTTGTGCGTGACCGTGGATACGTTTTGATATTCGGGCAACTGATCCAGTCCTACGTAGCCGGCCACGTTCCAGTCGAAAGACAGCGTTCGCGGCGTGTCGTAAAGCAAGAACTTGGAATGCGCCAGCTTCAACGATTCGCCTTTACGGCTCAACTTGGTTGGACCGAAAAGATCATAGAAATCCGCGTAGTTGTAATAACCGGTAAGCTTCCAGTCCCACAAATGGGCGTCGAAGGACACGTGCGTGCGCGCGCCGGCGGCGAGGTTCGGGTCGGGTGAGTAGCTGGCATCCACGTTGACGCCCGCCAGCCGCAGCCGATCAGAAAACTCAGCGCGCACGCCGGCCGCTACTGTATTCTCGAAGCCCTGGACAATGGGATATGCCGAAATCAACTGCACATTCTGCAGTGGCTTGTATTCGCCCGCGTGCGTAACCAGGTTCTCGGAGCTGATGGAGGACGGCGGCGGTAGTTTCCAGGTTTTCAGCTCCGGATATTTTTTGAGCGTCGCCATCCCAAAATACTCTACCGCGCTCACGTCTTCCAGTGGCTGAGTAGGAACACGCCCCGGTATGAATCCCTTGCTGGTGTATTCGAACGCAATCAAAGATCCGTCGGGAAGAGGCAGGGGCCGGAACAGTCCGGTTTCAGCATTGCTGATCGGATCCATCTTCTTGGTCTCAAAATCGTAGCGGAAAAGGTTGGCGGCGCCGGTATAGTAGGACGAGCCATACATATAACGGCCATCCGCGGAAAAAACAAAATTCCCCGGCGTGTTGTATTCAAAGTCATAGAGGACCTCAAACTTAGCTGCGCCTTTGCGCAGTTGATCGATTTTGAAGCGGACCAGCTTCTGGCGCCCGCTCAGGTCGGTGATGGCGCCGGTGAGGTATTCGCCGCCGGGCGAAACATCGATGTCGAAGATGTCGATTCCGTAGTCGAATTCATGCCGGGTTTTGAACTCGCTGTAGGGTGAGGGAATCTCTACCAGGGTAGACAAGCCGTTCTCGTGACGAACACCCCACAGCGAGCTGTCCTCAGAATCGAAAGCTAAATCTCCCGTGCGGAAATCTTTCAGCAGACGCTCGGAGTGGTGCGTCTCAACGTCATAGACCATTAGATCGCGCCAGTCGTTATTGTCAGTGGTGTAATACAGCTTTCTGCCGCGCGGATCCCAGGCCAAAGATGTCACGTAGTAAAGCGCCGGTCCCTTGATATCTTTCAGTTCCTCGATGTGTCCTGTATCCAGGTGGACCGCGGCTATACTCGCCATGTGCGCGGGATAGCGAATGCCGGCGTATATCACGTTGCGTTTGGAATCGTAATAAGCGCGCGAAACAGATCCAAGCGATTTCGACGTTAGCCGCTGAGGTTGGGTGACGGGATACTTACGAATCTCTTTAAGATTGGCTGCCTGCCAGGTTCGTTCGCCGGCGATCCACTTTTTCCACGCCTCCGCCATACCCATGCCGTAGACTTGGGAGAATCGAGCTCCAAAATAGCGTTTGGTGTTTTCGCCGCGCGTGACCCATTCCAGCAATTTGCCCGGCCCATAGGTGTAGCATAGCCAGGTCATGAAGCGCGTTCCGTACAGATACGAATTTGCACCGGTCTGAAAGTCGGCGGACGTCCCTTCCGATTCCAGGCCGACGACGTCATAGATGCGGGCGTCGTCCCGAAGCATGGCGCGGAAGACCATTTCGTCGTATCCGCCCATGGCGCGCCCCAGGCCGCCCGACATCCAGGTTTCCATAAAGGCTGCGATGCCTTCGTGAAACCAGCGGGTGGAATAATGCCGGGGGCTGGTTAAGGAACTGTACAGCATGGAGACAGGCTCTTCATCGGTGGGAGCTACTTTTCCGAAGAACAGAGAACGAAAACGGCGGTCGATGCCGTTGGCATTATCGCCCATCACAATATGGATGGACTCGTGATTCATAATCCAGGTCATGCGCTCGTTGGCGGGTAACGTTTCGTAGGTGTAGCTGAACGGAGCGATCCCCACGCTGATGAAGTTGGACGGCACGGTTCCGGCCGCGCCATGGCCATAGTCGCCAAAATCCTCGATCAGGACGCTAACTTTGCGGGAAGGCGTGAAGTGGAAGAGGTTGCGCTCGAAGTTCAGAGCGTTTTCGTAGGAGCGAATGAGATGCGTGACCAGGTATTCATGGGCGGGACTGTAGTAGAGAACCTCGATGTGTTGCGAGGACTGGATATAGATCCTGGGGTGGGCTGCAAAACACGGCGCCAATAAAAGAAGGAGTCCCGCGATGCAACGCGGGACTCCGGGAATTCTAAAGCGTTTTCTGATGCTGCTCAACGTCCCCCTGGTCCGCCGCCGCTCTCTCGAAGTACCAGGTTGGCGGAGCTACCGCTCAGCAGCGCGTTCTGGAACTGGGACTGCGAAATCAAGCTCCGAAAAGCGTTGTCCCTCATCATGGCTTGGAAAGACGATCCCACCATCAGGTTCACGAAAGCCTCATTCCGGACGATGGACCTGAATATGGCGTTTTGCGTCAGATTAATGAATGCCTGGTTGCGCTCCAGCGCTTGGAAGTTGGCATCCTGCCTGATGGCCGCGAAGTTCATGTCGAACCTTGCTAGATCCTGCTTCTGGGCTTCCTGATGCGACTGGGCATTCATCTCCCTCATGTTGGACTGAGCCAGCGCCTTGCGGAAGTCCGAATTCTGTAGCAACTGCGTGAACGCGGAACTTTGGGCCATCTGCGCAAAATCCGAGTTGGAGAGCAGCGACACGAATGCCTGATCCTTGGCCACAGCTTGGAACCCATGGCTGGCCATCAAGCTCTGGAAAGCCTGGTTCTTCGCCAACGCCTTGAACTCTTTGCTGTCCAGGATCGTTTGCATGGCAACCGGAGCGGTGCCGGGAGTTGCACCCACGCTGGCTGCGTCCACCTGGCCATCGCGGTAAACATCGCGCTTGCCGATGGCGCCTTGGGTCTTGTCGGAATTGATGCGGCCGTTCGCAAAGTAAATCAGGCCGGCTGCCGCAAGGATGCCGCTCCCAATCAGAATCGGGAATCTCCACTTTCGGAACGTTGTCATCTGGCTCATTTCTCCTTTACGCCGAAACGGGTCGGTTGTTATAGAGTGACGCAACCAGGGTAGATGTTGCAAGTCTCAAAAAAAAGCTTTTTCAAGGAGTAATAGGTCCGGGGCCTGGAAACCGGAAGGACAGTATGTTTTGGTTGCCCTGGCGGCGATAACTAAGCAATCCAACGATTTGCCTGACTAGAAGAACGCCCAGGCCACCAATGGGCCGGTCGGCCAATCCCAGGGCCAAATCGGGCGGGGCTGCATCCAGAGGGTTGAAACTGCGCCCCTGATCGGTAACCTCAACCAGAAGCGAACCGGCTTCCGTGGAATAAGCCACCTGGACATCTCCCGCACCGTCCTCGTAAGCGTAGCGGGCTATGTTTATCAGAATCTCCTCCAGCACCAGATCCAGCTTGTCCATATCGGCCAAATCCAGGCCTACCGCTTCCGCTCCGCTGCGAACGAATCGATGAAAGGCGCGCACGGATTCCACCCGGGCAGGAAGCGTAAGCCGTTCGAACGGGGAGCCCATCAGAGCGCGGCGAGTGCCTGTTGGGCCGTCTCATAGATAGGAAACAGGCTATCAAGTTTAGTCATTTCAAAAACTTGCCGTGGTAAACCCTTCAGTCCGCACAGGATCAGTGAACCGGACAAGGATCTTAGTCTTTGGGCCGCCGCCAAAAACGAACGCAGCCCCATACTGCTGACGTACTGCAAATCGGCCAGGTCGGCAATCAGATGTTTGGCGCCTTGGGAAATCCATAACTCGCAAGCCTTGTCGAATTCGCCGGCATTCTCGGCGTCCATGCGGCCGCTGACCTTCAGCAGAATCGCTTTTTCGAATTGGGTGGCTTCGATGTTCATAATGTTTGGCAGTCGTGAATATGGCTACTCATATTACAGAAGACCAGCGAGTGGCCGCAACCCCACTGAGAGGCATGTTACAATCTGGCTCCTGGTCGCCATGCAGTTTTCAGATGAGGAAATAGAACAGCTTCGGCCCAGAGTACGCTTCAAGGTTTGCTATGAGGTCGGGTTTCTATGCCCGGATGTCGACGACATTGTACAGGAGACACTAACACGCTTTTTCATAGCGGCGAAGGACGATAAGGTTCGGAATACGTCGGCGTTGGGCGCATTCCTGAACGGTATTTGCCGCAATGTAATTTCCGAATACCGCCGCCGGGCGCTGCGGGACGAACCCGTGCCCGAGACCGTTCCCGAGCCGGCCGGAAAGGGATTGCAGGACGCGGATCTATTCGAGATGCGCGACGCGATTGCAAGCGGCATGGAACAGCTCTCCCTGCGGGACCGCCGGATCCTGCGCGCCTATTATCTAGAAGAAAAATCAAAGGAAGAGATTCTGAAAGTAACCGGGATGACAGACGAGAACTTCCGGGTCGTACTGTGCCGGGCTAAGGAAAGATTTCGTAATATTTATCTGGAGCAAACGAAACATCGGGGCCTCTGATGTCACTTAGTGATATGGAGCTGGATTTCCACAGTGACGTGGTTCTAAGGGACCGGCTGGTTACGAACTACTTATACCGCCAGCTAAGCGCGGACCTGGTGGACGCGTTGGAGAGTCATTACCTGGAATGCAATGAGTGCTACCAGGAGATGCGTGGGACCGAGTTGTTGATTCGAGGGCTGGCCGAGCCAATCCTCGAGCGCAAACAGGTAAATGATGTTACGGTAATTCGATTCACGGAATCCAGCCAACTGCTGGCGGCATCGCTGGAATTAGCCGAGCTTACCAAAGCCATCCGCCTGGAAAACGACACTAAGGTACTGATCGATCTGAGCAAAGTGAGCCGTATCGACAGCACCGGCTTGGGCGTGCTTATGAACTGTTATTGTCACGCCGTCAAGAACTCGGGCGCCCTGAAGCTGTTGCATCCTGAAGCATCGGTCAAGCACGTGTTGAACGTGACTAAGATCGACTCCGTGTTGCAGACATTCGAAGACGAGACGGATGCGATCCGGAGTTTTGATCGCTTGCAGGCGTCAAGCTAAACAGTATCGCGAGGTGGTTGACCAACGGGGGCGAGATGCCGCTGGTGCCTGATCGCCGAATATTCTGGTTACGATTTCTAACATACAGAGCGGCGCTGGATGAAGCTTGACTAGTTCTGATTGGCAAACGAGATTGAGGAGCACAACTTCCTCGCGCCGGCGTGTACCCAGACCTCCCGCGGGCCGCACGGTTGCAGCCGGCTCGTGTCCTGGTTGCGGCGCCCCCTTTGTCCTCGCAGCTTGGATATACTGACCCATGCCCCCGCCATGAAAATGTGTTGGTGTTTTCTCCTTGCTTGCTCGGCCTTCGCTCAGAACGGCGCCGCGCTGTATCAGGCGCGTTGCGCGAAGTGCCACGACTCTCCCACGGGCCGAACACCGGCGCTCTCCGCTCTGCACGCCATGAATACCGCCGCGATTTTGAGGACGCTGGAATCGGGCACCATGCGAGTACAAGCGCAAGGCTTGAGCTCGCCGGAGCGCATCGCACTCGCGAGTTACCTGGGTCGCGGATTTATTAAAAGCGAGAGCGCTTCGGCCCTCCCTCCGTCCGCTTACTGTAGCCCAACCGGAAATCCACCCGCCGATTCTACCCGCGGTCCCGGTTGGAACGGCTTCGGAGCCGGCCTGACGAATGCGCGCTTTCAAGCCAGGGAAGCCGCCGGCCTCAGCCCCGTTGATGTCCCTAAGCTCCGCTTGAAATGGGCGTTCAGCTTCGGCGATGTAACGCTCGCTCGCGGCCAGCCGGTCGTAGTGGGCAACCGTTTGTTCGCCGGCAGCCAGGCCAACAAGCTTTATTCGCTCGACGCCAAGTCGGGCTGCCTCTACTGGATCTTCGACGCTGCTGCGCCCATCCGCTCAGGAGTCATCGCTGGTCCGTACGGTAGCGGCTCCGCCGTATTCTTCGGTGACGGGGCCGCGAACGCATACGCGGTCGATTTCGCCACCGGCAAACTGCTCTGGAAGACCCGGGTGGAGGATCACTACGCGGCCATGATCACGCCCGCTCCGAATCTCTATCGGGGCATCGTCTATTTCGGAGTATCGTCCAGCGAAGAGGTCACCGGGGCGATGCCTACTGCGGAATGCTGCACTTTTCGCGGCAGTGTAGTAGCCCTGGACGCCGCCACCGGCAAGCAGATCTGGAAGACCTATACCATCGCCGAAGCTCCCCAGCCGACGACGAAGACTAAAACCGGTGTCCAGCGCTGGGGACCCTCGGGAGCCGGTGTATGGTCAACGCCCACCATCGACGAAAAGCGCGATGCGATCTATGTCGCCACTGGGGACAATTACTCCGATCCGCCTACCCGGTCGAGCGATGCGGTGCTGGCCTTGGACCGCGCTACCGGCAAGATGCTCTGGTCCCGTCAACTGACGCCTCAGGACGCGTTCACCGTGGATTGCCTGCAAGCAGTGAAAACCAATTGCCCGGATTCTAACGGGCCGGACTTGGATTTCGGTCAGCCGCCCATACTAATATCGCTCCCGAATGGAAAACGGGCGTTAGTCCTCGGCCAGAAGTCCGGCGTGGCGCACGCTCTGGATCCGGATCAGCAAGGCGAGGTGCTCTGGCAAAGGCGCCTCGGAAAAGGCGGCGCGCTCGGAGGAATTCAGTGGGGTTCGGCCGCAGATCAGGATCGGATGTATGCCGCGCTTTCCGACATCGGCTTCCGTGTGGTGACGAATCCCAAGGCTCCGGGCGACTTTACGACGGAGCTCGATCCGGCGCAAGGGGGCGGCTTGTTCGCTCTCAGGTTGCAAACCGGCGAGCAGGTATGGAGCGCGGCCCCGCCTGGATGCGGTACGCGCGCGAATTGCAGCCCGGCTCAATCCGGGGCCGTCACTGCGATGCCCGGCGTCGTGTTCTCGGGTTCGGTGGACGGACATCTGCGCGCTTATCGCAGCGACACCGGTGAAGTAGTTTGGGACTTCGACACAGTCCGCGAATACGACGCCGTGAACGGCGGAAAGGCGCGCGGCGGGTCGCTGGACGGCGGCGGGCCAGCGGTCGCAGGCGGCATGCTCTACGTTAATTCCGGGTATGGCACATTCGGAGGCATGCCGGGCAATGTTCTGCTTGCGTTTTCGGTGGACGGGAAGTAACCCGATGGCACCGTCTTTAGCGGACATCGTGGCGTCCAAAGTGACATACAATGGTTGCCTAGCGCGTAATCATCATGCACCGTAAAACTATGCACTGCTATAGTGTGGGCTTTCAAATGGTCACAGTGGTAGTGGCGAATTGGTTGTTCGCCACACCCTTTGCCGCCGGTCAATCTGCATCTAATGCTCAGGCTGCGTCTCATGTGAATCCGAAATCAACGTCGGATCAGGTGTTCAAGAATGTTCAGGTGCTCAAAGGAATTCCGGTGGACGACTTCCTGGGAACTATGGGCATCATGTGCGCGGCCCTCGGGTTTGACTGCTCCGAGTGCCATTCCGGCGCAGGCACCGAGAAAGTGGATTGGGCCGCCGACAATCCTCGAAAGCTGATCGCACGGCGGATGGTCCAAATGATGACCACTATCAATCGCGACAACTTCAACGGGCGGCAGATGGTGACTTGTTGGAGTTGCCATCGCGGCCGCGATCGCCCGTTGACCACGCCGACCATGGAGAACATGTACGGCCCGTCCGCGCTGGATATGGATGACGTCCTGGTTCAAGCGCCTGGCCAGCCTCCTGCCGAGAAGATCCTCGACCAATACATCCAGGCGGTCGGCGGGACGGATCGCTTAGCGGCCATAAAAAGCTACGTGGCTACCGGCACCAGCGTGGGTTTCGGTGGCTTCGGAAAGGGAGGGCAAGTGGAGATGGCCGGGAAATTCCCGGATCAGCGTGTCACCTCTATTGTTTTTCCAAAAGAACCGGAACGAGGCAGCAGCATCCGGACTTTCGACGGCCACGAGGCGTGGCTGCGCACTCCCTTAACGGTTCTTAGCGAGTATCAACTGACTGGAGGCGAGTTGGATGGTGCGAAGTTGGATGCAGAGCTTTCCTTTCCCGCACAGATCAAAAACGTTTTCACGGATTGGCGTGTCAGCATGCCAACCACCATCAGCGATCTGCCGGCGCCGGAAAGCCAAGCCGTGGAAGAAAGTAAGGCCGCGGGCATTGGAAAGGACCGGTTAGTGAACGTAGTGCAAGGACGTGGCCCAAACCGCATGTACGCCACGCTGTATTTCGATCAGCAGTCCGGCCTTCTCCTTCGCCTGGTGCGCTACGGCAACTCACCCATAGGCCGCGTTCCCACCCAGATCGACTACTCCGATTATCGCGACGTGGACGGAATCAAGATGCCGTTCCATATCCTCTTCGCGTGGCTGGGAGGACGCGACGAATTTCAACTCAATCAAGTACAGATCAATGTCCCGGTGGACGCTCGGAAGTTCGGTCGTCCTCGACCGGGAAAACCTACAGAAAATGAACATCACTAAAACTCTAACCGCGACAATCTTATTCTGTGCTTCGCTATCCATGGCGCAGACCCCGGCGTATCGCGCACCGCGCGCAGATGGTGGCCATCCTGACCTCAACGGCATCTGGCAGACCATGAACGAAGCCGACTACGATCTGGAAGCGCATCTCGCAAAACCCGCGATGGCCCTCCGTCAGGGCCCCTACGGCCCCGTGCCTGCAGCGCCGGTGTTGGCCTTGGGCGCAATCGGAGCCGTGCCTCCCAGTCTCGGCGTCGTCGCAGGCGGCGAGATTCCCTACAAACCCGAGATGCTCGCCAAGAAGAAAGAGAACCAGGAGAACTGGTTGACCCGCGATCCCGAGATCAAATGCTTTTTGCCGGGAGTTCCGCGCGCCACCTACATTCCTCAGCCGTTCCAGATCTTTCAGAACGCGAAACAAATCTTTTTCACCTATCAGTTCGCCGGCGCGGTGCGCAACATCTTTTTGAAGGATCCCGGCCCGGCCCCGGTCGACTCTTGGATGGGACAATCCGTCGGGCACTGGGAGGGTGAGACGCTGGTCATTGACGTGACCGGCCTCAACGACCAAACCTGGTTCGATCGCGCCGGCGATTTCCATAGCGATTCGCTGCACGTCGTCGAGCGTTATACTCGTACTAGCCTGGACGTGATTTCTTATGAAGCAACGATGGAAGACCCGAAGGTCTTCACGCGTCCCTGGAAGATCCAGATGCCGCTATACAGACGCCAGGAGAAAAATATGCAGCTCCTGGATTTCAAGTGCGTGGAGTTTGTGGAAGAGTTAATGTATGGGCAGTGGCGCAAGAACCCACTGCCCAAGTGAGTCTTCGAAGGAGGTAACGATATGCGGTCTCGATTTCTCGTTCTGCTTTTGGTTCTGGCCGTCGCCGCCGCAGCGCAAACGGCGGCCCAGAAATACAATCCGCCGCGCATGGCCGACGGTCATCCGGATCTCGAAGGCACCTACGACGCTGCCACGCTCACGCCGCTAGAACGCCGGTCGGGCACAGCGCTGGTGATGCCCAAAGAGGAAGCCGCCAAGCTGGAGGCCCAAGCCGTAGCCGTGAAGCAGCAGGGCGACAAATCCATCGATGGCGATCGGAGTGCGCCTCCAAAAGGCGGCGACGGCTCCCCTGGTCCTGCGGGCAACGTGGGCGGCTACAACACCGGCTGGCTCGATACGGGATCGGCTTACACGGTCGTCGACGGCCAGGTCCGTGCGTCCATCATCATCGATCCGCCGGATGGCCGCGCGCCCCCGCTGGTTCCGGGCAGAAAGGCGGGAGAGTCGGCGTACAATTTCAATATCGTCGGCTTTCTTCAGGCGGCTATAAACGCGCGGCCGCGGCCCACTTCCGACCAAACCGAGAGCAGCGATCCTGGACTCGAAAGAACCCCGGGCGCCTATGACGATCCGGAAGCCCGTCCGCTGGGCGAGCGCTGCCTGATCGGGTTTGGATCTACGTCCGGGCCGCCTATGCTGCCGAACTACTTCTACAACAACAACCACCAGATCGTGCAGACGAAGGACAACGTGATGATTCTCACCGAAATGGTGCATGACGCCAGAATCGTGCGCATGAACGCCCAACATTTGCCGAAGAACATCCGGTTATGGTTGGGCGACTCGGTGGGCCATTGGGAGGGCGATACTCTGGTTGTGGATACCACCAATTTCACCGATAAGACCGCGTTTCGCGGAGCCTCGCCAGACCTTCATGTGATCGAGCGCTTCACGCGAGAAGACGCCCACACTTTGCTCTACCGCTTCACCATCGACGATCCCAAGACCTGGACCAAGCCTTGGACCGGCGAGTACAGTTGGCCGGAATCGAAGGGACCCATTTACGAGTACGCGTGCCATGAAGGTAATTACGCAATGCTGGATATCTTGAAGGGCGCGCGCATACGCGAGAAAGAACAAGCAGCCAAGAACGGCTCGAAGTAAACTTGGAGATACCTATGCAACACAGAATCTGGACATCGTTTCTACTCCCTGCGGTAGCCTTGTGTGTCATGTCGTGGCCGGCAGCCGCGCATCACGCCTTCGGGTCGGAGTTCGACGCCGACCGCCCCGTCATCCTCAAAGGCAAGATTGTGAAGATCGAGTGGATCAATCCGCACACCTGGATCCATGTGGAGATCATCAAGGAAGATGGCACGAAGGAAGAATGGATGTGCGAGGGCGGGAGCCCCAACACGCTGCTCCGCCGCGGCGCCAACAAGAACACCTTCCCGGAGGGAACCGAAATTATCATCGACGGCTATCAAGCGCGCGATCACACGGAACTGCGTGCCAACGCACGCAATGTAACATTCGCCGACGGCCGGAAATTGTTCCTTGGCTCCACTGGCACTGGCGCTCCGAATGCGGAAGAATTCTCGACGGACAAGGCGCGCAAGGTAGGGAAATAAACTTCAAAGCCAAAATCGCTCCCAGGCCACGAACCGAGAAGTTTGCCTGTTGACTGTCAACTTCTCTGAAATCGCGGGGTTCATGTTCCGTTTTTTCGAGGAGTAGCAATTCCTGACGATCTTCCAACCACTGAAAGCAGCGGCATGATGCTGCTGTCTCAAGGAATTACGAATCGCTGCTCAACCAACGTTTGACATATACTTCCTCTTGCAGTCGCGCGCACACACCTATTACGGCTCTTTGGATGCTGAAGCTTTGGCTTCGCTGGACTCCATGGAGGGCCTGGATGTCCCGATCGTCGTCACTCGCCCCGCTCCTGGAAAAGCCAAACCCGTGCACCCATCCGTCTGGCCGGGATACGTGGCGGCACTTCTCATTGCGGCCGCGGCCTACCTTGTCCATTACTTGCCCTTCGCCCCGTTTCGTGTAGCGGCCGAATTCGGCGTGCGGCGGCCGGTCAGCCCCGCCATCATCGCGATTCTTCTTGGAGTAGTAGCCCGCAATGCGCTCAGGCTGCCCCACGTCATTCTCGAAGGTTCGAAGGGTATCGTCAGGAAGGTCATCCCGGTGACCATCGTCCTTACCGGATTCAGTCTGAACCTCACGAGCATAGAGAAGGTTGGCGCGCCGGCACTGGTGATCATCCTGGCTTCGATCGTCGTCGCGACCGGTTCCGCTTATTGGTTCGGCCGCACAATCAAACTCTGGAAGAGAACGGCCCTGTTGATAGGCGCCGGCACAGCCATCTGCGGAAACAGTGCCATTGTGGCTGTGGCGCCGCTCATTGATGCTACCGACGAGGACCTTATGCTCTCCATGAGCACCATCAATCTGCTGGGACTACCGCTGATGTTCCTGTTTCCTCTGGCCGGTGCGATGCTGGGGCTCGGCGATCAGGCCTTCGGCGTGTGGGCTGGCACCTCGATTCACGCCGTCCCACAGGTGGTGGCGGCTGCTTTCGCCTTCAGTCCGGGCGCGGGAAGCATCGCTACGCTGGTGAAGCTGGTGCGCGTGGCACTGCTGGCTCCGTTCACCTTCGTTCTGGCCATCGCATACGCGCGCCGCAAGCGGACGGGTGGGGTCCGGGTGCATTACTCGCGGTTAGTCCCGCCATTTTTATGGGGTTTCGTAGCCGCAGCGCTGATGAATACGTTGGGGCTGATTCCGGCACTCGAGTTTCATCCAGTGTGGCAAGCCGCGCGCGGTTTCAGCGTTTCCACTGCGGATGTGTTGGCTTCAGCAGGCAGTTTTCTATTGACTCTGGCCATGGCGGCGATGGGATTGGAGGTGGACGTTCATTTCCTGGCGCGCGTCGGCGGACGCGCATTGCTTACCGGCGTCGTCTCCTGCCTGGCGCTGTGCGCGGCCAGCCTCGCTCTCATCCGTCTGTTGCTGTAGTTGCTGATGCAAAAATGAAAACGCGCGGCACGTTTACTTCTTCGCGTATCCCTGCCATACATACTCTAACGCCAGAGGCAGCGTCTGGGCCTTCACGCCGCGGTCGCAGTGGACAGCGTTCCTAGCAAAGACAAACTGATAAGGATATCCCTTAGCGGCCAGAACCTTGGCCATGCGCTCATTAGCCAGGACCCAGTCGTGATAGTTGTCGCGGGTGATGAGAAGGTCTCGATCGCTGACGTGCATCCAGATCCGCAGCGGCTTCTTCGGACTGTTGGGAATAAGCGTTTCATGAAATTCCCACGCCCCGTGCGCCGTCTCTGCGTTGTACGGCCACTGCTGGTACACGAACGTGCCTGAGTAGCTCAGAACGCGGTGGTAGAGATCCGTGTGATACCAGGCCATCTCCATCGCGGCCGCTGCGCCAGAACTGCAACCCATGGTCGCCCTGCCGTCGGGATCCTTAGTGAGCTTCACGTTGTATTTTTTCTCCACCAGGGGCAGAATTTCCTTCTCTACGAACTCCGCGTAAAGGCCGGACATGGTGTCGTACTCCAGTCCCCGCTCGCTACCCTGAGCGTCGCCGCTGCCGTTCGCGATGGAGATTGCAATCATCACCGGCACCCGGTGCTCGGCGATCAGATTGTCGAGTGCGGTGAACAAAGTTCGGTCTGGTCCATCTGCGCCGACGATGAATGGCGCCTCCGTGCCGGGTACGTATTGCTTGGGAACGTATACGGCAACTTTGCGCGTATACGGAGCAGGATAGCTGTTCACGATCACCTTGTTCGGGTCGGCGGGGTCCAGGACGGCGAAAGTGTTGGGCTCGCGCGCGATGCCGGGATAGATCTTACTGTCGCTGGATTCCACAGTGAATTCAAAGACATCACCCTGGGGCACGCCATCCTTCGCGGCCATTTCAGGCGCTGGATTGTGGGTGGGCCCAATAATGAAGTTCCCGTCGTCCTTCGCAGAAGGGATGGCGCCATCGGGCAATTCCTTCGCTTGGACGTACCCGGGCGTGTTCGGATCGCGGGTCGGAGCCGGCGGGCGCGCCCCGCTCGCGGCCTTTGCCGGAACTGGCCCTTCGGCGGGACGCTGTGCCGGAGTTTGCGCCATTGCCGAGCCCAACCCGGCAATCAGGCAGATCAAGAACGAGCTGTTGGGAACATAGAACATGCAAAACTCCTTTCACCGATCTTAACCTACATATCTTCGAACGCACCTGGGACAAGCTCCGGATTCCGCCTTCAATCAGCTGCATCACCCGCGCGGCCAGTACACACGCACCGGGCACCGGCAAGGGATTAATTCATCCAATCTGGTTACGATAGAAGCAATGCAGGTCTAGGTGATTGGTGCTGAAACATCGGTCCGTGCCGGATATCCGCTAGGACAGCGAAGTTTTGAGAATCTTTCAGACCATGCAGCACTAATTCAACACGGGCGATACCAAAGAACTGCGCGGAGTATCAAATAGTAATCTCGACCATCCGCTGGTGAACGAGAAGGGGAAGTGATTGAAGGAATTTGGAGAGTGAAGAGTGAAAGGCAACCGCTACGCCGATTACGAAGCAGCCGGTCGTGTGCTGAAAGCGATTGAGGAGCATCATTTGCCGTCGCAGGCAGATGTCTTGGCGGTGCGCCTGTGGGCAATACCGCGCAATGGACTACGATCGCTGGAAGACATCGCCAACGAAATCGTCAAGGATGGGAAATGGAGAATCTGGATCTAAGCGGCACTTGACCTTTCAAAGTCCCCGGTAACCGCGTGAAGCGAAGGTCAGGCTTGTGAGCAATCTTGAACAGATTATCTCCGCTAAATCGGTTAGTTTAGTTGGGGTGCGTAGCGTCTCGCATCTGCCGTTCCAGCGTGCGCTTGAGGGGGACCGACATGGAATTCTGGTTGGACGAAAGAAAGATCGCTTACACGACGAAACCAAATGGGACGGTGTCGTGCGCCATGGACACATGGGAAGAAAACAGATTGGCCGGCTCCCCGTTCAAGTTTACGGCTTCCTTCATGACCGAGACCGATGCGAGAGTTTATCTGGCGGCGAAATATCCTAATGCAGTGGAGAGGCCAATCGTTGAGAACATAATCATGGCCGACGAAGACGTTGCTAGCGTGCCAAGACCCACCCCGCCACAAGACCTGCGGGACGAAGATGCATGGCGGAAATATCGGCTTGACAGCCGCCGCTTCCGAGCGGTGATTAGTCAGGACGCTACGTGATTGTGAAGCGTCAGATGCCGAAGCCACGGTGCCCTTACCTCTTCGTAACCGTCTGAGGAGTGCGCCCGCTCTTGACGATCAACTTAGTCAACAGTTCCACAACAGTGTCCAGCGGGAGAATATCGGCGATTGCGATCGGCGTTCGCCCGCGGGCATCTTTCACGTCGAGGTCCGCGCCCTGGCCGGCGAGAAATTGCACCACTTTGGCAATCTCGGGCTGCGTGGAATTTCGGATGGAACCGGTAACGGAAGCGTGCACCGCGTTGTCGCCCGAATCCGTCACGGCATTGATTTCCGGGTCCAGCTGGTAAGCGTATTTCACAACCTCTACGTGGCCGCTTCCGGCGGCCGACATTAACAGCGTGGTCCCGTCTTGGCCTTTTAGTTTCGGATCCGCGCCCGCGGCCACCAGCAAGCGCATCACATCCTCATGGTTCGCTTTCGCGGCCAGATGCAGGGCGGTCAATTCTCCCGGAGGTCCCCGGAACGGACCGGCGCCCCTGGCTTCCGGGGTAACCTTCGCAGTTCGCGCATTTGGATCCGCACCCTTGGCCAATAATTTCTCGACTAATTCCAAGCTGCCGGCCTGCGCGGCCACCTGCAGAGGCGTGACGCCCAGTTTGTCCGCATGATTTACGCGGGCGCCGTTCTGAAGTAAAACCTCAGCCGCTTCAATTTTTCCACCGGTCACAACAATCTGCAGGACGCTCTGGCCGCTCGGAACGGTAGCGTTGACATCCGCCCCCGCTTCGAGCAGACTCATGACAGACTTGGCGTCACCCTTTTGTGCGGCGAATACCAGGGGAGTGAATCCGCCTTTCGAAGCCGTACTCGCCGATGCCCCGGCCTTGAGCAACATCGCCACAACGTCGGAACGTCCCGCGGCCGCCGCCCACATCAAAGCGTTCTGGCCTTGGCGCGATTCCGCGGCGTCCAGTTTAGCGCCTTTCGACAACAGCAGCTTTACCGCTTCTGTGTTGCCGGAGCGCGCGGCCAGCATTAACGCAGTTTCGCCGCCCCAGCGCGCGGCGTTCGAATCGGCGCCGGCTTCCAGCAGTTTTCCGATGACCGTTCCATTTCCGTTGGCACACGCCAGCGTGAGCGGCGTTTCTCCATACTCGTCCGCCGTATTCACCTTGGCGCCGGCTTTCATCAAGAGGTCCACCGTTGCCTCCTGATCGAGATAAACCGCCCACGCCAACGGTGTGGCGCCGTCCGGCTGCGGAGAATTCACGTCTACGTGAGCGCTCAAAAGCGAATTCACCGCTTTGGAGTTGCGGTCTTTGATGGCTTCAATCAGCCGTAAATCGCCGGCCGCGAAACACGGCAGGCCAATGGCGGTGGAAAACAGAACGACTAACGCAGCCGGGTAACAACGGCGGCGCAGACTCTCAGTCTGCCGTGCCGGCACTCGTGCCGGCGCATCGGGCCGAGATGAGTCTCGACCCCGCAGGCAGAAGTGCCTGCGCCACGATGGAGTCACCACTGGCACCGCGCCTAAACTCCGCTGAGATATTGGACTTCGCCCGTGCTGTCCCCCAGGTGTTCCGCACGCACACCGGCTTTGTCCAGCATCGCGAGCAGCAGGTTATTCATCGGCGTCTCTTTGGGATACCGGATGTGCCGGCCACCCTTGATCCGGCCCGCCGCGCCGCCCGCCAGAACCAGCGGCAAATCGTGATGGGTGTGCGCATTTCCATCGCTGATGCTGCTGCCGTAGAGGATCATCGAATGATCCAGCAAGCTGCCATCGCCGTCGGGCGTGGATTGCAGTTTCTCCAGCAGATACGCAAACGTCCTGACATGCAGCTCATTGATTTTGACGGTTTTCGCAATCTTCTCCGGATCGTTCTGGTGATGCGTCACGGAATGATGCCCGTCCAACACCCCGATGGAGCGGTAGCTCCGGTTGCTGCCTTCATGCGCCAGCATAAATGTCACAACGCGCGTCATATCGGTTTGGAATGCAATCACCAACAGGTCACTCATCAGCTTGGCGTGATCGGTGAATTCCTCCGGGATTCCCGACGGCCGGTCCAGTACCGGCATCTGGATCGCTGCGCTTTGTTGCTCGGCCTTCTGAATACGGCGCTCGATGTCGCGGATGCCATCCAGGTACTCGTTCAGCTTGCTGTTATCTCGTGTTCCCAAGCCAGGCCGCAGGCGTCCGACATTTTCCCGGACATAATCGAGAATGCTGGAGTCCTCCTGCATCCGTTTCAGCCTGGAGGCCGGATCGGTGCTGTCACCATCCCCAAAAAGACGCTCGAATACGGCGCGCGGATTCACTTCCATGGGATTGGGCGTGGATGGAGTCCGCCAGGAAATGGTGTTGGTGTATGCGCAACTGTAGCCGGAGTCGCAGCCTCCCACCATGCTGGGCTCCTCCAAACCCAATTCGAGCGAAGCGAACTGCGTGGACTTGCCGAGTTCCGCGGCCGCGATCTGATCCGCGGAAATTCCAGCGTGGATGTCGGCGCCCTCGGTTTTCTTGGGATGCATGCCTGTGAGCCAGGTGGCGCCCGCGCGCGCGTGATCGCCCGGGCCGTCGCCCAAAGCGCGGCCGCTCACCTGCGCCAGACCGCTCAATACATTCAGCCGGTCCCGAAAAGATTCCAGGGGCTGCATGGTGGAAGCGAAATCGAACCCAGATCCCTCAGCCGAAGGAAGCCAATTCGCCTGGATGATTCCGTTCGGAACATACACGAACGCGAGCCGCACCGCGGGTTTCGCGGCCAGACGGGTCGCGGCCATGGCTGGAACCATGGCGTCCAACAACGGCAGTGCCATCGAGGTGCCAATGCCGCGTAAAAATGTGCGGCGAGGGAGCGCTTTCTGCGTCACGATCATGTCTCGGGAGTTCTCCTCATCTGAAAGGGTACACTTTTCACAATTGCGCCGATTAGCGCTCGAAAACTCGGGGCTGGCGCGCTTGGGTCCCCCGCGCTCGCCTCACGCACGATGGACCGTACCGCCGGCCTGTCGGATGTCTCCAGCCCG
Source organism: Bryobacteraceae bacterium (assembly GCA_036008345.1). Taxonomy (GTDB): domain Bacteria; phylum Acidobacteriota; class Terriglobia; order Bryobacterales; family Bryobacteraceae; genus Palsa-89. Next base: position 60,267 of record DASYNU010000303.1, read on the forward strand.
CGTCCCAGAGCGTAAGTGAGAAGCCGTTCCGCCACGGTTGCGATAAAATCATCGCGACGGGTAGTAAGCAGCACCTGCCTGAGCCCCGGCATGCCGTCAAACTGCGTGCCATCCGGCAGCTTACCGGAAGGATCAATCACGTGGCCGGCATCCTTGGTCCGCCATTTTCCGACGCCATCATAATTTTCCAGCGCAAAACCCAGCGGGTCCATGCGCGAGTGGCAGGCCGCGCAGACGGCGTTGGAGCGATGCAGTTCCATCTGCTGGCGCATGGTCAGGAGACTTCCGTCTTCGCCGTGAGGCTTCAGGTTGGGGACCTCGGGCGGAGGCGGCGGAGGCGGTGACCCCAACAAATTATCCAGAATCCATTTGCCACGCTGCACCACGGAGGTACGGTTCGGATACGATGTGACCGTTAGAATACTGCCTTGCCCCAGCAATCCGCCCCGGTTCGGATCGGTGAGGACGACCTGGCGGAATTGTGAGCCGTATACGTTGGGAATACCGTAATGCTCCGCCAGGCGCTGGTTGACAAAAGTGAACTTCGAATCCAGCAGATCCGTCACCGGGCGATCCGAACGCAGAATTTCGGAGAAGAACAATTCTGTCTCGCGCTCGAAGGACTGCCGCAAGCTGAAATCGAACTCCGGAAAATCGTCCGGGTCGGGCTTCACCTGCGCGAGGTTTCGAAGATACAGCCACTGCCCCGCAAAATTGCTCACCAGCGATTTTGAGCGGTCATCATCCAGCATGCGGCTCACTTGCCTGGCAAGCACATCTGGGTCGCGGAGTTTACCTTCTCCGGCAAGATTAAGCAGTTCGCCATCCGGGATGCTGCTCCAGAGGAAGAAGGAAAGCCGGGACGCTAACTCGTAATCGTTGACCTGGTATACGCTTCCCGCCGCGAGACCAGCCGGGTCGCGCTCGATCCGAAAAAGAAAATCAGGCGAGACCAGCAGGGCGCGCAACGCCATTTCCACGCCATTCTCGAAAGTCCCTTCGCGGCGGCCGCGCTTGTAGAAATCGAGCAAGGGTTGGACATCCGTGGACGTAACCGGCCGCCGGAAAGCGTGGTAAGCCAGCCTGGAAATAATTTTTTCGGCGCACGGCAATTCGTCGTTCGCTCCGGCCGGTTTACAGACGAAGATCTTTTCCCGGCTGGGCGTGTTTCCAGGACCGGTAATGTTGTACGGCCCGGAAATCGTCAGGGCGACCAACGCCGGCGCCGCGCCTTCCGGCAGATCGTAAGATTTCAGTCTGGCGCCATCCAGCCGAAGATCGGCGAAGGGAGCAGGCCCCGCGGCGCGCGCTGGTGTGGACGGGGCGGCCGCTGTGCCGCGCAAACCGGCAATCACCTCCGGAAACGCTTCCTGACGCGGAAATGTCAGCGCTACAGTGCGTGTCCCGGCCTTGACGGGCAGCCGCAATTCCAAGCTGCGAGTGTCTTGTGGACCGTCAAATCCGGCAATCGGCGCTAATTTAACCCGGATGACATATTCCGCATCCAACGGGAACCAGTAGCTTACCGAGAGTCCGCCAGCCGAATCGAACGGAAGATCGTCGCTCACACGCTCTCGCCGCCGAGAATTTTTTGGAGGCCGGAATTCTACGCTTTCGGGTTTAATTGCTGGATCGCCCACCGCCAGACGGCTCACCGTGCGCGCCACCGATATATAGCGTTCGATTAAAACTGGCGCCATCGACAGAACCTCGCCGATGTTGTCGAAGCCGTAGCCGGTATCGTCAGGCGGGAGCATCGCACCCGGTTTAATGTCGAGTGCGAGCAAATCGCGGATCGCATTGCTGTATTCGGTCCGGTTCAATCGATGGATGGTTGGACGCCCCGGATTCAGGTGAGTGGCCGCGGAGCGGTCTAATTCATCTTGGAGCCACTGGGTGAACGCCCGAGCGGTGGCGGTGTCCGGGCGTGGCATACCGGGGGGAGGCATCTCGCCCGAATGTACTTTACGCAGCACTTTTTCGAGTGGCGCGGAGTTGCTGGCGATGTCAGATAAATCCATCTCCGCGAGCGCGATCCCGCCAGACTTCAACGTCTGGTTGTGGCAGGCCGCGCAATATTGTTTGATCAACGCTTGCGGCTGCGCGGCGGAAGAGCCAGGAGCGCTCTGGGCCGGTACCGCTAAGCAGAGCAGCAGTATTGCCATGCCGCTTCTCCCGCCACGCTCCGGTTGCCTACACATCCACCTACTATCGTAATAGATAGCGATGCTTCAAGGGCGCAATCCTGCGTTGCCCGAACCTTTCAGGCACTACTCGCAATCCGAAGTTCCCTGATTACACAATTTTGGGGTAAGCGTTCACGCTTGGCCGCAGAGGATCCTTTCCGGCCAGGGCGGGGGGGCGCGTCGCTCGAAAAATGGTCGGAAACGAGGTTCCGCCACTACAACATCCCGAAGCGTTTTGGTCAGGCTCCTCGGCCGACCTGTTAATCTGCTCCACCGTCACCGCTCTCTCCAGCTTCCGGCCGGCGCCGCGTTTCCGTGTGTTGCCAGCAGGAGCCCAATCCGCCAAGCATGAGCGCGCTCGGCTCGGGCACGGGGGCGAGTTCACTCTTCCAGGTTCTGGCGGCCACTCCTGCTCCCTAGGTTACTTCTACCGGGCGAAGTAACTGAGCGGCATCAACTTCCAAGTGTCACTGCAACACGTTCCTTGTTGAATCAATCTACCAAGAGGGAGTTGTGAAAATTATGTCGCGAACTGTTCAAGCATTATGGCTCGTTGTGGCGCTGCTGGTAGTGCCCGCCGCATCCTTCGGAGGGGTCGCGGTTTCGATCACCATCGCACCGCCGGTGTTGCCCGTGTACTCGCAGCCGCTTTGTCCCGGCGCGGGATATATCTGGACGCCCGGCTATTGGGCCTACGGACCCTACGGCTATTATTGGGTACCGGGCACCTGGGTGTTCTCGCCTTTCATCGGAGCGCTTTGGACGCCGGGATATTGGGGTTGGGGCGACGGCGTTTATATCTGGCATGGAGGCTACTGGGGCCCGCAGGTCGGATTTTATGGTGGCATTAACTATGGTTTCGGCTACATCGGGGTCGGCTACGGCGGAGGATATTGGAACCGTGGTTCGTTCTACTACAACCGGGCCGTGAATAATGTGAATCAATCGGTGGTTCGAAACGTATACAGCAGAAGTGTAATCAATAACGCTTCGAGCAATCGCGTAAGCTATAACGGTGGGACAGGCGGAATGACGGCACGGCCGACCGCTGCGGAAACCACGGCGGCTCGCGAACGGCGCTCCGGCCCCACGGCCGCCCAGGAACAGCTGCAGCGTACCGCCAGTACCAACCGCGGCCAATTGGCGTCGGTGAATCATGGCCGGCCAGCTACCGTGGCAGCCGCCAGGCCAGAAACGTTCTCCGCGCGTCAGACGGCGGCGCAAGCAACGGCTAACCGCGCAACAACCCGAAACCGCGCAACAGCCCGAAACAATGTCGCCACTAGTAGCCAGGCTCGCCGGACCACCAACTCCGCCGAAACTCGCCGAACAACCACCACCGCACAAGCCGCGCGGCAGTCCACCGTCAGTCGGCGGACCGTAGGTGGCACAACGCGAGCAACGCGGCCATCCACCAGTCATCCCACGGTAGCCAATACAGCGCACGCCACCCGGCAACCCACCACCCACCAGCGGGCCGTAAGCCATACTGTTTCCCGGCCAGTGCAGCACACCGCACCCAGGGCTTCGTCGGCGCGGCCGGCTGCAGCCACTCACAATCGGACGCTAGCCGCACATTCAACATCGCACAGCGCTCCGTCGCAAAACACCGCGCGCAACGCCGAGGCGCCAACCCGGCATTCCGCTGCAGCCCAGCCTCATGCCAGCGGTCCTGCACAACATAGCAGCGCACCTGCTCATACCGCCGCTCCTCGCAAAGAGGGTGGCCACGGCTGAGCGGGGTACTTCTAGTGGGTCGGGTTTTCGACTAGCCTGACCCACCGCCGCGCACGAACGAAAAATAATCGTGCGATTGCGGCATTGGTTGTTCGAGTACCATCGGGCTCACTTCTCAGGCTCAGTCGCTTTCGTGCAAACCTCGATCGTCACCGGCCCCCAAGCTTCCAGCCGGCGCCGCGCGTCGGCTGCTGCTCGATCTAGGCGGCCTGTGCCATCGCGTTAAAGGGATCGTCGTCCATAACGCCATTGGGCAGGTTCTGCACAGCAGCTTGAAAATTGGGCCATGCATTGGAAGCCGCGTTTCCAGTGAGATTGGCGTAGAGTTGTGCCAGAGTTCCCGACGTGCCGAGCGACACCATAGCCGGGGCTATTTGTCCTAGGCTATAACCTTGGCTCATCAGCCAGGATAAAAACGCCATGCCGGCGCCGATGCTGTCAGGGTTTTGGTCCGTGGGATCGGTCTGGTCGACGAAATCCGGCATCCCGTCCTGGGCCCATTGTGGCGCCGTGGCGAAGTCCGGCAAAACATTGTTGCCAACCACTGCCGCGCACCAGCGGGACAGGGCTTCGCCGGTGCTGACGCCACACAGGTTCCCGCCCATGGAACACTCGCTGAGTTCGGCTTCAAAAAGCGCCGACACACGAGCGGAATTCTGGAACGATGCACAAACCTCGATCGCGTTTCCGATGGTATAGTCGCAACCCAAATGATCGGCTCCCCCGGTTCCATCGGTGGCGCCGCCGAGGGCGAAGACGATCACACTGACAGACCCGCCGGTGGTCCCAAAAATCTGGTTGTTCGCCGTTACCACCCGGTCGGCGTCGTTGACCAGATCCTGTGCGTTCTGGAGCCCGGGGGCGCCCAGCGTGGGATCAACGTACACGCTCACGGTTCCACTGGGACTGGTGCCTACAAACTGAGAAGTGCCGGTGTAACTGGGCCAAGCCGGCGCGGCCGGTCCGCCGGCCGCGGCAGCCGAAATTCTATGGACGGAGGTGGCTCGAATAGGATGATGCATCGGAAAACTCCTGCAGTGGAAGTATAGCTTAAATGCCGAGCGGTACTGAGGAGGACGTTGTGGCAAAAGTGGATCCAATATTCCATTTCGCCCGTTATTCGGATCCGGCCATCCCCATCCGCTTTGACCGGCGCTTGCGGCGCTTCGACTACAGCGTCTGGATTGTCACCCAGAGCCCTGCGTATGAAATGATCAACAACAAGTTACACTTTCCACAAGGCGGTAGCGAGCCGCTCCACTTCGTGACATTTGCGCTGGAATGAAGCGGGCGTTGGTGATACCCTTTGGCGTATGCAGGAACAAGATCCGGAGTCGACGCCGAACGCGGTTTCCAGGCGACGCTTCGGCCGCCGGGCCGCATTTGCCGCGGTCGCCGGGACGTTCGCGTCTCCTTTGCTGGACTCACAGGAAGGGGCAGGCTCATTTCCGGCCGGCGATCAGAGTGCGGTGGACGCGAAATATGCCAACGTCATCCGGAAATATGGCGACCGGCTGTCTCCGGCCCAGCGAGTGCGCGCGCGAGAGATACTGGTAAGCCAGCAACGTATGCTAAAGCGCATCCGTGATTTCAAGTTGGAAAACAGCGACGCACCCGCGACGGGGTTGCGGCTCTACCCGAGCGATACTCCTGAGAGGCGCGATTAGATGATCGACGAGCAGATTTTATTTCGCCCCATCCGGGAACTGGCCGCGCGCATTCGCGAGCGGAAACTGTCGCCCGTCGAATTAGCGGAAGCATATCTGGAAAGAAGCGAGCGAGTGGGACCCAGGCTGAATGCCTTCGCGACGCTGACTCGCGATCTGGCGCTCAATCAGGCCCGCGCCGCGGAACGCGAGATTGCGGCGGGCCACTATCGCGGACCTCTGCATGGTATTCCTTATGCACCCAAGGACCTGGTTGCCGTTCAAGGTTATCCAACCACTTGGGGTGCGCCGCCATTTGCCGAACAACGCTTCCCCTACAACGCAACAATCATCGAGAAGCTGAATGCGGCGGGCGCCGTAATGATCGGCAAAGCCGCGATGATCGAACTTGCCGGCGGGCTTGGCTATACGAACGGCTCAGCTTCTCTGACCGGGCCTGCCCGAAATCCTTGGCAGCCGGAGTGTTGGACCTGTGGATCCTCCAGCGGTTCAGGCGCTGTGGTTGCGGCCGGCCTGGCCACTTTTTCTATCGGATCAGACACGCGTGGTTCCATCATCTGCCCAACCGCATGGTGCGGCGTTTCCGGGCTACGCCCGAGCTTCGGCCGCGTGAGCCGATATGGGGCCATGGCGATCGCGTGGTCCATGGATAAGCTTGGCCCCATGGCGCGGACCGCCGATGATTGCGGTCTGATTCTATCGGTCATCGCAGGACATGACCCCAGGGATCATGATTCCCTGCCTGCCGGGATAGCCGATTTTCCGTATGATTTTGCATCTGAGCAAGCGCGCCCGTTGCGTATTGGAAAATTAACGAACGCCTGGCCGCCGAACGCCGCGCTGGAATCTGTGATCGATGACGCCGTGCACATCCTCGAAAAAGATGGAGCGAAAATCGCCGATGCGCACGTTCCCGATGGACCCTTCGAAGATGCTGCTGAATTGACCATCCTCATGGAAGCCGCCGCCTCATTCCGGAACATGATTCACTCCGGCTCTTGCGCCCGGCTACGCGATCCGCTGGGCCAAATCAACGGCTATGTTTGCGAAGAATTCTCGTCGTCGGATTATCTGGATGTGCAGCGTATCCGCGCGGTTTTACAACAAAGAATAGACAAGTTGTTTGATGACTTCGATGTTCTGGTGGCGGCGGGTAGCGACTCCACCGCGCAACCGTTGGTGGAACGCCCGCAACCAAAACGGCGTTCCACCCGAGCGCGCCCCGAGGAAGTTAACCAGAAAGAGCCCGATGGAATATCCAGCCTGTGCGGGTTGCCGGCCTTATGCGTTCCTTGCGGTTTCAGCCAAGAAAACCTGCCCTATGGACTGCAGTTCCTGGCTCGCGCCACGCACGATCATGCCGTAGTGGCCGCCGCGAAAAGATTCCAGAGTTTGACCGACTGGCATGCAAGGCATCCGAAGATCCCCTGACCTATTTCCGCGGAACCACTTCGCAGTTTGTGGCGGCACTTCTCAATCTCGCTGAGCTCGGCGGCAGAAAGCTGGTGAAGTTCTCCAGGCCAGTTTCGGTGACGGCGATGACGTCCTCATAGCGAATATAAAGATTCTCCTCCGGCAAGGCGCAATTGCGGATCGATGGAGAAGACGTGCCTCGGCCGCAGGGGGCCGCGGTCGTAAGCACCGCCGTCGTGCACGGCCAAACCGACCGGATGCGAGAGTACGCCGCCGTCGCGTTTCACCAAATCCTGAGGTACGCCTTGCAGCACGGCGACCGTATGCGTGCCGATTCTTTCAAAAACCTTTTCCCAACGGGCCTTGAATTCTTGGGGAACGCGGCCAACGGTACCAGCAGCAGTAGCGATCGCGCAAACTTCCTTTCGAGTCCCCGTTTTACCAGAGCTAAGTCAAAGTAACCGCTTACCGCGCTTCAGCGTAGCCGAGACGGCCATGCTTTCCAGGTGTTGCTTATTGACAGGAACAATCGCGCCGGGAGAGAATTTGTAAGCGCTTGCTAACCCCGAACCGAATTTACCTGGTGGCATTGCTCGCGGGCGGCGTGTCGTTGCTCGCGCAGCAACCGGTTTCCATTAACGTGGACCTCGGGACCTCGCGCGGAAAATGGAATCCCGCCTGGGCATTCTTTGGTTACGACGAGCCGAACTACACCTATACCCAAAATGGGCGCAAGCTACTGCGAGAACTATCAGCCGCTAGCCCTACCCCGGTCTACATCCGCACTCATAATCTGCTTACATCCGGCGATGGCACCGCTTCATTGAAGTGGGGATCCACCAATGCTTATGTTGAAGATGCTGCGGGGCGGCCTGTCTACAACTGGAGCATACTCGACAGGATCTTCGACACCTATCAGCAAATCGGCGTTCGGCCTCTGGTGGAAATCGGTTTCATGCCCGAAGCGTTGTCCACACATCCCGAGCCTTATCGGCACACCTTCCCCAATGGCTCATTGTGGACCGGTTGGGCTTATCCGCCGAAAGATTATCACGCCTGGGCCGAGCTGATTTATCAGTGGGTACGTCATTGTGCGGAACGCTATGGCGCACGCGAAGTAGAAAACTGGTATTGGGAAGTGTGGAACGAGCCGGACATTGGTTACTGGCGCGGCACTCCGGAGGAGTACTACAAACTTTATGACTTCGCGGCCGACGCCGTGAAGCGCGCCCTGCCTGCGGCGCGGATAGGCGGACCGCACTGCACCGGGCCGGCAGCTTCTCAAGCGGCCAACTTTCTACGAGGCTTTCTGGAGCACGTGCTGCACGGCAAGAATTTCGCGACGGGGAAGATGGGATCGCCGCTCGACTACGTCGGCTTTCACGCTAAAGGCAATCCGCATATGCTGGATGGTCACGTGGAGATGGGCATTCGCAATCAGGCTCGAAATATTTCGAGCGGTTTCGAAATCGTCGCGAGTTTCCCCGAGTTGAATAACAAACCAATTATTATTGGCGAATCGGACCCCGAGGGCTGCGCCGCGTGCTCGGCCAAGACGAATCCGCAAAACGCCTATCGCAACGGGCCTCTGTATGCCAGTTACACCGCCGCGATATTCTATCAAACGCTTGAACTGGCCGCGCGGGACAAAGTGCGGCTGACCGGCGCAGCCACCTGGGCCTTCGAATTTGAAGATCAACCTTGGTTCGAAGGCTTCCGGACGCTTGCGACCAATGGTGTATCGAAACCTGTGCTGAATCTGTTCCGGATGCTGGGCATGCTGAACGGCGAACGCGTGGAAACCTCTAGCAATGGAGCGGTGAGTACCGGGGATGTTCTGGAGGCGGGAGTAAGATCCCAGCCGGATATCAACGCCCTGGCCACCAAGGCGCTATCACGGGCGGCCGTGTTGGTTTGGAACTATCACGATGACGACGTCGAAGCTGTACCTTCCTCCGTGAAGCTTCGGGTGGCTCGGTTGCCCGCGGAAGTGGACGCGGTATTGCTCCGCCATTATCGCATCGACAATCAACATAGCAATGCATTCACAGCATGGAAGAAAATGGGCGTGCCACAAATGCCTACGCCAGTGCAACATGCGGAATTGGAAGCCGCCGGGCAATTGATGCTATTGGAATCGCCGCAGTGGATGCGGACATCTGGAGGCGCCGTCGAGATCAATTTCGAACTCCCACGGCAAGCTGTATCCTTGCTGGAACTGGAATGGTGATAAGTTTTCAGGAAATGTGCGACATAAACGTGGAACCTTTGGAAGATGTAACCGAACCGCGACCGGTAGGGAGCGTTACCACGAGCGTCGCTGGTTCCGCATTCGGGGTGGCGCTTCTAAGGAACTCGCGCAAAACGGAGTGCGGCGCGGGCAAGTTCCTGGACCGTTTTGGCGGTGCGCGCCGCACCCTTTGCGCTTCCTGCCGGTCGCGGTTCGGCTTACCATTTTTATGTCACGCAACCGGTTCAGGAGACTGCATGAACTACAAACGATTGTTTTTGACAACCATAGCCCTCGCTTTGGTCCTCTCGCGCTTCGCCGGCGCACAGGGATCATTAGCCGATTACCAACGCGCTGCTGGGCTTCGTGCCAAATATGAAGCGGCGGCACTGAACATCCCCGAGAGACCAACCTGGTTGGAGGGCGGCCGGTTCTGGTATCGGAAATCCGTGCCTGGCGGGCACACTTTTGTGATGGTGGATGCCGGAACCGGCGCGAAATCTCCTGCCTTCGATCATGAGAAGCTGGCTGCCTCACTTTCTAAAGCCGCGGGGGCCAGCTTTACAGCGGTCAAGCTACCGTTTTCCACCGTCCGGTTCGTGGATCACGAGCATGCTATCGAATTCGCCGCGGCTGAATCGCGGTGGAAGTGTTCGCTGGCGGAATATTCCTGCGAAAAGATTGTGCCTCCGCTACGTCGAGCGCCTTTTCGCAATCGGGAGCAGATTGCGCAGGAAGAAAATCATGCTATTGCCTCCCCGGATGGAATGTCTGAGGCACTGATCAGAAACTTCAATATCTACGTCCGGCCCAAGGGCAAGACGGAGGGCACGATGCTGAGCCTGGACGGTTCGGAAGACAACTATTACGCGTCGGCCTCCATCGCGTGGTCAGCTGATTCCAAGAAGCTGGTGGCCTATCGTATCCGTCCTGGGTATCGCCGTGAGGTGCACTACGTCGAATCCTCGCCCACCGATCAATTGCAGCCAAAATACTCAACCATCGAGTACGCGAAACCGGGTGATGTTCTGGACTTGCAACAGCCGATGCTTTTTCTGGTCGGGGAAGGGAAGCAGATCGCGATCGACAACAGCCTATTTCCGAATCCCTATGAACTTTCTGAGCCCGTGTGGCGGAAGGACAGCCGAGCTTTTACGTTTGAGTACAACCAGCGCGGACATCAGACTTACCGCGTCATTGAAGTAGATGCCACGACTGGAAAACCGCGCGCCCTGATTGATGAGCAATCCAAAACCTTCTTCTGTTATTCCGGCAAGAAATACCGGCACGATATCGGCGACGGCAAGGAGATCATCTGGATGTCCGAACGCGATGGATGGAATCATCTTTATCTTTACGAGGGCGCGGCCGGCGAAGTGAAGAAGCAAATTACGAAGGGCCATTGGGTGGTGCGAGGCGTGGATCATGTGGACGACGAGAAACGTCAGGTCTGGTTTCATGCAAGCGGCATGGATGCAGGCAAGGATCCGTACTTCGTGAGCTATTACCGCATTAACTTCGATGGCACAGGTCTCACCCTGCTGACGCCGGGCGAAGGCAATCACACGGCAGCTTTTTCCGAGGATGGCAAGTATTTCGTCGATACCTGGTCGCGCTTGGATTTGGCGCCTGTTTCCGAACTTCACCGCCTCGACGACCCGATGTCCGTCACCCAAATCGAGCATGGGGATGTTGAGGGGCTGCCGAAAACCGGTTGGCGCGCGCCGGAAGTTTTCACCGCTATCGGCCGTGACGGAAAAACCGGCATCTGGGGCGTGATTGTGAAACCTTCCAATTTTGATGCTTCCAGGAAGTATCCGGTGATTGAGAATATCTATGCCGGCCCACAGGACTCCTTCGTTCCAAAGTCATTCAGCGCGTATAATCAGATGCAATCCATGGCGGAGCTGGGCTTCATTGTCGTCCAGATTGACGGCATGGGCACCTCGAATCGATCCAAAGCTTTCCATGACGTGGCGTGGAAGGACTTGGCCGATGCAGGATTTCCCGACCGAATTCTTTGGCACAAAGCGGCCGCAGCGAAATACCCGTGGTATGACATAAGTCGCGTCGGCATCTACGGGACATCCGCCGGTGGGCAGAGCGCTCTAGGGGGATTGTTGTTTCACCCCGAATTTTACAAAGCGGGAGCCGCTTCCTGCGGCTGTCACGATAACCGCATGGACAAAATTTGGTGGAATGAGCAGTGGATGGGTTGGCCGCTAGGACCCGAGTACATCGCGTGTTCAAATACCGAGAACGCATACCGCCTGCAAGGCAACTTGTTGCTTCTGGTTGGCGAGATGGATACCAATGTAGACCCATCATCAACCATGCAGGTAGTCAACGCTTTGATCAAGAACAAGAAGATGTTCGATCTGCTAATGATCCCTGGCGCGAATCATGGAAACGGTGGAGCCTACGGAGATCGGAAGCGATACGATTTCTTCGTCCACCATCTGTTGGGCGTGGAGCCCCCCGATTGGAACCGGGATTCCAAGATCGCGGAGCTGGCGGTTTCCTTGCTATCGAACGAATCCAGTGAAATTGATGAAGCCGCTTCGTTCTTCCCTGAGGACTGGCGGTGACCCCGTCAGACTACAATAGGAATTTATGAAAGCGGTTACACTACTGGCAGCTACGTTGTTCGTTGGCCACGCCGCGTGGGCCCAGAACCGAGATTACCCCGTAAAACCTGTCCCGTTCACCGCGGTGCATGTCAACGACGAATTCTGGGCGCCGCGTATCGAGATCAATCGCACCGTGACCATTCCCTTCGCATTCAAGAAGGATGAAGAGACCGGACGCGTCGACAATTTTGTCCGCGCCGCGAAAGCGCTGCGTGGGGAGCCGTTCGAGAATCATAAATATCCGCCTTATCCTTTCGACGACACCGATGTCTACAAGGTGATCGAGGGTGCCTCGTACACGTTGAGCGTTCACCCAGATCCGCAGCTGGAAGCGTATATCGACGATCTGATCGCGAAGATCGGCGCGGCGCAGGAAAAGGACGGTTATCTTTATACTGCCCGCACCATCGATCCGGCGCATCCGCACCCCTGGTCCGGAAATCAGCGCTGGATTCTGGAAGGCGTAGACAGTCACGAACTGTACGACCTGGGCCATCTCTATGAAGCCGCGGTTGCGCACTATCAGGCCACGGGAAAGAGAACCTTATTGGACATCGCGCTGCGCACCGCGAATCTCCTGGATAGTACTTTCGGCCCCGGCAAGCGGGAAATCTGGCCCGGCCACCAGATCGTCGAAATGGGACTCGCGAAGCTTTACCGCGTTACCGGCGATGAGCGCTACCTCAATCTCGCGAAGTTCATGCTCGATTCGCGCGGTCCCCAGAGTAGCGAAAAGGGCGCCGGAAATCCCTACGTGGAAGCTCAGCAGAAAGTTGTTGACCAGACCGAAGCCGTCACCGGCGGGCACGCCGTTCGCGCGACTTATATGTACTCCGGAATGGCGGACGTAGCCGCGCTCACCGGCGACACCGCATACGTAAACGCGCTCGACAAGATTTGGGAGAACGTAGCGGAGCGGAAACTGCACATCACCGGTGGGATCGGCGCTCGGGCCGCGGGCGAAGCGTTTGGAGCCGATTACGAGCTGCCCAATATGTCGGCGTATAACGAAACTTGTGCGGCAGTAGGGAACGACTATTGGAACCATCGGCTGTTCCTGCTCCACGCCGATGCGAAATACATCGACGTGATGGAGCGTACGCTCTACAACGGCTTGATCTCCGGAGTATCGCTGGACGGCACCACGTTTTTCTACCAGAACCCGCTGGAAGCCACTGGATTCGCGGGCAAGGATCAACGCAGCCCCTGGTTCGGCGTGGCCTGTTGTCCAGGAAATATCACGCGCTTCATAGCGTCAGTTCCTGGCTACGTTTACGCACAGCGGGGCGATGCGCTCTGGGTGAATTTGTTCGTCGGCAACAATTCCGAGATCAAACTCGATAACGGTCGAACCGTGAATCTGAAGCAGGAGACCCGCTATCCCTGGGACGGAGCAGTAAAGATGACGGTGAATCCGGACGCGGCGGCGGCTCTCACCATCCATGTGAGAATTCCGGGTTGGTCCCGCAACGAACCGGTTGCCAGCGATCTCTATCGCTTTTCGGCCGAGTCTCAGGATGCCGCGGTTCTGAAAGTCAACGGCAAGAAGGTCCCGATCCAGCTTGATAAAGGATATGTCGCACTCACCCGCAACTGGAAGCCGGGCGACACCATCGAGCTTAATCTGCCCATGCCGATCCGGCGCGTTTTGGCGAACGATCACGTCGCGGCGGATCGTGGCCGGGTGGCGCTGGAACGCGGTCCCATCGTTTACGCGGCCGAGTGGCCCGACAATCCCAAAGGCCAGGTCCGCAATTTGATGCTGCCGCGTGACGAACGCCTGACAGCGGAGTTCAAACCCGATATGCTGCGCGGAGTCACTGTAGTCAAAGGCCGTGCGATCGCGTTGGCCTACGATGCGCAAGGAAAAATCACGAAGACGGAGCAAGAATTCACTGCGATACCTTATTACAGCTGGGCCAACCGCGGCCGCGGACAAATGCTGGTCTGGTTTCCTGAGACTGAGGCCTTCGCGAAACCGGCGCCCTTTCCGACGCTGGCGAGCACAGCTCAAGTGACCGTCTCCGGCAAGAGCCGCAAAAATCCCAGGATGATAAACGACGGCGAGGAGCCGGCTTCATCCAGCGATCCGGCGTCCTACTTCGACTGGTGGCCCACCAAAGGCACCTCGGAATGGGTTGAATACGCGTTCGAAAAACCAGCCACCGTCTCAGAATGCCAACTCTATTGGTTCGACGATACCGGCCACGGCGAAGTGCGGGTGCCTGCTTCGTGGCGTCTGTTATATAAGGACGGAGATGCCTGGAAGCCCGTGGCGCCGCTCGATCCATACGGCGTTGAGAAGGATCGCTATAACCGCGTAGGGTTTCAGCCTGTCCAAACTAGTGGGGTGCGCTTGGAAATAACCATGCAGCCAAAATGGTCGGCTGGTATTCAAGAATGGAAAGTGAAATAGCGTCATGAACGAATCCAAGAATAATCTGAGCCGGCGAACTTTCGCGGCCGCCCTGGCGGCGAGTCCTTTGTTTGGGCAGCAAACTCCTGCTCCGGCTCCCGCGCCACCGGCCAATGAACAACGCCACGGAACGACGCCCGAGGTCCCACCGTTTCAGGCCACGCTCGATTTCACGCGCCGCGATGTGCCCGCCAAAGTGCAGCCCTTCCCGATGACTCAGGTGCGGCTCCTCCCCGGGCCATTTCAAGAAGCTATGCAATGGAATCGCGGCTACATGAAAAGGCTGCCGGCCGACCGTTTGCTTCACAATTTTCGTGTGAACTCGGGACTTCCTTCCACGGCAGAGCCTTTGGGTGGTTGGGAAAAGAACGGCGCCGGACGCGATGCCGAACTCCGCGGCCACTTCACCGGTCACTATCTCTCGGCTGCTGCGCTGCTGTACGCCTCCACCGGCGATCAGGAAATCAAAGCCAAAGGCGATTACATGGTCATGGAACTCGCCAAGGTTCAGCAGAAGTGGGGAGGCGGATACTTGAGTGCATTTCCCACCGAATGGTTTGACCGCTTGGATGCGCGCAAACAGGTGTGGGCCCCGTTTTACACCATTCACAAGATCATGGCCGGCATGTTCGACATGTATCAGTTCGCCGGAAACAAGCAGGCGCTGCAGGTGCTGGAAGGGATGTCGGCTTGGGCCGACGGATGGTCCGCATCCAAATCCGAAGAACACATGCAGGATATTTTGAACACCGAATATGGCGGCATGAACGACGTCCTGTACAATCTTGCAGCCGCCACCGGTGAGGATCGCTGGGCCAAGGCGGGCGACCGTTTCACCAAGAAACGATTCTTCAATCCGCTGGCACTGCGCCGCGACGAGCTGCGTGGACTGCATGTGAACACGCACATCCCGCAAGTAATCGGCGCGGCACGCCGCTACGAAATCTCGGGCGATATGCGCTTCCATGATGTCGCCGATTTCTTCTGGTACGAAGTCACCAGCGCCCGTTCCTATGTCACCGGAGGAACCAGCAATAACGAAGGCTGGCTGGTGCAGCCTCGCCAGCTGGCGGCCGAGCTCAAACGCAGCGCGGACACCGCCGAGTGCTGCTGCGCCTACAACATGCTGAAATTGACGCGCCATCTCTATGGCTGGACAGCCGACCCGCGCTATTTCGATTATTACGAGCGCACGCTATTCAATCATCGGATCGGAACCATCCATCCCGAGACCGGCGCGACGCAATACTATCTGTCGCTGACACCGGGAGCATGGAAGACTTTCGGAACCGAGGATCAATCCTTTTGGTGCTGCACCGGGACGGGTGTGGAAGAATACTCCAAGCTGAATGACAGCATTTACTGGCACGATGCCGACGGCGTGTTCGTGAATCTGTTTATCCCCTCAGAATTGAGTTGGGCTGAAAAAGGCTTTCACTTGCGTCAGGAAACCAAGTTCCCGGAGAGCGAGCAAACCACGCTGGTGGTGAAAGTGGATCGCCCGGTCGAGCTCGCATTGCGTCTGCGAATTCCCGAGTGGCTTCCGTCCAGCGCGTCGGTGCGTGTGAATGGCAAGCCGCTGGGCGCTTCCGCCAGCCCCGGCAGCTATCTCGCGATTTCGCGAACCTGGAACAATGGCGACCGCGTGGAGATGGATCTGCCCATGCGGCTGCGCATCGAAGCCATGCCGGACGATGCGCAATTGCAGGCAGTGCTGTATGGTCCGCTGGTATTGGCGGGCGAACTTGGGTCCGATGGGTTGACGAAAGAAGCGGTGGTTGGCCCCGAAGGGCCTCAGATGCGGCGGCATCCGATGGAGGTGCCATCTTTCCGGGCCAGCGGCCATGATCCAGCATCCTGGATTAAGCCTGCTGAAAAACCGCTCACCTTCCGAACTACCAATCAGGCCAAGGATGTAACGCTCCAACCTTTCAATAGTATTTTTGATAAGCGCTATTCGGTTTACTGGCAGGTGTCGTGATCAAAATCGAACTTCAAGCGGATGTCCGTCGAAGCGTACGCTGCGCTTGGCATCGCCCAACTTCACTACCAAGTCACGACGCTTTGGCGGCAGAATCCGAGAACCTTTTGCCAAAGTGAGATGCAGCAGGCGCTGCCGATCGTTCCAAGTCATCTCCACGCCCATCCATTCGCCCTTGCGATAGTTAAACGAACTGCCGTCATCCTCATACAGCAGGAATGAACCGTCGGCGCCCGGGTAAATCTGCAATGTTAGCGGCGTATCCACCTGCTCGCCAGTGTATTGTTTCACCGGGCCGAGCGGCAGAATGGATCCGGCTCGAATATAAAGCGGCATGGTTTCCAAATCGACATCGCGCGAAATCTCGCGGCCGCCATCGTGCCGTTCATTCGACCAGAAATCGTACCAAACGCCGCGGGGAAGGTAGACCCGGCGCGAAGCTGCGCCTTGTTCAGTTACCGGCGCCACCAGGATATCGCGGCCCCACAGATATTCGTCCCCTCGCGCGACCGCGGCCGGATCGTCGGGATAATGCAGCCACAGACTGCGCATCACTGGTAGTCCCGTCATGGTGCACTCCCGCACTGCACTGTACAAATAAGGCAGCATGCGATAGCGCAGCTCCAGATATTTGCGGCAAATGGGTTCCACCTGGGTGTTGTGCAACTCACTCGCGTCGGGCAGCGCGGCGCCATTGTAGCTGTTGATTTCCATAGGTCCCGAATCACCGGTGTTCCATCCCCACGGAAGGCGCAGCGTCCAGTTGCGGCCATGCGAGCGGAACAACGGACAAAATGTTCCGAACTGGAACCAGCGGACATAGAGTTCCGCGGTAAATTCCTTGGTGGGGACGAAGCCGCCGATATCGGTGCCCCAATAAGGAATGCCCGTAAGGCCGGTATTGACGGCAATCGGAATATGGGTGCGCAGCGTCTCCCATGTCGAATACACGTCGCCGGACCACAGGAACGAAGCGTAGCGCTGCATGCCTGCGTAGCCGTTGCGGTGCAGCGCATAAGGGCGCTCATTGGGACGATCGAGTTGTGGACCTTCCCAGTACATGCGGTTCCGCACCAGGTGCGAAGGAATGTTCAGAGGGTCGCCCTCGTCCGGCCACCAGCCATCCACGCCCTGCGAAAAAATATCCCGGTGCTCGGCCCAATAGCAGCTTGGTTGTTCCTCAATGGGTTGCTGCGGATCGCAGGCATCACGCACCGTGCCGTGCATCTGCCGCGCCTTGATCACTACATGCAGAGCAACCTTGAAGTGCTCCTGGTGGAGTTGATCGAAAATCGCCTTCGGATCGGGAAAGACTTTTTGATTGAACTGAAACTCGCCATTGTTGGTATTCCAGCCGGAAGGACAAAACCCGGTGCCCAAATAGATCAGAGCGTCGCAGGGCAGCTTTTTCTCGCGAAATGTGCGCGCTTCCTCAAGAATCCCCTCGCGGCCTGCGAGCGTGCGATGCGATTGCTGATAGCCGAGGCTCCACAGTGGCGGCAATTCAGGATGACCTGTCAATCCGGCGTATTCCGCCATGATCGTTCGCGGGTCTCGCGACACAACGACAAAAATATCCAGCGGCAGCGCAGCAGCGGGCGACGTGGGATGAAAGCTGCTTTCAGCGCCGGTAAAATCGAACGTGCCAAAAGGCTGATGGAAGAACATCGCCCAGCCGGAGGTCCCAATCAGCCAAGGAATCGGAACTCGGCCGCCATGCGTTCGCAACTGATAACCGCCCTGTCCGCTGCGCATCCGATCAGTTGACCCGCGCCGGTCAAATTGCGGTCCGCCCTCGCCCAAGCCCAGAATTGGCGCGCTGCCGGTGGCGAACGAGACTACGCCGCTCTCGCCATCGATCTTGAGCTGCTGCACCAAAACGCCGGAAGCTGTTTCGATTCCAAACGTCAACGGATCCTGCGCGATTTTGACTTGCACTCCGCCCAGCTTGACGATTTGCTCTTGCGCCGCGCCGACCTTGGCTTTAGGAACAGCCCAGGATCGCTCCGCCAGCGAACCGTCGGCAGGGACTTCGGCTGGCTTCCCCTCCAGGACCGGTAGCAGCGAGAGGCGGAAGGTGAACGCGCTCAGCGGAACCAATTGGATCTCCACTTCGCGGCCCGCGACGACAATTCGCTTGTCATCTGCCGCCATTTGCCGGCCAGCAAGAACCGCGCCTCCGGCTGCCTGCATCCAGTTCCGTCTTGAAATCCGCATAAGAAGACCTTGAACATTATGGCACGTCTTCACAGCGCTGTAAGCGATTACAGGATTAGCTGCATTCGCTGATGTAAGCTGGTGTTCATGCAGGCGGCATCTCTCATCACGCGGCGCAGTCTTCTGGCAGGCGCTTCCGCTGCCATGTTGGGGGCCGCGCCGAGGCCGATCCGGTTCGTGGATGTCGCGAAGTCTGCCGGCATTACATTTCGCCACGAGAACGCCGCATCGAACCAGAAATACCTTATTGAAACCATGGGTGCCGGGTGCGCCTGGATCGACTACGATCAAAACGGCCTGCTGGATCTGTACCTGGTGAATAGCGCGGCGACGCCAGCCTTCAAACCAGCAGCGCCATTGCGCGGCGCGCTCTACAGAAATAACGGAGATGGCACTTTCACGGATGTGACCGCGAAAGCGGGTGTCGGAGCCGAGGGTTTGTTCGGAATGGGTGTTGCAGTGGGGGATTATGACAATGATGGTTTCCCCGATTTGCTGGTGCTCGGATACGGAAGATCCATCCTGTATCACAACAATGGCGACGGCACTTTTACCGATGTGACTGCGCATGCGGGAGTGGCGAACGCGGGACAATGGGCGTCAAGCGCGGCTTGGTTTGATTACGATAACGACGGGTTTCTCGATTTGGTGATTGCCAATTACGTGGACTGGTCGCCGGAACACAACTTTTATTGCGGCAACCAAGGTGTTGGAATGCGTAGCTACTGCCATCCGGACGATTACCATGGCCAAGCTCCGGTCCTCTTTCACAACAATGGCGACGGCACCTTTTCCGATGTCAGCCAGCGATCCGGGCTGGCGGCGAAACCGTCCAATGGGCTTGCGGTGGTCACATTCGACTATGACGACGACGGCTGGCAGGACATTTTCATAGCCAACGACGCGCTGGCAAACTCGCTCTTTCATAACAATCGCGACGGAACGTTTACCGAGTTGGCGTATGAAGCCGGCGTAGCAGTGAGCGAAGATGGGGTTGCGGAATCGGGCATGGGGACGGACGCGGCCGATGCAACCGGCAAGGGCTGGATGGATCTGATCGTCGGGCATCTCGATCTTCAAATGGCGCGCTTCTATCGCAATCTGGGAGACGGCTCTTTTGAGGATGCTACCTTCAGCGCGAAGCTATCCTATGCGACTTTTCATACTAGT
>DASYNU010000304.1:0-6304 GCA_036008345.1 Bryobacteraceae bacterium
GCCAGAAGCCCCAGAATCAGAACTTGAAGTCCGAGGCCTAGAATCAACAAACAAAACCCCGGGAAAAAATGCAAGCGATAAAGCATTAAGCCACTGCTACTATTCTACTGGACCGTGTTTGTGGTGCAGCGCCATGCGCTGGCAATTCGCCGATCGCCGGCAGTGCCCTAAGTCTTTGCGCCTGAGCCTAGAGTGGATACGGGATGGGTCACTTCTCCATCGCTTAGAGTCATCAATAAGACGCCGTTATCCCTCACGTAGGAAAACGGTATCGACTTTCGGTATCTCTGCGGGTATGGATCAGGGTACTTATCCAACCACTCCTGGAAATAGTCCTTCAGCTGGCTTCCGTGCATCCACCTGAGGTTGACCGGCGTGGTCGACAACGTGGCGCGGCGGAATTTTACTCGCTGGCGGATACTCTTCTATGCAAGGTCGGCCTTTTCGTCCCAGTAGTGCTCCTCCGCTACGGCGTTAAGCTCGTCGAACGCCAGCGCCTTACTGTCACAGTAGTGCCGCAGATCGATCAGCATATCTGTGATCGCTCTGTGGTCCCCCGCACGAATCGTAGACTTCGCATGGGCCCGCAGGGCCCGGGAGACCCTCGACGTGGCTGCATCGAGCTCAGCTAGGACATAGTCTGACGCGAAGATTACTCCCGCGCGGGCCTCTACGATAGATGTCGTACTGCGGGGAATACTGCGTCGTTTCTTGCTAAGCATTGCACTCCTCTCCTGGGTTGCCGACGGCTACACCGACATGGCGCTACACGTTAGTCAACCATGAAACGTGGACTATCATTCTCTCAGTCTTCCGGAACCGAAGGCCAGCCGACAGAGGGTCCCGGAAGATTTCATGGAACGGTGATTCCTGAAAATTCTTTACGACGAAGAGAAAGAAGCGGTCCTTCAACGTGCTGGCGACTTCATATTCCTTCGGGGTAAGTGACAGGCAACCCTTCCGCTCTTTCAGACCCTTAACCTCAACGGCCAGGAAATCGTCCTGCGTGTCGAGTCGTAGCCTGAAATCGTAGCCACATCCGAGACGCGTAGTGTTCTCCAGCGCGCAGATCTTGAATTCGGGAATACTTGCGCGAACGGATTCAAAATACTGTTCGGCGGCAAGCCCAGTGATCAGCCGCTTCGCAAACTGGGATTCGCCGTCGGTCTGCTCCTGCGCCCCTTGAACGTCGCTCCAAACGTTATCGTCATAACCTACGAACGATTTGATAAGGTCGGTGAATGAATCGAGATCCAGGCTCTTGTACTCGTCGAGCAATTTCCGACAGTAGGCCCGGATCTGACGCTTATGCCAGCCCTGTCGGCGATTTGGAAAGAATGGGTCGAACTCGTCTCGATAGTTCTTAATAGATGCCGGCTTTGACCCTAAGGCGTAACCAATAACGTTAAAGGCTTCTGCGAAACTGTCGAGACCGAGGGCCTTGAGTCCAATCGAATCGTACATCGACAGGTACAGGCCAGCCAATACGCGTCGTTCCCTTGTCCCGATGCGCTGAGGTGACAAAACCATTGGCACAATGCTCTACGTAATCGTATCGCAGGCTCTTCGTGACCCGCTCACAAGCTAGAACGCGGCTGGGGCGGCTAACCCGTACCGCTCTCGATGCAGCCTCATATGATCTGCCCACAGCCGATCCATCAGCGCTGGAAGCATGGAGCAATGCGGCTGCCGTTTATCGGACGCAAAGATTGAGCGCACGATCGGCTGTAGATCCCGATATCCTAGTTTCAATGCTCAAAGGACGACGCAAGGCGCTCCCTTTGGACTTTGCCGTCAAGCGGCGCAAGACGATTCCGCACGAATTCGTCTTGGACGCGATGGCCTCGCTTTCACCCCGCACCCATCCAATGTTTGGCTGTCTGGCGATCTACGTCGAGGAGAAAATTGTTCTCATATTGCGCGACAAAGCGGGCGAAACCACAGACAACGGTGTGTGGCTGGCTACCACTCAGGAACACCACGAAAGTCTGCGGCGCGAGTTCCCTAACATGCGGTCCATCAAGGTATTGGGGAAGAAAGTAACGGGCTGGCAGCTGCTTCCCGCCGATGCGCCGGATTTCGAGGAGTCAGCGCTGCGCGCCTCGGAACTTGTGCTCGCAAGGGATCCACGAATCGGCAAAGTGCCGAAGGCGAAGCGAAAGAAGCGGTAGGGCAAGCCACAGGCTTGTCCTACAGCTACAATGTAGGCGAGGCACATCCCATGATTCTCGAAGCGACCCAGTCCGTCGACAATGAAATCAACCCTTGGCTATCCGCCGCAGCGCGATTCGATGAAGCCGCCCAGCGGCTGAATCTGGATGAAGGCCTGTGCAAGGTTCTCCGTACCGCCGCGCTGGAATTGACCGTGAACATCCCGGTGCAACTGGACGACGGCCGGCTGGAGGTCTTCACCGGATATCGCGTCCAACATTCCATCGCTCGCGGTCCTTCCAAAGGCGGAATCCGTTTTGCTCCGGATGTGACCCTCGACGAAGTGCGCGCGCTGGCGGCGTGGATGACATGGAAGTGTGCGGTAGTGAATATCCCGTTCGGCGGCGGCAAGGGCGGCGTGATTTGCAATCCGGATCTGATGTCTCCCGGCGAGTTGGAGCGGATCACGCGGCGCTATACGGCCGAGATCATGGACATAATTGGTCCGGAGCGGGATGTTCCGGCGCCGGATGTCAACACCAATCCGCAAACCATGGCCTGGATCATGGATACCTACTCCATGCACAAGCGCCAGACTTGCACCGCCGTGGTAACGGGCAAGCCGCTGGATCTCGGCGGATCGCGCGGAAGGACGGAAGCTACCGGACGTGGCTGCATGATCGTTACTATGCAGGCATTGCGCCGCTTTGGCCTGGAACCTTCCGCCACGCGAGTGGTGGTGCAAGGTTTCGGCAACGTGGGCGGCATGTCCGCCAAGTTGATGACCCGCGCCGGTTTCAAGATCATCTGCATCATTGAATACGACGGCGCGGTTTTCAATCCGCGCGGCCTGGATGTCGAAGCGCTGATGAAGCATCGCACTGAGACCGGTTCCATTCTTGGCTTTGCGGAAGCCGAAGACATCGACAAGGATGAAGCGCCCTTCCTGGATTGCGAAGTGTTCCTGCCGGCCGCAAAAGAGAACGTCATCACCTCCTCCAATGCGGACCGGATCAAGGCCCGGATCATCTGCGAAGGCGCCAACGGGCCCACCACTTCGGAAGCGGACGCGATCCTGGCTGAGAAGAAAATTTTCGTGATCCCAGACATTCTTGCCAACGCCGGCGGCGTGACGGTTTCCTACTTCGAGTGGGTGCAAAACCGCCAAGGCTATTACTGGAACGAACAGTTGGTGAACGGGCGTCTGGAAGAAATCATGGTGAATAGTTTCAAGGACGTGATCGGCTACGCGGAAAAGCATAGCGTGCACAACCGGCTGGCGGCCTACATGCTCGCCATCGATCGCGTCGCCTTCGCCCTCCAGACGCGCGGAATCTATGCCTGATTCGGGAGCGGACCGCGCCGCGCCCGAGTCCCACTCCACGCCGCTGATGCGGCAGTATCACGCCATCAAACAGCAGGTTCCCAATGCCCTGCTGATGTTCCGGCTAGGCGATTTCTACGAGCTGTTCTACGAAGACGCCATCACCGCGGCGCGGGAACTGGAAATCACGCTCACCGCGCGAAACAAGGAAAAGGGCGAGCCGATTCCCATGTGCGGCGTGCCCTATCATGCGGCCGAAGGCTATCTTTCGCGGCTGATCCAAAAAGGCTATCGCGTAGCCATTTGCGATCAGATGGAAGAAGCGAGCGCGGGCAAAAAGCTGGTGAAGCGCGAAGTGACTCGCGTTGTGACACCGGGCACCGCCACCGAATCGTCGCTGCTGCGTTCGCACGAAAATAATTATCTGGCCGCCGTTTGCCGCAATGGGGAGCGCGCCGGCGTGGCGCACGTGGATATCTCAACTGGGGAATTCCGCGCTACAGAAATGTCCGGCGCCGAAGTGAACGCCGCGCTCGAGAACCTGAACGTCCGCGAAGTGCTGGCCGCAGAATCCGTAACCGGGCTCGCTGGATTGCAGACACCAATCGAGGATTGGGTTTTCAACCTGGATTATGCCGACCGCGCTTTGCGCGATCACTTCCGGCTTCTGTCGCTCGACGGCTGCGGTATGCAGGGCCGCCCGCTAGCCGTTTCCGCCGCCGGGGCGATTCTCCACTATCTGCGCGATACGCAGAAATCCGCATTGGATCATCTGGACCGCCCGTCCTACTACGACCGCGGCGATTCCATGATTCTAGATTCGGTCACCGTCCGCAATCTCGAATTGCTGGAGCCGCTGTTCGCAGGCGAAAGCAAAGAATCCACGTTAATCCACGTACTGGATCAAACCTGCACAGGCATGGGCGGCCGTTTGTTGCGGCATCGGCTGCTGCGGCCGTGTTTGGAAATCCAGGAGATCGAAGCGCGGCTCGATGCTTTGCAAGAGATTCTTGAATCCACCATCGCACGCGCGGAAATCCGGAAACTGCTGGCGGGCGTGCTGGATCTGGAGCGCCTGCTCGCGAAACTGACGCTCGGAACAGCGGGGCCTCGGGAATTGTTGGCCCTCGCTCGATCCTTGGCGATGGTGCCGAAGTTGAAAGAGCATAGCGTGGATCTGGAGTCGGCTCGCTTGGCCGGGATTTGTGCCGCACTCGACGAAATCCCAGAGGTGCGCGACCGCATCCTGACAGCGATCGCAGAGGAGCCTCCCGCGAATCTCGCCGATGGCGGAACTATCCGCGCCGGTTTCCACGTAGAGCTCGATGAGCTGCGGGATATCAGCCGCAATAGCCGCCAGTACATCGCCGAGATTGAGACACGCGAGCGCGGCCGCACCGGGATCCAATCGCTCAAGGTTCGCTTCAACAATGTTTTCGGGTATTACATAGAAATCTCGAAGGCCAATCTGCATCACGCCCCCACCGATTATGAGCGCAAGCAGACGCTGGTGAACGCCGAACGGTTCACTACGCCCGAACTCAAGGAACTGGAGAGCAAGATCCTGGATGCGGAAGAAAAGATGCTGGCCTTGGAGCGGCAGATCTTCCAGGAACTCCGGCTGTTTGCGGCCGAGCATGCCACGCGAATCCGGCAAACCGCCGCGGCGATTGCTGAACTCGATGTCACCTGCGCGCTGGCACAAGTAGCCGCGGAAAATCGTTACACGCGGCCCGCGTTTTCCGATTCCGGCGAGATCCGTATCATTGCCGGACGCCATCCCGTGATCGAAAAGTTGACTGAGAAAGAAGCCGCGCGTTTCATCCCCAACGATCTTTACTTCGACACCGAATCGCAATTCATAGCGGTGATTACTGGCCCCAACATGGGCGGCAAATCCACTTACTTACGCCAGGCCGCGACCATTGTTATTTTGGCTCAAGTTGGCTCGTTTGTGCCGGCCGATTCCGCGATGTTGTCGCTGGTGGATCGCGTATTCACGCGCATTGGTGCGGCCGACAATCTTGCGCGTGGCCGTTCCACGTTTATGGTGGAGATGACCGAAACTGCCGTAATCTTGAACACAGCAACTTCGCGCAGTCTGGTGGTGCTGGATGAAATCGGCCGCGGCACCGCGACCTACGACGGACTGTCGCTCGCTTGGGCGGTGATCGAACACATCCATCAGCGCATCCGCGCCCGCACGCTTTTCGCAACACATTACCATGAGCTGACTGAGCTGGCGGACCAGATGCCCGGAGTCCGCAATCTGCATGTTTCGGTGAAGGAAGCCGGCGACCAGGTTATCTTTCTGCGCAAGGTGGAACCCGGTCGCGCGGACCGCAGCTATGGAATCGAAGTGGCGCGGCTTGCCGGTCTGCCAGTGTCCGTGATTGAACGTGCCAGAGAGATCCTGGCGCTGCACGAACGTTCGGAGCAGGCTGTAACTGAGGAGCTGGCGCCGCGTTCTGCACCCCCAATGCAGATCCAAATGTTCGAGCCGGTGAATTATCAAATTGCCGAGCGGATCCGCAACTTGAAGCTGGATGAGCTCCGGCCCATCGAAGCCCTGCAACTATTAAACGATCTTCAACAGGAGCTGAAGCGCTAGTGCGCGTGGCTGGTTTGATCAGCGGCACTTCGGTAGACGGCATTGATGTCGCAGTGGTGGATATCGGCGAAACCATCCAAATGGTGGCATGGAAAACCGTTCCGTACGGGCCGGAGGTTCGCGAGGCAATCCTTTCCATTTCAAACGCGGCCACACATACGGCTACCATCGCGCGATTGAATTTCCTACTGGGTGAGCTGTTTGCAGATGCGCTGCGC
>DASYNU010000305.1:0-8597 GCA_036008345.1 Bryobacteraceae bacterium
ACGGAGCCGTAGCAAGTAGCCGATAAGAACAGAGCGCCCCAAAAGGCCGAACCGAACAACCGAATAACCGAATAACCGAACAACGGCGTCGCCGGAACGGCGGCGCCTAAAGAATCGCAACCGTGACGCCGATCACTACTTATAACGGAATCTGCCAGACAGCTTAAGAGTTTAAGGAGTCCCCCATGTCTGCTGCCACCGCATTCCAGCCACCGGCTGTGAAGGCTATTCTCGGAAAGAGTGTCGTTTTCAAAGGACAGATCGAGAGCCGCGAAGATCTGACCATCGAAGGCGAAGTGGAAGGAACCATCGAGATGATTGAACATCGTCTCACTATCGCCGCAAATGGAGAAGTCAAAGCCAACGTGATTGCACGTGAGGTGGAAGTGCTGGGTTCCATCGAAGGCAAAGTTGAGGCAGTGGAGAAGGTCTACATCCGCAAGGGTGCCAGATTTATCGGCGATATCCACTCGGCCGGGATCGTCATCGAGGATGGCGGGTTTATCAAGGGAAATATTGACCTCTCGCGCCAGCCCAACGAAATCCCAAGCCAGGCTGATTTATATTCCGGCCGTTCGCAGCCGATGCAGGAATTGTCAGACACGATTTTCGCGGGCTAGACGCGCCTGCAAGCGTGCTACGATGGCCTGTCGGCGCCGGCATGTCGCGATATTTTGTCTGCTTTCTACTTGCGTTCGCGCTGCTGTGCGAATCGCAACCCCCCGTTCCTGAAGGACGGCTGGGATTCTCCAGCACAGCGTTGGTCCAGGAACGTAAGGACGAAGCGGCATTCACCGCGGAGCTTTCGACAGAGTCCATTTCCGCATTGCATCTTGCCCTGACCAGAAGGCCGCACATTGCCGGATCACCCGCTTCGAATGCAGTGGCGGAGATGCTTCGCAAGCGGCTGGCTGAGGCTGGTCTCGAGACCGAAGTCCATCAATTCGAGGTATATCTTTCCACGCCCGAATCCATCGCGATCGAGTTGGTGGAACCGTCGAAGGAAGCGCTGAGCGTTCGGGAGCCGGCCAATCCGATGGATCCCGATTCGGCAAACCCGGAACTGGGGCCGGCGTTCGTGGCCTACTCGGCTTCCGGGGCCGTCACGGCGCCGGTCGTCTATGTCAATTACGGACTGCCGCCGGATTATGACCAACTGGCTGCGGCGGGTGTCGACGTAAAGGGCAAGATCGTGATCGCGCGTTATGCGCGGAGCCATCGGGCAGTGAAGATCCACACCGCCGAGGAGCGCGGCGCGGCGGCCATTATCATCTATAGTGATCCGGCGGATGATGGCTACGCCAAGGGGTTGGCGTGGCCGGAAGGCCCTTGGCGCGCCGATTTCATGCTGCAGCGCGGCAATGGCAAGTACAGTTGGTTCTGGCATGGCGATCCGCTATCGCCTGGTATTGCTGCGCGATCGGGTGCGGCGGTGCTGGAGCCGGCTACGGCGCCGACATTGCCACGCATCCCGGCCGTGGTTCTTTCGTCCAAAGAGGCTTCGAAGATCCTGGCGCAGTTGCGCGGTCCGGCGGTTCCCGCTGGGTTTCAGGGTGCTTTGCCGTTCACTTATCGCCTGGGCCCGGGACCGGCGGTGGTTAAGTTGGATGTCCGGATGGACGCGGGATGGCGAACCATCCATGACGTGATCGGCCGGCTGCGTGGACGGAATCCGGAGCGCTGGGTGGTCCTCGGAACGCATCATGACGCGTGGACTTTCGGAGGCATGGATCCGGGCAGCGGCACTTCCGCTGTGTATGAAACGGCGCGAGCGCTGGGGGCGCTGCACAAGCGCGGCTGGGTTCCGGACCGTTCCATCGTGTTCGCTTTCTGGGACGCCGAGGAGTTTGGCTTGGTAGGATCCACCGAATATGCGGAGGCTTTCGAGAAACAGTTGCGCGAGAAGGCGGTCGCCTACATCAATACCGATCTTTTCATGCGCGGGCAATTTGGCGGAGGCGGCACACCGTCTTTGCGCGATTTCCTTGTTCAATTGGCTAAAGATGTTCCTGGGCTTAACGGAAAGAGTAGCGTCTATGACGATTGGCGCGCCAGTCAATGGCGAAAGCAGCCCGCCGAGCAGCGCCGCCGTGGTTCCAAGGATTTCGGAGTAGAACTAGCCGCGCTCGGAAGCGGCGCCGATTTCGTGGCGTTTCAGGACTACCTGGGCCTTCCCACGCTATCCATGCAGTTCGATTTCGACGGCAGCTACGGCACCTACCATTCCAATTACGACTCGCGCTACTTCGTGGAGCATTTCAGCGATCCCGGATTTCAAGTGGCGCGTACGATGTCGCAGATGTTCGGCTTGGCCGTGATGCGGCTGGCGGACGCGCAGTTGCTGCCCTTCCGCTACTCCCACTACGCGAAGAAGATATCCGAGTATCTGGATAGCGCGGCAGGCTGGGCGCGGGATCAGGATGGCAACGAAATCGCCAAGCTGGATCTAGGTTCCGCGAAGGCGCTTGCGCGGGAGATTGCTGCCCGGGCGGAGGCGCTGGAACATCGCGCGGACGCCGACTTGGAAGCCGGAGGGGGAACGGATGAGGCACGGGCAGCGCTGAACGACCAACTGGCGCACCTGGAGCAAACGCTGCTGGATGAAAGCGCGAGTCCGGCTGAGCGCTGGTACCGGGATGTGATCTATGGCTGGAACATCTATTCCCTATATGAGGGCCAGCCGCTGCCGGGCTTGGCCGAGGCAATCCGGTTGAGAGATCCGGCTCGGATCGCGAAGGAGACGAGCCGGATCGAAAGTGCCCTGCAGCGCATGCGGGATGGCCTGGGACATTGAGCACCGGCGAATTATCAGAGCCTCCCGCGGTTGCCTTATCGTCGCACTCTCCTTGCTCCGCCGCAGGATAGAGAACGCTAAGTCCGGCGCCGAATCGCCCACGCTATCCCCGCCAAAGCCCCCGATGAGGAGAACATAACTCGGCTCTGGAACACCGGACTCCACCGCATTGGCGACACCGGGGCTGAGCACGATGCTGTAGTCTGCCGCGTTGGCAAACAAGGGATCGATCACGATCAAGGGATCGGCGCTTGCGGACGAATTTTCCGGCCCAGCCGAACTGACCTCACCCGAAACCGCCTCAAGGTTGACATCGTTTAAGAACCCCGACTCTACAGATACTTCGAATGTTCCGGAGAAGTCGGCGGATTGCGTGCAGAGCGCCTCGTTCGTGCAGGCGACAACCTGCGTCGACTTGGCGTCGGGAAAAGTAATGGAAGTACCGACGGTCATACTTGGCAAATCCGTCGCTCGCTGAGTTTGCGTTGGTTACCAGATTGGCTGTGAAAAGCAGGGGCACAACATCCCCGACGCTGGCGCCCACGACTTCGAAATCGTAGACCAGGTCGGCAAATCCGCCGGAGGACATAAAAGGGCCGGCGGTAGCCGACGACGACACTCGGCAAAGGGCGCCAGTGTGACCTGCGCAACGCCCCCGCCGGCCGAACAGCTAACGGGGTTGTCGACAACCACTCCTGACACGGATGTGCACTCGGCGACCGTGGTCGGCGATGGCAATCTAGGCTCGGCAAATCCTGGGAGCGTGGCCAGCAGGGCCGTGGCCAAGGCCAATCCAATGCTTGGAATAGTTGCGATTCCTCGTGTCATGCGATCACCTCAGACGCTTTCCATCTACAGCTACTCACCCTCTATATGCGCAAGTTCGAACGAACAATTAGAGCGCCGCGGGCGCGATTCTTTTTAGTCCAAAACCAACCCGCTTTTACGCAGGTAGAAGTGCGGTAGCAGAAAATCCAGTGCTGACAGGCTGCGCCAATACCATTCAAATTCATGGAGTTACGATCCCGCGAAGATAATGAAATGCCGTTCGGCTCCCCCAGGCGTGCTGTATCATGGCAGACGGCGATGCAGATCACCGAACTCCTACAACGCGTCCGCGCCGGCGATCAGCAAGCCCTGCATACGGTCATTCCCCTGGTTTACGACGAACTCAAGAAACTGGCGGCGGGACATCTGCGAAGGGAGGGCAAGCAGCGGTCCCTGGACACCACGGCGCTGGTTCACGAAGCGTTTCTCCGGTTGGCACAGGGTCAGCAACCTTCGTACGAGAGCCGCTCGCATTTTTATGGGATTGCCTCCCGGCTAATGCGTCAGATCCTGGTTGACTTGGCCCGGACGCGCGCAACCGCCAAACGAAGCGCCATGGAGGAGGTGCATCTGGCCGAGATTCCGGACCTGGGCCGGCAACCGGATGAAGCCTTGCTGGCTTTAGACGAGGCTCTGGAGAAATTGGCGCAAACGGATCCGCTGAAGGTGCAGCTTATTGAGATGCGCTATTTCGGAGGCATGACGGCGGAGGAGTCCGCTGCCGCGTTGAATATCTCCGTGCACGTGGTTCGCCGTGAGCTGCGCATCGGCCAGGCATGGCTTCACAAGGAGCTTGCCGGATGAATGCTCGCATTGAAGAACTGTTTCACAAAGTGGCGGATTTACCTGCGGAGGCCCGAACGCAGTACTTCGCCGAGCATGCGGTGGATGAGGAGACGCGCCAAGAGGTGGAGGCGTTGCTGACGTTTGACTCCGGCGCGAGTTCGTTCTTGCAGCGCGACATTAGTATTGCCGCCAGCCGGGCGCTCCCGCAGCTCGACCCCAGCGATTGGCGCTGTGGGCCATACCGGTTGCTGGATGTGATCGGGCGCGGCGGCATGGGTGCGGTGTACCTGGCTGAGCGAGCAGACGGAGAGGTGACCCAGCAAGTGGCTGTGAAGCTGCTGCCGCCGGGCGCGGGCGCTACTCAGCGCGAACGCTTCCTGCAGGAGAGGCAGATTCTCGCTTCGCTGACTCATCCGAATATCGCCCGCATGCTGGGCGCTGGACACGTCGAAAACGGCCTGCCATTCCTCGCCATGGAATACGTGGAAGGCAAGCCTATCGATATCTTTTGCGCCGGGCTGAGCATACGGCAGAAAGTCAGCCTGATTCTCAAGGTCTGCGCGGCGGTCAGTTACCTGCACCGGAATCTCATCGTTCACCGTGATTTGAAGCCTAGCAATATCCTGGTGACTTCTGAAGGCGAACCAAGGCTGCTGGATTTCGGCATTGCCAAAATTCTGGATGTAGCCACCGATTCCACCATGACCAGCATGCGTATGCTGACCCCCGACTACGCCAGTCCCGAGCAGGTCACGGGTGGAAGGATCAGTACCGCGACGGATATTTATTCGCTCGGCGCGGTGTTATATCAGTTGCTCACGGGCCAGCCCGCGCACGAATTCGAGGACCACTCGCCCGAAGCAATCGCGCGGGTAGTGACCACGCGCGAAGTGACCCGCCCTAGCCGATGGGCGCCGGAGTTGAAGGGCGATCTGGAATTTATCCTGCTGAAGGCTTTGCGCAAGGATCCGCAGGAGCGCTACGGAACGGTTGAACAATTGGCTGAGGATCTCGGTGCGTATCTCGAGTCGCGTACGGTAAAGGCGCGTTCGGGCAATGCGTGGTATCGAGTGCGCAAGTTTCTGCGGAGGTACTGGGTCCCCGTGATTGCGGCTGCGCTGGTGGTGATCAGTCTCTCGGCCGGTTTGTACGTCGCAAATCGCCAGCGCATTATTGCAGAACGCCGCTTTGGCGAATTGCATGCGCTTTCGAGCAGACTCCTCGATCTGGAAACGGAAATCAGAGTCAGCGACCTCAAGCTTCGGAATCAGCTCATCTCTCTGTCGATCCAGTACCTGGAAGGTCTTGGCGGGGAGGCTCTCCACGATCGAGCATTGGCTCTGGAAGTCAGCAAAGCATATCTTAGAGTCGCCCGCAATCAGGGAGTTCCCGAATGGAACCAACAGGGCCAGTATGCCGAGGCGGAAAAAAGCCTGAGCAAGGCGAATACATTCGCCGATTCAGTTCTGGGAACAGATCCCAACAACCGCCAAGCGCTTTGGTTATCGGCTAATGTTGCACATGATCGCGCGGTCACCGCCTATGCCGAACGCAGGTTCCAGCAAGTGCTCGCCTACTCTCCTCAGGTGATCGAAGCTTTTGACCGCCTAGTGCGGCTCGGGAATCTGACGAGGCGCGAGATCAACGGCGCAACCTATATGTACGGAGACCTGGCTGAGGTTCACTTGGGTCTGCACCGATTTTCGGACGCGGTTCGCTATGCCCGGCTGGGGATCGAAATCTCCACGGAAACTCCAACGGTGCCGGGGCCGCGCGCGCAAGCGTTCAATATGCTCGCCGGGGGGCTCATGTATTTGGGAGACTTCCAAGGGGCGCGCGACGCGATGCAGGAGTCGAAAAAGCAACTAGAGAAACTACTTCGCGAGAACCCCTATCCCGCGTATAACGGGCTGATTCTCTCCCAAACCCGCTCCCGGGAAGGACTCATTCTGGGAGAGGACGGCGGCGTCAATCTGAACCGCCCGCTCGAAGCCGCCGTTCCGCTCCAAGAAGCCTTCGACGCTATGGAACAATTCGCGCAGAAGGATTCCGACTATTATGAGGGCCGCTCAGTGGTGGCCCTGGCCGGGCATTACTTGGGTGATGTCTTGCGGCACAGCGATCCGAAGCGGGCGCTGGAGGTCTATGATCACTCGCTCGTAAGGATCCGAGAAGTCCCGAACGATGTCGCTGCACGCCGCTTAGAAACGCTCCTGTTGGCCGGCTCCTCTTACGCCGCGCGCTGGATGCATCATGAGAAAGATGCGAAAGACAGAATTGACGCAGCTTTGCGGCTCTTGAGCGAAACGAAAGATTACCCCGCCGGGAGCATCCGGGCGGGCAGCGAGGCTGATACTGCCCTGCGAGCTCTTGCGGATCATTACGCTGAGACCGGTCAGCCCGAGCAGGCCCTGGAAATTTACCAGGAGCTGTTCCGCAAGATCGCGGCCTCGAATCCTGACCCGCGAAACGACCTGCTTAATTCTGCTTATGTTTCGCGACTCAACGCTTCACTCGCCATGCTGCTTCGCCGTACGGGCAAGGACGACAAGGCTGTAGCACTTGAGGCAGACCGCCTGGAGCTCTGGCGGTATTGGAATCGCAAACTGCCCAACAATCCGTTTGTGCTGCGGCAACTCGAAGCAGCTTCGGCTAACAACCATCCTTGATAGGCGAGCCGCCGCTGGAGTGATTCTGGCCGGGACGTTCTCAGAGATGTTGACAAGCTACAGGTTGTCTAGTGTAGTATATAGCTGTTGGCAGTCAACATGTCTGAACACAAAACGGACGTCCCCTACGGAACCCTGGATCTGCTGATCCTCAAAACGCTGGACAGCATGGGGCCGATGCACGGCTACCGCATCGCCAGGAGAATTGAGCAGGTTGCCGAGAACCTCCTACGATTGAACCAGGGATCGATTTATCCAGCTCTCATACGCCTGGAAGAGCAAGGCTGGATTCGCACGCGCTGGGGCGTTTCCGAGACCAAACGCAAGGTCAAGTTCTATTCGCTGACCAGGGCTGGAGCCAAGCAACTCAGTGTCGAGGTTACGAACTGGGAGAGGGCGACCGCTCTGGTGGCCCGGTTCTTCGTTAAAACAAAACTGGAGGCGAAGTCGTGAAGCCTGCTCGATCACTTCGACTGGCGGCTCGACGTCTGGCGGCGCTGTTTCGCAAGCGGCGTCTGGATGGGGAGTTGGAGGGTGAAATCCTGGCTCACATGGAAATGGCCGAGCAGGATGCGATCGCGGCCGGGCTCGCACCCGAAGAAGCTCGCCGTGAGGCCAACCGTCGTTTTGGAGGAGTCCAACAGATGAAGGAAGAGCATCGCGATCAACGGAGCGTCCGGTGGGCGGACAACCTCTTGAGAGACTTGCGCTACGGAATGGCTTCGCTCGCCCGGGATCCAGCGTTCGCCGCGGTTACCATCGGGTTGCTGGCTCTCGGCATCGGCGCCAACACTGCAATGTTCAGTATCGTGGATGCCGTGATGTTGAAACCGCTTCCCTTCCCTGAGCCGGAGCGCATGGTAAGGGTGTGGGAATCCACTCCAACGGGGAGCGGGCGCAACGGCACCACCACATTTACCTTCCTGGATTGGAAACGGCAGAGCGATATCTTCGAGGCATTGTCGGCGGAGAACCCAACCAGCGCCGCGGTGGTGACCGGCGGCGATCCGGCGCGCGTTTCGGGCAAGCAGGTGTCCACCGACTACTTTCAGGTGTTCAGCGTGAAGCCTCAAATCGGGCGCACCTTCGCACCGCGGGAAGATCAGCCGGGAGCGGCTCCGGTTGTAGTGCTAAGCCACGCGTTCTGGCAAACGCAATTTGCCAGCGATCCTGGTGTTCTAAACCGCGATTTGATGCTGGACGGTGAACCCCACAGAATCATCGGTGTTCTACCGCGGGGGAGTTTTGATCGTGACGATGCTAAGTTCTGGACGCCGCTAATATTCGCGCCGGATCAAATGAATCGCGGCCCGCATTGGCTCAACCCCATTGGGCGCCTGCGAGCCGGAGTGAGCATCCAGCAGGCACAAGCCAGGATGAACGCGTTGAGAGCCAGTCTGAATAACTTGATTTTCCAGAAGGACTGGGGATTCGCGGTGGACCCATTCGCGCGGATGTTGGTGGGCGACACCCTGCGCCGTTCCATCTACATGGCCTGTGGAGCGGTTCTGATGGTGTTG
>DASYNU010000306.1:0-3561 GCA_036008345.1 Bryobacteraceae bacterium
GATTGCTCAATGCCAGCAGCCATAGCCGGAGTGCAGCGGAGTGTGATGTGGCGTTTGACGAAATTGTAATAGGCGAAATGAAGACCAACAGCCGCCTCAAAGTTCTCGCGCTTTTTGCTGAAAGCATAGGTGAGACGAGTCAGTCTCCGCATGTGCAGCCGCGTCGTACCATTCAGCCGTTCAATAAAACTGGTCGAGATAAGATCGAAATCGGGACGCCCAAAGATCCCTTTCTTTTCGATGGAGCTAATCTTCGGGGCGCTGTACCGACGTTGAGCTTCTACTGATTCCTCGGTTCCGTAGGTCTTGATGATCTGGCCGTAATCGACGTTGCCGCCAAAGGCCCAGTCGATGGCTTCCACATAAGCCGCTAGACCGTCCGTGGAAATCTGGACTCGGTTCTTCATCCGATCCGCTACGTCTAGCACGAAGCCGGTAGCGGTTTTTACGTCGCGATCTCCGCTGACCCGGAATGTCGGAACCAGCTTGGTATCCGCGTCAATAACGCAAAATGTCCAAACATTCCCGAACTGTGGATCATCGCCAGGGCGAACATGCCGGTCCTTCTTGCCGACGAATCCCCAAATCTCATCCATCTCCAACCGATGGCAGTCCAGATTGCGCATCTTGGCATCCAGCAGAGCAGTGCAGCCTTGGCCGACACGAACTCCCAGGCGCATGATGGTATCGCGATGCACGCCAGTAGTACGCTCGATTGAGCGGATGCTTGAACCCTCGCACAGTGCGCCAATGATCCCGATTTGCTTGTCCGTGCTGAGTACGTTAGGCATGTCGTTATTGTAATACGAAAAGGCGGAGCTTGTCAATAGTTTTTGTGATACAGTAAGTGCATGCCGAAGTCGCTCCTTGTGTTCATGCTCACAGCGCTTCCAAATTACTGGCAACCATTGTGGGGGCAAGCCCCAGGTGTGGGGGTAGAGCCCAGTCATAAACCAAAACAACAGTCCAATCTCGCAGGAGACAATGCCCATTCCGCACAGGTGGGCACGCAGAGTTCTCCGCTGATTGTTGAGACTCATGAACGGCCCAAGAGCGAGAAAGAGACCGCCGAAGCACAGAAGGATAAAGAACACGCATCTCATGTTGAGAGATGGACGCTCTTCTTCGCAGGTGCTGCTGCTGTATTCACTGGCTTGCTTATATGGGTCGGCTGGCGCGGCGTAGATGCTGCGCTCCGCACGCTCCGCACTATTGAAGCCCAAGAGACGCTTCAGGCTAATAGCCAGCGGGCGTGGGTTCTTGTGGACAAAGTTAACGAACCAGATATTTCCTGCGATACGCCCGAGGAACTGTCCGCCTTGGCTGGGATACCATTTTTTGGGTGTTCTCTCAAAATCTTCGGCAGCACTCCAGCGAGGATAGTCAGTGCTGGTGTGCGCTTTCATTTGCAATCGAAGAAGCGTGGGGTAACTCCCCCCGTACCAGATTTGCCAGAAGAACCCAACTACAAGTTTGGCGTGGAGAGGGCCGATTACATTCCGGTCGGATACGTGAAGGCTCCCGATCAATCGTTCGTGATCCAGCG
Organism: Bryobacteraceae bacterium; assembly: GCA_036008345.1. GTDB lineage: Bacteria > Acidobacteriota > Terriglobia > Bryobacterales > Bryobacteraceae > Palsa-89. Next base: position 1,547 of record DASYNU010000306.1, read on the forward strand.
GCCCCTTGAAGATGGCGCTTTGTCGAAAGAGCAAGTATCCCTCATTGAGGGACATGTAATTTTTGTGTGCGCCTATGGATTCGTTAATTATTTGGATTTTTCCGAGCGGCCACGCGAAACGAGATTTTGCTATATCTACAGAGTCTCTAAGTTGAACTGGATAGCCAAAGATACCGGCAAAAACATGTATCCAAGTAAATTCGCGGTCGGCGGTCCGCCAGCCTATAACCGATTCACCTAGGACCATTGCCAATCCCAACAGCCAAATTAGGACACTACCAAATAGCGGCGGGCAAAGGCACCGGCTCGGTGCCTATTCTCAGCGAGGCGCTTCTTGATATAACCCGATTACATTGCCCGCCGGATCGCGGAAAGTTGCGATCCAGCACGTGCCTTCGGGGTGGTCCGGGTGCACCGCCTCCACCACTTCGCCACCGTGAGATACCGCGCGTGTTAAAACGCCGTCGATGCCATCCACCCAAATATACGGCAGCAGGCCAGGCTCGCGGCTGATGGGCCTGCCTGTCACGAAGGCTCCGCTCACGTTGCCCCTGACGAAATCGAAGCTGGGCCGAGCACTGTCCCGATGCCGGATGTTGCAGCCGAATACTTTTTCGTAGAACGCGGCGGATTGGTGAACGTCCACCGCGGGAATCTCCAGGTAGCACAGCCGCGGGCGGCGCACCGGCGCCACACTGCTCTCGATGTCTACTACCTGCGCGCCCCATTCCGGCGGGTCCGCGTCAGCGACGGATTGAGAAAACGCCCAACGATATCCGGCCAGATCCTCCACCGAGTACTGTCTCTCGCCGAACATGTGAGTGGCCGGCGGATTGACGATCTTCGCGCCGAACTTCTTGGCGCGCTCGAAATGCGCATCCACATCTTCGACGTACACCATGGGACCATGCGCAGCTTTCGAAGCGGCCCCGCCGCGCTCGGCCTTGGGAACGCCCGTTAAAATCATAGAGCCCTCGCCAACCAGCAACTGCGTGTGGTGGATGGTCCCGTCGGCTTCAGCAGGCGTATGCAGGCGCTCTTTGAACCCGAAAGCTCCGCACAACCATTCGACCGCTTTCGGAACATCGTCGTAACTCAGGCCGGGAACAATCGGGCCAGGGGGCGCGGAACGATTCTCGATCATGCGTCCATCATAAAATGACGCAGGCGCCGCTGTATTGCAGAAAAGGGCCAGACGCCCGAGGATTCCACCGGAACCTCGGACGAGCGTGGGCGATAATGGAGTGACTCGATGAAGGGCGCGAGAATTGGTGAGCTTGGATGCGCCCCCACCGAGGACATTATCGGCGCACCTTCCGTCCAGGACATTCCCCGCCGGCCGGCCTCCGAACTTGCGCTATCAGTTCCAGAAGATGTGCACGCATGTCCCGCAACCCACCAATTTTTTCATCGATCAGCCGCAGCCGTTCCTCCACCATTCGCAAAATAGCCTGCAAAGGTTTCGGATCCGAGGGGGAAGCGGATGGCAAAGAATCGTGCAAGGCAGCGAATTGGCGAATCTCCTTCAGCGTGAATCCAAGATTCTGGCATTGCTTGATCAGCACCAGGCGCCGCAGGTCAAGATCGGAATACGAGCGATAACCGGAACTGGTGCGCGGCGGCTGGCGCAGAACCTGCTCGCGCTCATAGAACCGGACGGTTTGGATATTCACGCCCGCCTGTTTCGCCAAATCGCCAATCCGCATCGGAGATTAATTGTCGGCCCTATACCATGGTATAAGGTCAACCGGATTTTAACGGCAAGAGTGAGAAGCCGTGAAAAAATCGGTTCGCTTTCGTCTGCCAACCCGGCGCTCCTGCCGATTTTTTCACGGCTTCCGAGCCGCGCGGCACCCATGTAATACTCAGTGCAACATGGCGGCAACCCAACATCGCGTGTTCCGGGGCTGGTGGATGGTTGTCGTAGCGATCGTGGGCCAGTGCTTCGGCCTGGCGCCGCTGCTGGTGTATACGTTCGGCATCTTCGCAAAGCCGCTCGCGCAGGAGTTCAAAAC
>DASYNU010000307.1:0-23608 GCA_036008345.1 Bryobacteraceae bacterium
GGGTTCCTCATGGCCGGCGGAACGTCGTTGGTTTGGTACTTTCAAAGAAATTACGAACGCTCACGTAAAACATAGTAGCCGCTCGCGCATCTAACTGGCATGTTAAGCATCCGAGGGACCCTATGTGTCGCCCCACTCCTCCTGGTTTTGACTTTCCCTTCACTTGCGCAACCGCCCGCCGATCCGCAACTATTGACCTTTGACGAAATCGTTCAACTCTATCAGCAGGAAATTCCACCCCCGCCGCTGCGCGACAAATTGAACAAACTGCTGACAACTCCTTTTGTCCGCAACAACGCATCCGACGCTGGCCGCACGCCTTTGAAGCCCAGCTCGGCCGGTACACGGAAAGTTTTGCGAACGGTGCAGTGGAACATCGAGCGCGGGCTGGAGTTCGATGCTATTCGACTGGCCTTCACCGATCCGAACGCCTTCAATTCCTTGATGGATGAGAAAAGTTCCAAGGCATCCGCAAGTGAACGCGCCCGAATTCGCGAGCAAATCGGCCATATAGAACAGGCCGACCTGCTGGTATTGAACGAAGTGGATTGGGGCATGAACCGCACCTTATTCCGGAACGTGGCAGCCGAGCTTGCGGATGCAATAGGAATGAACTACGCATATGGAGTGGAATTTGTTGAGGTGGATCCCATCACCATGGGCCTTGATCAACAAGTGATCGTACAGGAGGTCGAAGAGGCTTATGCGGAACCGAATGCCAGCCGGTCCGAGATGATCGAACGTGTCAAAGAAATCATGAAACCGGACCCGCAGCGCTATCGGGGCATGCATGGCACGGCGATACTCAGCCGCTATCGATTGCAAAACGTGCGGTTGATTCCGTTCCAGGCCCAGGGTCATGATTGGTACGCCGACGAAAAAAAGACCTCGGTTGCCATAAAGGCGGAAGGCAAAGTGAGCGCGGCGATATTTAAAGAGCAACTGATTCGGCAGGTCCGCCGAGGCGGGCGGATGATGCTTCTGGCCGACATTGTTGACCCCGACCTGCCTTCCGGTGCGGTGACGGTAGTTGCCACGCACTTGGAAGACGTCACCACACCCGCCATGCGGCGAAAACAGCTGGAAGAAATCCTGGACCAGGTCGCGAATGTTGAACACCCTGTCATATTGGCCGGTGACATGAATACATCCACTCACAATGGCGTCCCGGTTAGTGTAACGCGTGCTCTAAAACAGCGCTTCGGAAACGGAAAGTGGTGGGCCGAAGAAGGCGCCACCGAAGCTATTCGGTTCGCGACGCCCCTGGGATGGGCCTATAACGTCACTCTGGGAGTAGTAGGATTTGCGCGGAAAGTAGATGACCCCACCAGAGCGAGCATTCCACTGATGGGTGAGAATCCGGAAGCAAAGTTCTTCTCGACTTTAGAAAAGTTTCGATTCACAGACGGAAACAATTTCGACTTCCGGGGCGACAAGGAACATTCCTTCAACGGCCACACAGGGACGCTTGCCAACTCCAACGAGCGCGGCAAAAAGGGATTTGTGGCGACTAACGAACTTGGAAAAGCGTACGGCCCAATCGGCCGCTACAAACTCGACTGGATATTTGTCCGGCCTGCTGGAACCACGCGGCCAAACGAAATCTGGGAGGAACCTCCGCTCACTCCCTATTACGGGCGGACACTCCCCGAGCTGAATCATAGTATTCCCGAACGGATCTCAGATCATAACCCGATCACGGTGGATCTGACATTACGGACCAAGCGTCCACGATTGAACGCGAGCGTTTCTGACTGAGCCGCGCCCGGCAGGAAGCGCCACACTCGCGGTATCGCTCCGTTGAAGATGCCTTCGTGGCGCACGCACTCTTGCGTGCTGCGCCGAGACTCGTCTCGGCGTCGGGCGGACATCGACACGAGTGTCGATGCAGCACGCAAAAGTGCGTGCGCCATAAGGCATCTCCGTACTCTTTGGTGGGCCAGCGGCCCAAAGGCACTTCCTGCTGGCCGCGGCTCGGCCCACTCCTCCAACGGCCCCGCATTTACTCAACTGCGCTACGCTGTTAGCCGGGCAAGTTATGAATCGCCGATCCATCCTCAAGTCCATGCTGGCAGCGCCTCTCGCTGCCCCTGCCGCACGCGCTTCCATCTCCAAAATGAAGATCACCCGGGTGCTGATTTACACGCCTCCGAACCCGAACCCGCTCTTCAACCAAAGCGACCACGTCGTCACCGTCGAAACCGATGCAGGCATCACGGGGATCGGCGAAGGCGGATCTAAGGACACGCTGGAACAATGCGCCGGCCGCCTGATCGGCCAGGATCCGCAGTATATCGAGCGGCTTTGGCAGGATATGTCCCGCGCTTTTTTCTACCCTCCGGGCCGTGAGAAAATGCACGCCCTCGGCGCTCTCGACCTGGCTCTGTGGGACATCCGCGGCAAAGTGCTGAACCTGCCCGTACATGCAGTCCTCGGCGGAATGGTGCGCAATTATTGTGAATGCTACAGCACCTCGGGAATCATCCCCGGCATTCAATCCGGAACGGGCATGAAAGAACGCGCGCAGGCTACCATCGCCGCGGGCTACCGGGCTTTTCGCATCGGCGCCGCGGACCTGCCCCCGAATACCACCTTCAATACTCACGCAGCGCTGAACCGGCTCTACGATGAGTGCGTCCAGGCCCGCGAGGGTGTCGGCAAAAATGGCGATTGGTGCGTCGACTTTCACCAGAGGTTTGATCTTTCGGAAGCCATTCGCGGTTGCGGCCTGATCAAAGACCTCGCGCCGTATTTCGTCGAAGATCCCGTTCGCGCCGAAGCATTTCAGGAGGATCTACCCAAGCTGCGTGGCCATGTTGAAGTTCCCATCGCCGCCGGCGAAGAATGGGGCAACCGGTGGGACTTCAATAAGCTGGTCGAGAACCACGACATCGATTACGTTCGCGCCACTCTGCCGAATGTCGGCGGCATCACCGAGATGATGAAGATTGCCGCGATTTGTGAAACGCACTTCGTGGGCATCATTCCACATTTCACCGGCCCCATCGCAACAGCGGCGTTGGTGAACTGCCTGGGCACGTTTTCCGGTCCAGTTTTGATGGAGTACACGTTCCAGGGAAAGAGCGTTCCGCATGTGCCGGTGTTCGTGGATTTCAAGAACGGCAAACTATACCCGAACGATCGGCCTGGGCTGGGCGTTGAGATCGACCAGAAACAGCTTACGCAAATCGGCGAGATCACGCAGCCGGTCACCAATCGCGCCCAGACGTACTTTCGGCCTGACGGCTCAATCACTAACTGGTAACTCGCGATTACGGTTTCGGCGGCGCGGCGGCAGGTTTCTCGGCCGCTTCCTTCGGCTTTCCGATGGTAGCCAGACTTTGCACGTTGAATCTCTGATAGTCCGAATAGCGCGTCACCTCGCTGACCTTGAAACCTTTCAGCATCAGCAAGCGCACGCCAACATGCGCCTCTTCGTAGGTAGGAAGCCACACTTCGTTATTGACGAACGCCTGCTCCATAACGAAACTCGTGCCTTTCTGCAGATTCGCCAGCAACCCGCCGGCAATTTTCATGTCGCCGACAAAGTACGCCTCTAGCCGCGCGACGTTCAGGGCTTTCTCGTCAACCCACACCACGCCGGCCAGCTTCTGCACGAGTTTTTCTTCCAGCTTCTGCGGCTTGAACTCGGGGTTCGGCTCGAAATCGAAAACCAGCACGTCCTGGCCGCGCAAGCGCTCCCGGCGCGGATTCGCGAAGCGGCAGGCGCGCAGAAAAACTTCAATCCCCGGATCGCCGTTCTTCTCATCCTTGCCCTGCACCTTGTCTTTTTCTTCTTTGGCTTCTTTCTTCGCCTCGTGCTTTTGCAATTCCTCGATGCGCTTGCGGGTCTTCTCGTCTTCTTTCTTTTGTTCGGCCTCGTTCAGCGGCTTGCCGTTCTTCTGGACCAGCGTCGAGACCTCTTCGCCATCCAGATAAAAGAAAGTATATTGATTGGTCTCCACCTTCTTTGCTTTTCCGCTTCCGTCGTACTCCGTCTCTTCCTCCGTACGCGTGCCTGTGTAGTTCTCCGTGATCTTGCGGATGGTTTTCTGGTTATCGTCTATCTTCTTAAAGAGCGCCTTTAAGTCCGGCAACTGCACCTGCGACTTGCCGGGGAAATCGAACACACGCTCCGCGATGACGCCATTCACTTCCACGCGCGTCACCCCAACCTCGTAAGTGTCGTGACCGCGCCGCATCTCGATGTGATAGGGCAGCTTGACTCCATCCACGCTGCGGTAATCGCTGTAGAGCCTCGCTTCCTCAACTCCGCCGATGGCCGCCTTTTCTTCCACGATCAAATGCGTGGCCGCATCGAAATACACGTGGCGTTTCATTCCATTCGCCCCCGTCACTTCGATTTCGAATGTATCTTTGCCGGCCACCTGCGCGTGACCCACCAGCGCAAGGGACAATTTGTTCTTTTTCAAATTGAGCAGCCGCGCGTTGTAATACTGCCCGGCTGCTTCCAATTGCGAGCTTTCCTCGCCGAGAAATGTCGCCACTTCGCCCGCGCCGTTTTCGTGCCAGGCTGACTTGCCGTTGTACGCTTCTATCCAGTTCTTGCCGTCCGCGACCAGTTCCGAATAATAGCGATTTGGCTGCCTCGTATTCAATGTGAACGTGCCGGCCTTTCCATCCGAGCCGTTGGTGAACGTCCCTTCGATTGCCAGTGTTTGAATTTTTGAGAGAGCCTTCACGCCACCGGCTGTCTTTATGTACAGTTCGACAATCTTGGAAGCGTCTTGGGCGCGCGCAGGAATACCGAAGCCGTTGAAAAGTGCCAGCGCGCCGAGGATGGAAAGAAGCGAGCGCACACGCAAGGTAGGCCCCGCTATTCCTGTCGCAGGGCCTTCACAGGATCAATTTTAGCCGACCTCCGCGCCGGAATGTAACAGGCCAGCAGCGCCAGTGCGGCCAGCAGCAATGGAGCACCTACGATTAAGCGCGGATCGTTGGTGGTGACGTTAAACGAATCGGCAAAAATGCTGGTCAACGCCGAAAGCGCCTTCACAATAAGCATTGTTCCCAGAAAACCCAGCACCGTACCGACCGTTACCAGCGTAGCGCCTTCCCTCAGCACTAATCGCAGCACCTGCGCCTTACGTGCACCCAGCGCCATGCGTATTCCAATCTCCTTACGCCGGCGTGCAACTGCATACGCCGTCACCCCGGCTAGCCCGATTGCAGCCAGCACCAGCCCGAACACTCCCATGCCGCCGTAGACCTCAAGCGATAAACGCATGATGGCGCGGGTCATGTCCAGGTATTCGCCCAACGTCCGTACATCGAAGATTGCCAGATTCGGATCCATGGAAACGATCTCGCGCCGAATGCCGCCGAGCGCATCCACCCCCGCATCCGAGCGAACCATAATCACCATGCCACCCGCGGGTGGGGTCGCAAAATCGCGCCGGGTCAGCGGGAGATACATCACCGACGCAGGTTGCTCCTCGTCCGGGATGCCGGTTTTCAAGTCGCTCACCAACCCAACCACATCATACGATTGCCGGTCTTCGGTAACCCGCTGCCCGATCGCATTTCCATTTCCGAAAAGCCCGTGCGCCGCGCTTTGGTTAAGCACTATAGGCAAGTCCACTGCATTGGATCCATCGGAGGGAATTTCGATGCGTTGATCGGCTTCGGAAAACTCGCGGCCAGCCAACATCGGCTCACTCAACGCGGCGAAATAGCCCGCGCCGACGGTTTCTTTCGAAACCAATTTAATCGTCGGTGAGGGATCGCTGGAGTCCTTCGCGACAGTTAGCTTTGCCGTTCGACTGGCGAGCGAAAAGGGCGCTTCGGCCGCCAGGGCGATGCTCCGTACCGCGCCGACGGCCTTGAGCCGCGCGGGGAGTTTTTCAAACAGCGCTTGTGCTTTTTCAGGCGCGTAGCCGTCCCGCACCGGATCGATGGACAAAAGATACATCGTGTGCGCATCGAATTTGGTTTGAATGTCGCTCATCTTATTAATCCCGATCACCAGGAATCCAGTGATCAGCAGCAACATCAGCGATCCCGCCACTTGGCCCACCACCAGCACGTTGCGCATGCCGAAGCGACGATAGCCGCGCAACTGGATCGCCGCGCCCTCTTTGAGCGTGGGCGCCACATCGGCTCTGGTCGCTTGCAGCGCGGGCGCCAGGCTGAATCCGATGCCGCACACGATCGCCAGGATGAACGTGAACACTAGCGCCCGCCAATCCATGCCGGGATCAAAATCTTGCGGCACAGCCTGCGGCAGCTTCATTTGCGAGGATAGAATCGAAAGCCAATACGCCAGCCCGAATCCTGCCACGCCACCCAGCATTGCGATTAAAATGCCTTCGCTCATCATCTGACGTATAAGTCGAAAACGGCTGGCGCCAATTGCCAGGCGAATGGCCAGCTCCTTGCGTCGAGCAGCTCCGCGCGCCAGCAGCATGTTCGCCAGATTCATACACGCAATGGTGAGCACCAGTCCGATCAGCACCGCCAGAAATCCAACCACCACGGGTTTCATGTCGCGAGGCATCGGCATCACCGTGCCGCCCTCGAGCAGAGTCACGCGTCGTGCTTTGTCATTGCGGTTTGGATTTGTTGGATCCTGCTGGTCAAGATTGCGTGTGACGGTGTCGAGGCCGGCTTCCGCGGATTCAATCGTGACACCGTGCGCCAAACGGATGATCGCCTGGAAAACTTTGGCGTCACGTTTATGCAGCACGTCGTTCGCGAGTTCCGGCGCAAGCGTGGCCGACACCGTGACCGGCACAAATAGCTCAGTGGGCGCGGAGGGCAACACGCCCTTGAAACCCTGCGGCGTGATTCCCACAATAGTCGCGGGCTGGCCGTTCAGCCGCAGCGTCTGTCCTAGTGCGTCGGGTGAAGAGTTGAGCCGATTGCGCCAGAAACGGTCGGTAATCACCACCGACGGCGCACTTCCGGGCTTGTCGAGATCGGGATTGAGTACCCGTCCACGCTGCGGCTTGACACCCAGCACTGAAAAATATTCGGGCGATACCAGTTGTCCGAAAACGCGCTCCGGCTTCGCAGTTCCATTGCCTGGAAACCCCACGTTGAACGGCACGCCGTTCTGAAACGCCGCCACGCCCGCGAGCAAGCTTTTTTGAGCGCGAAATTGCTCGATGTAGTAATAGGACACCGGGTTCTGCGGCATCGCCAGCTCGCCTGGATTCGTCACGCGAGGCAAATCGCGAAAAAGCTGTGCCCACATCTTACTGAACACCGACGTCGTGATACCCATCCCGAGACCCAACGAAATGATGCCCACCAGCGCGAACCCAGGAGATTTGATCAACGCTCGAACCGCGTACCGCAGATCGCGGCGCATTTCACTCAGGTATTCCATCGGTACGCGAATCGCGATGTCCGCGATCAGGCGGATCAGCCCAGCAATTCCATTTTGCTTTGCGATCTCTTCCACCACATCCTCCCCGAGTTGCATAACGTCCGTTCCATAAACCAGCTTGAATTCGTGCGGGAAAGCTTCCGCCAGGCGCAGGTAGATCCGCAATGCTAAGTTCATTCCGTCACCAGAGCCTGCTTGAGCCGAATTGCGCTGACCAATTCCTGCAGACGATCGCATTCTGCTGCAAGCACTCGCCGGCCCAACGCCGTCAGCCGATAGTAGCGGCGCCGCGCGTCATCCAATTCCGGTGCGGGCCGCTCGTCGGATTCCTCAATTAATCCTGCTTCCATGAGCCGCTTGATGGATCCATACAGCGTGGCCGGCCACAGCCGCACTTTGCCGCCACTACGCTCCAGAACCTCCTGCATGATTCCGTAACCATGTTGCTCCCCGCCCGCGAGTGACAACATTATGTGGAACCATTGCGTCTTAAGTGGTAGAAAGCTTTGAGGATCAATCTCTGGCATTGAGAATATATATATCACGTAATATATATACAAGTCAATAGCACCTGCCCAAACTTCAAACTGACTCAATAGCGTTCATGCAAGTGTGACGAGGTAAGCCCAGGTTTCCAGTTCTTGATCATCATCCAGCGAAACAGTTACCGGAACGCGCTGGAACTCCGAGCCTTCGTATTCGTCGAGCGTGTGTAGAATCCCTGGATCCTGCAACTCGAAGAGCTCGCCTTGCACCCACTCTCCCGGTTGATCCGAGAGGACGGCGCCAGGGTAGTTGCTGAATTGACGGAGGCGGCCGCGCATGCGTGCGTTGCCGAGGAATCGTGAGCTCGCTTCCAGCAGTTTCGCGAATTTGTTTGGTGAGCCGCGGCGGAGCGTGCCGTAGACGAACAGACGCGGCGGCTGCATGTCTTAGGCGTGTTTAGGCGGTCTGCAGTTCACGCGCGTAACGATCCAGCTCCTCGGGCTGAACCGTGACCAGCGTTTTTTCCATGTCCTCGCCGTTTTCGAGCATGTGCTTGAGATGCAGCGCGGCTAGCTTAAGGCACCAGGCATCGGTGAGCGGATGGCCTGTGTTCTTGCTCAGAACCAGCAGAGCCGGATGTAACAACGCGATAACGCGCTCCTCGAACGGTTCGCCCTCGGTGGAGATTGCGAATTTCACATCCACGGTATCGGCGTGACGTATGGAGATGCCGGTCTGCAGCCAGTTGAGGTGCACCTGCCACATCCGGCCGAAAGGATCGGGCCCAGCTTGGAATTCACGGAAGTTGTCGAGCATCTAGTTGATTGTAGCCTCAGTAGAACGGATGGTTCTTATGCGCCACCAGCGAGAGAAACTCATCGCGCGTTTCTTTACGTTCCCGGAACGCGCCCAGCATGGCGCTGGTCACTGTTCCGGACTGCTGCTTTTCCACGCCGCGCATCATCATGCAGAAGTGGCGTGCCTCGCAGATCACTCCTACGCCTCTCGGCTGCAGCACTTCCTCAATGGATTCGGCCACCTGCTGAGTAAGCCGCTCCTGAATCTGCAGCCGGCGCGCGAAAGTGTCCACGATGCGTGGGATTTTGCTGAGTCCGATGAGCTTGTCCTTGGGCAAATACGCCACGTGCATCTTGCCGAAGAAGGGCAACAGATGATGCTCGCACATGCTGAAGAATTCGATATCCTTCACCACTACCATGCCATCGTTGTGCTCGCGGGAAAATAGCGCCCCATTGACGATGCTTTCGATATCCGTTTCATAGCCGCTGGTCAGAAAACGAAAAGCCTTCTCGGCGCGCTCGGGCGTCCGAACCAGGCCTTCCCTGGCCGGATCTTCGCCAACCTTCAATAACAACGATTTCATCAACGATGCAATGGATTCCTGGTCCTGCTTCGGTTGCATTACTTTTACAACTGCTCTGTTCTTCTTCATTTCTCAGCTTGCCCTCAACTCAAATAAATTGCGCGCCGTTTCCCGTAGTCGAATAGCTTCCAGACGCGGCCACTGGCCGGGAAAAGCGGAATGCCAATGCGCAGCCAGACGCTCTTCAATGACGCCCAGGATGTTCTCGGAAGTGGGAACCCGCTTCTGGAACTCGCCCACATCGGCGTTCATATACTTGTGGTCGAAATCATGGATTACCCGCGAAGCCACCAAACTGTCCAATGTTGACACATTCACCACTTGTCCCGACACCCCATCGAGCGGCCCTGCCACACGTACTTCTAAAACATAATCGTGACCATGGCCATGTGGGTTATTGCATTTGCCGTAAAGCTCCCGATTCTCACTGCCGGAGAATCGCTCGGAATGGAGCCGGTGGGATGCCGCGAACCTGTACCGGCGCGTGACCCTGGTCATTGGCTGGCTCCCGTGTAATCGACATATAGATCTTCGGTTTCATACAGCCGCACGTTTTGCAATCGGGCTCGGCCCCCGTTGAAAGACGGCCGCAAACGATTCCAGATCTCGGCCGCGACATTCTCTACCGTAGGCACCACTTTATCGAAAGGCGGGACCTCGTAATTCAGGAAGCGATGATCCATTGGTTCGATCACAGCTTTGTGGATGATTTCCTTGAGCAGCTTGAGATCGAAAACCATGCCGGTTGCGGGGTCTGGATCGCCCGCCAGCGTCACTTCCAAAACATAGTTGTGACCGTGACCGTTCGGATTGGCTGCCAATCCGTAGAGGGCGCGATTCTGTTCCAGAGTTAGCGATGGTTGGGCACAAACGTGCGACGCAGAAAATTCAGCTTTACGGGTGATGAGCATAACCCACTCATTGGATGCCGCGAGGCGCCAATAGGATACTCTTAGATTATAGTAGAAGCGTAAGGAAACGCAGGGACTTAGATGAAACAAAACAGGATGGATCTGGCTATCAAAGCGGCCACGGGAATTTTGCTGGTGGTGCTGGCCTTCGTGATCGTGTATTCGGTTCAGGATCATGTCGTCGCGGCGGGTGACAGCGCCCCAAATTTCCGGGTTAAGACCGAGAGCGGCGCCGAGATGACGCCCACCAGCTTCGGCGGCAAGGTTCTGATCCTGAATTTTTGGGCAAGCTGGTGCGCGCCTTGCGTGCAGGAGATCCCGTCTCTGAATCAGATCCAGAAAATGTTCGCGTCGCAAGGTTTGGTAGTGCTGGGCGTTAGCGTGGACAGCAAAGAGGAGTTGTACCGGAACATGCTGCAGCGGTTCCAGATCACCTTCCAGACCGTTCGCGATCCCCAGGAGAATATCAACTACCGCTACGGCACATACAAAGTTCCGGAGAGCTACATCATCGATCGCAATGGCAAAGTTCTGCAGAAGTACGCAGGATTGCCCGACGTGAATGGCGAGTGGAAGGTGTGGACCGATCCTCAAATCGTGAGTTACGTTCGATCGCTGCTATAGACGGGAATCCGTGACAACCATCAAAAGTACCGGTCGCTTACGCTCGCGGCTCGGATTAAAGAGCGTTACAGAGCCGCGACCGTGAGGGAGCCGGTGCCTTCGCCGATATCTTCACGGCCTCTGACGCTGACACAAGCAGCCCGGAAGAATATCCACGATCTGCTGGGCCGGCGCGGCTATCTGGATCAACCCGAAGATCTGAAGCTGTATGAATACGACGGCAGCGTGGATACAGCGCGGCCCGAGCTGGTGGTATTTCCCCAATCGGCGGAGGATGTAGCCGCCATCGTACAGATTTCCAATCAATTCGGAATCCCGATTGTCGGCCGCGGAGCGGGCACTGGGCTGAGTGGCGGGGCGATACCACGCGCCGGCGGCATCGTCATTTCGTTCGCCCGCATGAATCGCATAGTGCGGATCGAACTGGAGAATGAGCGCGCTTTTCTGGAGCCTGGCGTGGTGAATATCGAGATTACACAGGCGGTGGAACGCCAGGGATATTTCTACGCGCCCGATCCTTCCAGTCAAAGAGCCTGCACCATTGGCGGCAACGTCGCGGAGAATGCCGGAGGTCCGCACACACTGGCGTACGGTGTCACGACGAATCACGTGATGGGCGTGCAGGCGGTGCTGGCGGATGGCAGTGTTATCGATACTGGCGGCGTCGCGCCGGATCAACCGGGCTACGATCTTACGGGTCTGCTGACGGGCTCAGAAGGGACCATGGCGCTGACGACGAAGATCACCGTGCGGCTGATGCGCCAGCCAGAAGTGGTGAAGACAATTCTCGCCATCTACGATGCCCCCGGCGACTGCGCGGATTCCGTAGCCGAGATCACCGCTCGCACCATTACGCCGGCGGCCATCGAGATGCTGGATGGCGTCATGCTCCGCATGGTGGAAGAAGCCACGCACGCTGGATATCCCATGGATGCGGCCGCGGTGTTGTTGATCGAGCTGGAGGGTTTGCGGGAAGCCGTGGAAGAACAGGTGCTGCAGATTGAGCAATCCTGCCTGGGATGCCGGGCGCGCGAGGTTCGGATTGCGCGGACGGCTCTAGAGCGCGAGTTGCTGTGGAAGGGCCGCAAGAATGCGTTCGGAGCGGTGGGCCGCGTGAGTCCTTCGTATTACGTGCAGGACGGCGTGGTGCCTCGCACGAAAGTTGCTCCCACGTTGCGGCACATTCAAAAGGTGTCTGAGGATTTTGGGCTAACCATCAGCAATATTTTCCACGCGGGCGACGGTAATATGCACCCCATCATTCTGTTCGACCACCACAAGCCGGGAGAGCTGGAGCGCGCCAAAGCGGCCGGCGACGCGATCCTGAGATTCTGCATCGCGGAGGGCGGATCCATCACGGGTGAGCATGGCGTGGGGATGGAAAAGATGGAACTGGTGGGCGAGCAGTTCCCGGATGAAACGCTAGAGATGATCCAGCGCTTCAAAAATCTCTTCGATCCGGCATGCCGGTTGAATCCGGGGAAGATGCTGCCGACCGGGAAGGGATGCATGGAGATACGGCAGCCGATGGGGATGGTTATCTAAAGTCTTCGTTTCTCGTTTCTCGTTTCTCGTTTCTGGTTCCAGCGATGGTCTATGTAGCAGCACGTTCATGGGACCGATAGGTGTTCATGGCCGCACTCCGCGTGCTCGGCTTTCTCATCTGTTCGGCGCTGGCGTCGAGCGCGGACTTGCATATTCCGATTCTTCCCGGCCAGGTTGTGGAACAGGGCGTCACTTTCTCGAAGGACGATCTCGCGACTGAGCCGCTGCTGTGGGTACGGGAAAATCCGGATCGGGTTGTGGTGAGCGTCATCAGTCCTGACGGGCACGTCTATTCCGGGGCAAGCCGCGATGAAAGCGCCGCAATCCTGATTCAGTTTGCCGATCGCAAAAGCAGTTCCCAAAATGAACTGGCACTCGGGCAAATGCTGGATAGCGATGGCACGCTGGTCGGTTGGAAGAAGAACGCGTCACCCGGAGTATATACGCTTCGTCTTGAAGGGAAGCTTCTTCCATCGCGTACCGAAGTGACGGTGCGGCGGATGACATCGGAGGGGCTGGTGCAAGAGATTCTAGCGATAGTGCAGAAGAGTGTAAAGGAGTCAATAGCGTCCCTCTACGCGGCGCCCCAGCAGCAGGCGAAGTTCGATGCGCAGGGGCAAGCCAAGTTGATCTTGACTGGAACCTGGCAGAAGGATGACATCATTCTGATGGGCGCCACAGCCGATGCAGCTTGGACCGCGGCGATTGGTTTACCGGATGGCGCGATGGTGACGGAGGCGAATGCGAAAACGTCCGGGTGCAATTGGAGGTGGAGTGATTCCGACGAAACCATGCTGAATCCGCTGCCGGAGGTTCACGGGAAACTGCTCGCGGTTGCTTGTCCCGAACGGATGCAGAACGGCCCCATCACGATCATCGCCCAGGCTCCCCACCAGAACCCGCATGGGCAGCTTGTTGCCTTGGTTCTTCGGCCCAGTAATATCGACGCGCAGCTCGAGAAGAATCTCTCTGCCGCGGGTCAAACCGTCGCTTTGCGGTCCAAGCCCGAAGGTCCGAGCGCCGACGGAGACTATCGAAGTGCTGTCGTAGACCGGCCTATTGCTATCCGCCTCGATCTGGACGGCGGTGGCAGCCCGATTGCCGAAGTCGCCGT
This sequence comes from Bryobacteraceae bacterium, assembly GCA_036008345.1. Classification (GTDB taxonomy): domain Bacteria; phylum Acidobacteriota; class Terriglobia; order Bryobacterales; family Bryobacteraceae; genus Palsa-89. The sequence continues at coordinate 13,416 of DASYNU010000307.1, forward strand.
CTCGGGCCAGGCATACCGGGTGGATTCCAAACATTCACCTCCAGTGAACGTGTTTGGCCCGGACCCCGCCAAGAAACTATACGGCACCACAGATAAAATCGCGCGCGACCCGAACGGCGACTTCGTTTATTCATTTAAAACTCAAGAGCCGGGGATTCATCAGTTGGATTTCAAGGCCGAAGGTGTCTTTCAAAATGGGCGGCGCTTCGAAGCCGACACGATTGTCACCGTCTTTGTACATCGCGTGGCCGCGCGCCTTACCGGCATCCAGCAGCAGCGGATCGAGCGAAACAACTTGGGCCATGCCCACCTGGCACGGTTCGTTCTGGCGCTTGAGGTGGCAGAGCCAGGCCGCTACTCCGCACACATCCAGGTTGGCGACGCTCCCAACCAGGTCGCCTACGCCTATGGCGAAGCGATCCTCGACATCGGCAAGCAGACCATGCTAGTCGACGGCAACGCGAAATTTGTCGCAAAACTAGCGGAGAACCCGGATGCCCAACTGACGGTGAGGATCGAAACGCGCAGACAGCTACTGGAGGGTGATTTTCCGAGCGAGGTCGTGATGGATACCGCGATCCCGAAGGCCAGCGAGTTTGAAGCGCCCGCACCAGGCCGCAGCGAGGCCAACGCGGCCGGCGCTACATGGCGCATCTCGGGCTCTGACATTGCCTTGACCGTTCCCGTTTCTGCTACCGGGACTGCGTGCCGATGGGCGGCAATGCTAGAGCTCACGCCCAGGGAGACTCGGCCCAATGAAGTGATCCGCACGCTGGGATACTGGCAGAGCGGCGCCTTTGTGCCCCTGTACGGCAAGGCGGTCATCCATTCCCTCTGGAGCCTGAATCCGTTTTTTGCAGATGGCCGGATACCCGCTCAACAAGCTTTTGTTTTCCGGCTCAAGGACCTCCGCTGCGGCGCTAATCGTGGTTACGTGACTAGCTACGAAGCTAATGCCGAACCAAGCCCCGACGTGTACACAATGCCCTTTAGCGCCGATCTCAAGGGCCTCAAGCTCACGCCCATGACTGACAATACTGCCGCCGCAACTCCGCATGTCGCCGGCACCGTTGCCATGGAACCACTTGACCAGGACGGCGACGGAAAGTTTGATCACCTGAGGGCGCGCTTCAATCTAGCGTCTCCAGGAGGAACGTGTCTATGGTGGGACACTGTCTCGGTGGGAGGGCGGGGATCCAGTACCGTAGGCCGCGCCGAGACCACGGCTGGGATAAATCCCGTTTCGATGGACCTGGACGTGGTTTCCACACTATCTCTACACGACTTTTCCGTTTTCAGCTTCCGGATCAATATGATCAAGTGCGGTGCTGGGACCAGTTTCACGCAGGACGAGATACGATCCATGCTCATGAACGGCACGGTAATCTACCAGCAGGAGTTCGCGATAGATTCCCAGCGCTTCGCCGCCCTCGGTGAATTCGAGCCTCGTTAACGCGAAATTTTCTTTCTTGACTTAAACTCAACTTCAACCCGTAGCATTTGGGTATGAAGACACTTCTGTTTCTCGCCGTAACACTTTCTCCCTTCGCCTGCGATCGTTCCGCGCTTAACGCCGAGCAGCGCAAGCGGCATTTTGACGAGCTGGGGCCGCAATTGGGCTCGATGGTGAAGGGCGTCCACGAATTGGCGGATGGGTATGAGTTCCAGTTTCCGGCCAACCCGGCGGCTTTTCAATTGGTAGCCGAATGGGCCGCGTTCGAGTATCTGTGCTGCCCTTTTTTCGATATCGATCTGCGCCTGGAGCGCGAGCACGGGGCATTCTGGTTGCGCCTCACTGGCCGCGAAGGCGCCAAGGAATTCATCAAGGTGGATTTTAAGAGATGGCTCAAGCAGTGATAGCCTTTGGTCATGACCATCGGTGAGGTTGCAAAACGATCTGGCCTGCGCGCGTCGGCTATCCGGTATTACGAACGAGTTGGACTACTGCCTAAGCCGGCGCGATCCGGCGGCCAGCGGCGCTACGATAGCCGAATTCTCGCGCGGCTCGCGGTTCTGGAGCGCGCCAAGAATTGCGGATTCACGCTGGACGAAGTGCGGCAGCTTTTCAACGATCAAGGCCGTCCTTCCGAGCGCTGGGACCGCGTGGCGCGGAAGAAAATCGTGGAGCTGGATGCTCTCATGGAGCAGATTCGTGGAATGAGGGAACGGATCGAGCGGCGGTGCTCTTGCGCCGATTTCGACGAATGTGGGCGCCGGATACTGGCTTCCGAACAGTGCGGCGCTACTTAGCAACTCCGTAATCGGTCACCAGGCGATGCACGGCGGTGGTGAGATCGATTTTGCCATCCAGATACGGTTTCCAATCCTTTTCGAGGATCGGGAGTGCGCCCGGCCACCCGCGCTCTAGAACGCCGTTCTTGATGCCGAACATCGTGTAGCCATCCAGATTCCGCTGTGCAAATTCGCCTGCCGTGTAAAACAGCACTGCGTGCCAGAATGCGCGCCGCTGAAAAAGCTTGTTTTGGGCGTCGAGTTCCGCGCTGAGCGCATCGCTGATCTTCTGGATCATTCCGTGGGACGCTTCGTGGAACAAAGCCTCCACCACCGACTGAGAGAAGGTACCGCTTGAAGAGATGGTGATGTGCGTCGGATCCAGCACCGTATACGCTCCGGCCCAGCTTCCGTATTCCGCCACGTCGGTGCGGATTCGATCAGCCTGCCAAGGAGTCTGATACGCAGCCGACAGTTCCTTCTTCATGACAGCTTCGTATTTGGCTACCAGCGGCGTGGCGGCCTCGATCCAGGCCAGGTTCGCGCGATTATGCTGCGGCCACCAACGGGCCTTGTAAACCGGCGCGGCGCGTTCCAGAGTTTGAGTCAGGTCGGCATCGATTCCGGAGCCCTTCAGCGATTCGGTATTTTCGATCTGCGAAAGCGCGATGTTGATGCCTGCGATGTCACGGCTCAGTAGTTCATATTTCGTGATGTCGGTGCGATATACTTCCACCGCGTGATTCCATGCCTCGTTGTCGGATTGGTCGGGTGATTTCGAGATGGCTTGTTCGTACAGAAAGTGATGCAGGTTCACCCAGAAGTTGCTGTGGAAGTCGAAGGTCGATTGTTGCGCTGTTTGTTGCGCCGCTAAAACTCCGAGCGTCGACACGAGTGTCGACGCGGCACGCAGGAGTGCGTGCGCCACATTATTCATACCGGAGAGCCAGCATTGGATCTACTTTCGTCGCTCGGCACGCCGGTAAATAGCTGGCTAGCATTGCGACTGATCCTAAGATCAGAGCCGCTAATCCCAGGATCACCGGATCGCCCGGGTGCACTTCAAACAGCACGCTGGTCATTAGTCGCGTCACACTGACTGCCGCAATCAAACCCAGCGCGATGCCTGTGGCGCTCAGGATCAAGCCCTGGCGCAGCACCAGCTTCAATACGTCGGCGCGGCTGGCTCCGAGCGCGAGCCGGATGCCGAATTCCTGCGTGCGTTGCGCGACTGCATACGCCATCACACCGTAGGTTCCGATCACCGCCAGCGCCAGCGCAACTATCGCAAAGATTCCCACCAGTTGCGCCGCAATGCGCTCGATACCGGTCGACTCGTTTACGATTTCCCGCATGGTCCTGACCCGGCCAACAGGCAGGTCGGGATCGATGGCGTGGATGGACGCTACCACCGATGTGGCATTGATGGTCCCGCGAACCGCCACCGCGATATCGCTCGATGGCGATTGAGCCAGCGGAAGGTAGACGCTGCTGCTGGCAGCATCTTCGATGCGGCCCTGCTTTACACCTCCTACTACACCGATCACGGTGAGCCAGGGAGCGGGTTGGCCGCCGTCCTTGAAATAGTGAATCCGTTTTCCGATCGGGTCGCGATTGGGCCAATATTGTCTCGCCGTGGCAGCATCCACGATGGCGACGCCTGGGGCCGTGGCATTGTCGCGCTCAGTGAATGCGCGGCCGCGGAGCACTGGAATGCCCATCAGGCCGAAATAGCTGGCGCTGACCATACGTTGGTCGCCGACCGGCAGATCCTGCAGGCTTTTGGGAGGAAGTCCTTCAACCTGGAAACTGTTGTGGTTGCTGTGACCCTGCAAAGGCAGCGCCGAGACCAGGGCGGCCTTGGACAGTCCGGGCAGGCTGCTTAGCCGGGCGAGCAGCTGGTCATAGAAAACTGTCTTCTGCTCGTCTTTTTGGTAGTTGGAAGCGGGTAGCGAAAGCTCCATGGTCAAAGTGTTGTCGGGCTCGAATCCGGGATTCGAATTCTCCAGGCGTACGAAACTCTCGATCAACAATCCCGCACCGGCCAGCAGCACCAGCGACAATGCCACTTCGGCGACTGCCAGAAAGCTACGGAACCTCTGACGCGCGCTTCCGGCAGTGCCCGCGCGCCCACCCTCCCGCAGCGATTCATTCAGATTGAATTTCGAACTCTGGAGCGCGGGCGCCAAACCAAACAGAACGCCGATGAGTAGCGATAGCGCGAGAGTGAACGACAGCACCGGAAAGCTCAGAGGCGACACTTCGAAACTCTGTGCCAACGATCCCGGAAGCAACTTCAGAAGAGCACCGGTTCCCCAAGCGGCCAACAATAATCCTGTGCCGCCGGCCAGGCTCGCGAGCAGTAAGCTTTCGGTGAGCAATTGGCGTATGATGCGGGCGCGGCTGCCTCCGAGCGCGATGCGGACGGCCACTTCTCGCCGGCGTCCGGTGGAGCGCGCCAGCATCAGATTCGCCACGTTGGCGCATGCGATCAGCAGCACAAATCCCACTGCCGCGAACAGGACCAGCAGGGCCGGCCGAACGCCGCCGACGAATAGCTCCGTCAGAACCATTAGCTCCACGTGGAGGCCGGCGTTGGTGTTGGGATAGGCTTGCTCCAGGCGGCTGGCGATGGTATTCATCTCGGTTTGGGCTGCTTCGATCGAAACCTGCGGCTTGAGCCGCCCGACCACGAACTCGGCGTGCGATCCACGATCGTTCACCAGGTTTGGCGCGAAAACCAGCGGCTTCCAGATATCGCTGCCGAATGAGAAGAACTGCTTTGGCAGGATTCCGACAATGCTATAGTCGGCGCCGTCGAGCGTAATTGTTTTGGACAAAACATTCTTATCACCGCCGAAACTTCGCTGCCAGAAAGCGTAATCCAGCACCACCACGCGGCGGCCCTCCTGCTGGTCTTCCGGCACGAAGCCGCGTCCTAATTCAGGTTGCATCCCGAAGACCGAGAAAATATTGGGCGTGCCTTCGAAAACCTGCAGGCGCTCCGGCTGTTGAACCCCAGTCATATTCGCGCTTCCGGCTTGAATGGCAGCCATTTGTTGGAACGCGTGGTTCTGTTTGCGCCAATCCTCGAAATCCGGTACGGAGGCCACAAACTGCTTGAGGCCATGGCTCGGGTTAGTGCTCCAAACCACTAGCAGCCGGTCCGGATCGGGGTAAGACACCGGATGCAGCAGAACGCGGTGAACGACGCTGAAGATGGCGGTATTGGCGCCGATCCCGAGCGCGAGTGAAAGCAGCGCCACTAGCGTGAAGCCGGGGCTTTTCGCGAGCATCCGCAAACCGTACAGGAGGTCTTTTGGCATATCGGATGACTGAGCATTGAGGCGGCCAACGAACTTATGGCACAGTCTCAATAGGTTAGACTTCACTCGTTGGGAGCGGTTAGTTCGTTTCCGGGATTGCTTTGAACGAAACCGGACGTTGATCTATGTCTGATTCATTGATAGAAGCTGTCTCTTCTTATCGCGAGGCGATGATCGCGCTGACGCGTGAACTAGTGGCCATTCCGAGCGAGAATCCTCCGGGCAACTGCTACGGGGAATCCATCCAGCTTCTGTCCCGCCGGCTGCGCGAGCTAGGATTTGCGGACACGCGGATCGAAGGGGACTGCGTTCTGAGCTTCGTGGGTGAAGGCGAGCGGACGCTCTATTTCAGCGGCCACTACGATGTAGTGCCGGCGCAGAGCCGGTCGCAGTTTGAACCGGAGGTAAAGGGCGCGAATCTGTTTGGACGCGGATCGTCGGATATGAAGAGCGGGCTGGCTGCGATGAGCTATGCGGCACTGGCCTTGCGGGATAAGGGATTTCTTCGGGACGGGCGGATCGGACTGGTATTTGTTCCGGACGAAGAAACCGCCGGCCCGCGCGGTTCGCGGTATCTTGCCGATCGTGGCTTGCTCGGTGCGAACGCGATTGGGATGCTGACTCCCGAACCCACCGGCGGCGTGATTTGGAATGCCAATCGCGGCGCCATCACGCTCCAGATCACCGTGAAGGGCAAGTCCGCGCATGTGGGCAGGCAGCATGAGGGTGTGAATGCCTTTGAGCGAATGCTGACGGTTGCTCAAGCGCTCAAGGCGCTGAAGTCCGAGGTAGAGGCTGAGCAGCGCTCGATTTTAATGCTGGGCGGACGTAGCGAGGGTGGAACCAACTTCAACGTGGTGCCGGATTACTGCTCCTTCACTGTGGATCGCCGGATCAATCCGGATGAGGATTTCGACGAAGAAAAGCAGCGCCTGTTCGCGGTGCTGGATCGCGCACGCAGCGAGGGAATCGATCTGGATGTGGAAGTCCTCCAGGAAGGCCGCGCGGCGGCTGTTTCTGAAGAAGCCCCGGTGGGGCGCGCGCTGGCTCAAGCCGTGGAACAAATTACTGGCCAGCCGCCGCGGTTCGAGATGTGTCCAGGATTACTAGAGATCCGGTTTTACGCCGAGCGCGGCATCCCAGCGTTTGCCTATGGGCCGGGCTTATTGACGGTTTCGCACGGGCCGAATGAGTTCGTGCCGGTTGCGAAAATCGTGGAGTGTGCGCAGATTTACGCGCTGATGGCCGCAAAGTTATTTGGCCGCGAATGAACGCGAATGCACGCGAATAAGAATTTGCGTTCATTCGCGTTCATTCGCGGCTAATCTATATACATGGTCACCCGACGTAACTTGCTGCTCGGCTCCGCCGCCGCGATCGCTCTGCGTGGCGCTTCGTTGACATCCAAAGAACGCGTGGATCGCGCACTCCAGGGTCAGGATGTGGATCGGACGCCGTTTAGTTTCTGGCATCACTTCTTGGATACCTCGCAGCCAGGCGAGCAACACGCGCGCTCCACGCTCGCGTTTCATGAAAAGTTCCATACCGACCTGGTGAAGGTAATGAGCGATTATCCGTATCCTAAGCCGAAGGCCGAATGGTACGTGCTCAAAGAGGAGAAGAATCTATTTCCCCAACAGATCGTCGCGCTCGAAAAGATTCGCGATGGGCTCGCCGGGCAAGCGTACTTCGTCGAGACACTTTTCAATCCCTGGAAAGTGGCGGAGAATCTGTCGTCTGTCGACGAAGTCCGGCGATTGCAGCATGAGAAGCCGCAAGCTCTGCTCGATGCGCTGGAGGCGATTGCGAAATCGGAAGCGAATCACGCGCGGCGGTCGGTCGCGGCCGGTGCGGCGGGCATCTTCGTCGCGATCGCGAACGCGCAGGACGGATACATGACACAGGCAGACTACGCCAAATTCAGCGAGCCGTTCGACAAGATGGTGTTCGACGCGGTCCGCACCGCGCCGCTCAATATCCTGCACCTGCACGGCGACAAAGTTTACCTGAACCGTTTCTATCAGGGTTTCGCGGCGCAGGCCATCAACTATTCCACGCACGGCACCGGCGTCGCGATCTCGAAAGTACGCGAGAAATATTCAGGAGTGATCCTAGGCGGACTGGATGAAGTAAACTACCGCAAGCTGACGCGGCTGGATCTAAAGCGCCAATGGGTAGACGCGCGCAAGTCAGCCGGAGCGAAGTTCATTCTAACTCCAGGCTGCTCGGTGCCCAACGACAGCACCGATGACGAACTGTCGACATTACCGAAAATGTTCGGTGCGTGAACATACCAGCCACCAGCGGCCAGCAACCAGCTACCTCGTCGGCACCGGCTGCAAATCGCGGCTTACAATCACGCGATCGATCATGCCGTATTCCAGCGCCTGGTCGGGGTCAAGGATGTAGTCGCGATCTACGTCGCGCGCGATGCGGTCCACCGGCTGACTGGTAGCGCTGGCTAGAATCTGGTTCAGCGACTCCCGCATGCGCAAGATCTCGCGCGCGTAGATGTCAATGTCGGCCGCCTGTCCGCCCAATCCACTCATGGATGGCTGGTGAATTAGTATTCGGGAGTGAGGCAGGCTATATCTCTTACCCTTAGTTCCGCACGCTAATAGCACTGCCGCCATGGAAGCCGCCTGACCCAGGCAGTACGTTACGATGTCCGGTTCTACGAGGTTCATCGTATCGAGGATGGCGAGACCGGCGGTGATGGAACCACCCGGCGAGTTGATGTAGAGCGAGATGTCCTTCTCCGGATCTTCGGCGGCTAGGAAGAGCATCTGGGCGATCACCAGGTTCGCCACATTGTCGTCGATGGGCGTTCCAAGGAAAATGATATTTTCCTTGAGCAAGCGCGAGTAGATATCGAAAGCCCGCTCCCCTCGCGAGGTCTGCTCCACCACCATCGGCACCAGCACGGAATTGTGCATTCGTCAAAACTCCCTTCAAAACATCCATGATAGCGCGGGCTGCAAGAAGCAGGCTGTTGGCGGCTGGCGGCAGGTGGCTGTTGTCGAAGCGTGCTTGAGAAATTATTGTGGTTTCGGCACTGCGTTCTATAAGCGGATTAGCATGGAGGGCATGCAACCATTTCTAGAAGGCAAGAATGCTGTCGTCACCGGAGGTACGCGTGGCATAGGTTTCGCGATCGCGGAAGCGTTGTTGGCAGCCGGCGCCCAGGTCGCTATCTGTGGCCGAGGCCACACAAGTGTCGAAAATGCCGTAACACAACTGGCCAACGGGTCGAAAAGTAAAGTGGTAGGAAAAGCTGCCGATGTAAGGAGTAGCACAGAGGTAATGAATTTTTTTCAGTTTGTAGATGCTGAGCTCGGAGGGCTTGACATCCTTGTGAACAACGCGGGAATCGGAGTTTTCAAGAGCACAGCGGAGCTAAGTGTGGACGACTGGACCAAAACGCTGGAGACGAACTTGTCGGGTGCTTTCTACTGTTCCAAGGAAGCTCTGCCAAGGATGAGGAACCGGAATGGCGGCTACGTCATCCATATAAGTAGCCTGGCTGGAAAAAATGCATTTGCAGGTGGGGCGGCGTACAACGCGTCGAAATTTGGATTAAACGGATTTAGTGAAGCGATGATGCTGGATCACCGATATGAAGGTGTGAGAGTCAGTTGTGTCATGCCGGGAAGTGTTGATACCGAATTTGGAAGGGGCTCTAAAGGTGCCGCGGACTGGAAGATTGCGTCCGAAGATGTTGCCGAGATCGTCCTCATGCTGTTGAAAACGCCGGTCAGAACGCTGATCAGCCGCGTCGAAGTGAGACCCTCGCAACCCCAAAAATAGGGGCCGTTCAAATTTGGCATGCAAGTTGCTCTAAACAGGCTGGGAGTTGGAAGTTGTAGTGAAAGAAGGGCCAAGAAAATGTTACGGGTAAATGTTCCATTAGATCCGACCAGGACGGGGCGAGAGGCGGAAGCCCTGGAAGTAAGCCTGGGCCGGCTGATTGTCGGCCAGGATGAAGCCATTGAACAGATCGTGAACATCTATCAGATGTATCTGACCGGAATGACCGCGCCAGGACGTCCGATCGGAAACTTCCTCTTCCTTGGACCCACTGGTTCCGGCAAGACTCGCATTGTGGAAGCTACTGCAGAGTCGATGCTGAAGAATGCGCGCGCCGTTATCAAGATTGATTGCGCGGAGTTCCAGCATAGCCACGAGATCGCCAAGCTCATCGGGTCGCCTCCCGGATATCTGGGACATCGCGAAACGCATCCGCTGCTGAGTCAGGAGGTGTTGAGCCAGTATCACACCGAGAGCTGCAAATTAAGCTTTGTACTTTTTGACGAGATCGAAAAAGCTTCCGACGCGTTGTGGAATCTGCTGCTGGGCATCCTGGACAAAGGTACCCTGACGCTCGGCGACAATCGCAAGGTGGATTTCTCTCGCGCGCTGATCTTCATGACCAGCAACCTCGGTGCTTCGGAAATGAGCGCGCTCACCAATCCGCGGCTGGGCTTCAATGCGGCCGAAGCATCCCGTCAGGCGCAGAGCGGTGAAGTGGACGAGAAACTGAATGGAAAGATGGCTCGCACCGGTGTGGAGGCGGCGCGGCGGAAGTTCACTCCCGAATTCATCAATCGGCTGGACAAAATCGTAACCTTCCGGCCA
>DASYNU010000308.1:0-33048 GCA_036008345.1 Bryobacteraceae bacterium
GGCCGGGCCGCCTTGCAGTCGGACTTCCAGATCAACTCCGCCGGCACTGAAATCGTCGCCGACCCGGTGGTCGGCGCCGCGATCACCGGTACCGTTTCCGTGGTTGATCTAGCCTCCATGGCGGTCACGGCTACCATCTCAACCGGTCTTCACCCGACTGGGATGGCATTTTGGGGACAGTATCTGTTGGTCACCAATACGTATAGCGATAGCATCTCGGTTATCGACACAACCGACAACAAAGTGATCCGGACGATCAACCTTGGGCTGCCCATCGGAGTTCCCGGCACAGGCCAAGCAGCGTATGGCGCCGGGCCGAACTCGATCGCCGTGGATGCCAATAGCAATGTTGCCTACGTCGCGCTTTACAATGCCAACGCGGTCGCAGTGGTAAACCTGATTCCCAACGGCAGTAATCCCGTCGCGGGCATGATCCCGGTAGCGTATGCACCGTGCTCGATTGTGCTGGACCAGTCCAATAACTCGCTCATCGTTGCCAACGATAAAGGCATCGGCACGCGTTATTCTTTCGAGACCGACCACGGTGTCACCGGCTACAACACCCATCAGGACAATGGCACCGTCAGCATCTTCCCCGTACCGAACCCCGTGACTTTGAGCGCGATGACGACTCAGGTTTTCGAGAACAACCACTGGGATCTTACGCAAAATATCCAGTCTGCCGCCGGTGGTAGCTCCCAGACCACGCCAGTCGCACTCCCCGCGAAGATCGGCGATCCGTCGCTGATCAAGCACGTGTTCATGATCATTCGTGAAAACCGCACTTATGATCAGGTACTGGGCGACGTGGCCGCCGGCAATGGCGACCCTTCGCTCGCAGTGTTCGGCGGCAAGGATACTCCGAACGCGCACGCGCTGGTGCAGCGCTTCCCGCTCTTCGACAATTTCTACAACCCGAGCCGCCAATCGGCTGACGGTCACCAGTGGATCATGGAGGGCATGGCGCCATACGCCGACGACATCCAGTCGCCTGACTGGGTCCGCAGCTATCCAGGCGGGAACGCCGGCGATGCACTTGCCTATACGGGCAAGGGCTTCTTGTTCTCGAACGCGGAGGCCGCGGGTCTGAGCGTGAAGATCTACGGCGAATACATTGAGAACAATACGTACCTACAGCCGAACGGATCGACCAGTGAGCCGAGCTGGAGCGAATTTTACGCCGACTCGCAGTGCTTTGAGGGAGGGCCCGCTTGCGCAGCGCCTGGCGTCAAGGGCGAGACGACGCTGTACCATCAGAACACAGTCACGTCAGTGTCCTCGATTCCGGCCGTCTCTAAGCACACCGTTGTGAACTTCCCGTTTTTCGATCTGGGTATCCCGGACCAGTTCCGCGTCGATCTATGGTGGCAGGACTTCAACAAGGATGTCGCGGCCGGGACGGTACCCACGTTGAGCCTCTTATGGATAATGTGCGACCACACCGGCGGCCCTCCGACCCCGGACGCCGAGCAAGCCGATAACGACTTGGCCGTGGGGCGCATTATCGACTACATCAGCCACAGCACCGTGTGGTCCACGTCGGCAATCTTCATTGAGGAAGACGACGCGCAGAACGGCGTTGACCATGTCGACGGTCATCGCAGCCCAGGCTACATCGTCAGCCCGTATGCCGTGCAGGGCGGACCCACCGACTCCACCTACTACACGCAGGTCAACATGACTCGGACGATCGAGCAAATCCTCGGTCTGACGCCCATGAACCAGTTCGACCTGGTGGCGTCGCCGATGACCACGGCTTTCGTCCAGGGCACGCCGCCCATGAGTAACTTCGCGCCGTGGACGCACGTGCCGAACCAGGTTGCGCTGGACATGGGCGTTAAAGCGAGCATAGCCAAACCAAAGGACAGTGCAAAGGTCAAGGCCCTAAGGGCGGCCTGGCTCCAGAAGAAGCAGCAGATCTTCGCCGGCAAATTGACCAAGCCCGACGCCGAAGACCCGGAGACCGTCAATCATTTCAACTGGTATATGGCCACTGGGTTTACGCGGCCTTATCCCGGCGAGAAGAAGGTTCGCCCCCCGAGCGACTTCAACAAGCCGGCGCCTGCTGGTGACACGGACGATAATTAAAACACGTTCCCACTGAAACGGCCCTCTCCCCGATGACCGGGAGAGGGCTTTTTGTTAACACCGACATGAACTTGCTTATCAAAATTCTCCTCGTGTCCCTCCTGAGTTGGGTGACCATCAGCGCTCAGGTGGCGCGAACTGAATTGAACGGGACCGTCACCGATGAGCAAGGCAAGCGAATTCCTTCGGCCAAGGTGCATGCAACCAACACGGCGACTGGCCTCCGGCGCGAAACCGAGACGAACTCCTTGGGTACCTACGTGCTGCCTGACATGGAGACGGGCACATTCAGCATTGAGATCTCGAAAGACGGCTTCGCGCCCCTGCGTTTTCGGAGCGTCAAGCTGGAAGTCGGGCGACCGAGAACGCTCGACATCACTTTGAACCTCGCCGGGCAGCGGGAGGAGATGAGCGTCACAGAGGCTGGGTTCCAATTGGACCGCGTGGATGCCACGGTGGGCGCGCCCATCGAGCAGAAGCAGGTGGACGAGTTGCCGATCAACGGTAGAAACTGGTCGACCCTCACGGCGCTGGTTCCCGGAGCGGTTGACGCCGGCGCGGGCGACCAGCGGACCATCCGATTCGCCGGGCACGGGCTGGACGACAACAACCTGACGCTGGATGGCGTGGATGCGACGGCGGTCTTTAACCAGATGCAGCGCGAGTACGTGCGGCTCACGATTCCCCTGGAGTCGATCGACCAGTTCGACGTCAAAGACCAGACGTTCGGAGCCGACGTGGAAGGTGGCACGTCGGGCGCGCAGGTGGCGGTGGTTTCGCCTTCGGGAACGAACTCGGTCCACGGGAACGTGTTCGACTACTTCCGCAATCAGGCGATCGAAGCCCGAACGCCCTTCAGCGGGGCCTCTCCCAATCCTTTCCTGCTGAACCAATTCGGCGGCGCGGTGGGCGGACCGATTGTGCGGAACAGACTGTTTTTCTATGCGGCGTACGAGGGCCTGCGGCAGCGGCTGGATGGGTCGCAAATCGGACTCGTGCCGAGCCCGAGCTTCATCGCACAGGCAACCCTAACTTCTCCAGCTTTGTTGCCGATCCTGACGGCATATCCCGCCGGAACATCTCCAGCCACGTCGCCGAACGTGTGGAATTACAACGCTCTTGGGCGCCAGATCGACAACGAAGACTCCGGCATGATCCGGCTGGACTACCATCTATCGAGCCAGACCACTTCGTTCGTACGCTTCAACTCGGACGAAGCGGTTCAAACCATTCCAGCCGGTCAACTGATCTCGAAGACGCAGTACGACACGAAGTTCAACAACGGCGCCTTCGAGGTTCTGCATGTCTTCTCGCCGAGTTTGGTGAACGAATTCAAATTCGGCGTCAACCAGGACACCTACGTCGCCTCCACGCTCTCCCCGGTGCCGTACACAATCAGCGTTTCGGGATTCAGTTCGCTCGCGGGAACAACCACGAATCAGGATCCGTCAAAGGCCATCAGCCTGCTGGATGACGTATCGTGGTCGAAAGGCAGCCACACCCTGAAGTTCGGCTTCGAGTTCAAACGCCTGTTTCTGAACCAGGGAACGTCGAGCAGCGGCGCCTTGACTTACACGTCCACGGCTAACTTTCTGAGCAACCAGGTGGGCACAGCTTCCTACACCTCTATCCTTCCGCTGGTGCGTCAGCGGAAGAACATGTATTGGGCATACGCGGAAGACGAGTGGAGGGTCACACCGACGCTGACCATCAATGCCGGCGTCCGCTACAACGTGTTCAACGCCCTCTCTGCGCTGAATCACCAGGCTATTCCATTCGACTTTGCAACTTGTGGCGGGTTCTGCCCGAGTAGCTATTCCTACTTTCACCCCCGTTACGACGACGTCGATCCCAGAATCGGCATCGCGTGGTCGCATCACAACACCGTGGTACGCGTCGGAGCCGGCATCTATCACACCGACGGACAGGAGGACGATCAGAACCTTCCTATCTCGAACACTGTCAGCCGTTACTCATTCAACAACGTATCGTTCCCGGGCCTCGCCTATCCTCTCGACCCGTTTCTGGCCTACGCGCAGAACGGTGGGTTGGGCGTGGTCTCGCCACGCGACCTGGATCGCAACCGCAAAGACAACTATGTTGCCTCCTGGACGTTATCGCTGCAGCAGACGCTGCCCGGCGGGTTCGTAGCCACACTCAATTATCTTGGCAATAAGGGAACAGATGTTCTGACCACCACTTACACAAATCTTGCCATCCCTGGGAGCAACGTCGTTCCGTACCCGGCCTTCGGCGCCGTGTCATGGCGCGGCGACGTTGGAAACAGCACCTTCGAGGCGCTGCAGTTCAACCTTCGCCGGACCTTCCGCAACGGCTTCCTGCTATCGTCCAACTACATGTGGTCGCACTCCATCAATGACGGCAGCATAGGCGGCGGCGACTCCGACACGCCACAAGACTCGTTCTGCCGTTCCTGCGACAAGGCGAGCAGCGACTTCGACGTGCGCCAGCTGTTCAATCTTTCCACCGTCTACGCGCTGCCTTTTGGGGCGGGCAAGCAGTACGTAAACTCGCCGGGGATCCTGCGAACACTGCTGGGAAACTGGGAAATGAGTGCGATCGGAACCGCGCAAACCGGATTGCCAGTGAACATTACGGTGGACCGTACCAACGCGTCGGTTCCAGGTCTCTACGCCGTCAGCGGTTCGGAACGTCCCGACTATGTTTTCGGCCAGTCACTCACCCCTGCCGGAGGCTCGACCGCCAACCATTGGATCAACCCCGCGGCCTTCGCTAGGCCGGCTAATGGAACGTTCGGCAATCTGGGAAGAAACGCATTTCGCGCGCCCGGGATCACGCAACTCGACCTGGCCGTTTCGAAGTTCGTTTCGCTCACCGAACGCTGCAGCATCCGCTTCCGGGCCGACGTGTTCAACCTGACGAACCGGGCTCAGTATGGAGCTCCCAACGCCGATGTTTCCGCGTCGAATTTCGGTGTCATCACAACCACGCTCAGCAACTACGCAACTGGACGTGGAACCCCGCGCGAATTGCAGTTCTCAATTAAGATCTTGTTTTGAGGTTCGGGTGGCACCCCGGATTCCGGCCGGATGATGCGCCATCCGGAAACTGTCCCACATGGACATGTAGCCGGGCGGTGCGGGCCGACTTCTCAAGTGGCGGTTTGCCGAAACACGGCCAAGTGGATAGTTCCCGGAGACCATCCATTCTGTCCAGCCTGGGAACGCGCCGGCCGCTCGTACCTATACGTCGTAAACTCGTAATCAGTCCCATGCGGATCAGCCTATTCGGCAACCTGCGGATCAGCTTCGCCGGACGCCCGGTCACGACCGTCAACACAAACCGTCTTCAGTCCCTGATGGCATATTTGATTCTGCATGGCGACATGCCGCACCCCCGGGAGCGGCTGGCCTTTCTGTTGTGGCCGGCCTCCAGCGAATCCCAGGCGCGCACGAATCTGCGGCAACTGCTCCACCATTTGAAACACGCATTGCCTGCCGAATGCAACTTGCTGGTGACGGATCATTTCGCGGTTCAGTGGCGGCAGGATGCGTCCTGCGCCGTGGACGCCATCGATTTTCAGGCAGCGATTGTGGAGGCCACCGCCGCGCGAAAGGCACAAGATCGCGAATGGGAGATACAATCCCTGACGACCGCGGCTCAGCTTTATGAAGACGACCTGCTACCCGCTCTCTATGACGACTGGCTCACGCCACTCAGGGACGACTACCGGAGGCGGGTCGGGGAGGCGTTGCATCGTCTCGCCACACTATTCGAAGAGCAGAAGGATTATGCCGCTGCAATTCCGTGTGGCCAGCGCCTGGTCGCGCTGGATTCGCTGTGCGAGCCGTACCATCAATTGCTGATCCGGCTGCATGCGGCCAATCACGACCGCTCGAGCGCGCTGCGCGCTTACCACCAGTGCATGCGCACACTGCGGCGTGAAATAGGAGTGGAACCGGGCGCCGAAACGCAGGAGCTGTTTGAGCGAATTCTGAAAGCAGAGTCCGGGGCTTCAGGCGGGCAGGGAGCGAGATCGCCGGCGACTGGGGCGGCGAAGCCGGTCTCGCAATTGCAGAAAGTCCGCGCACTGGTTGGCCGCACTACGGAATGGCAGCAACTGGCGTCAGCCTGGCAGTCCGCGGTGGAGAGCGGTCCGCGAGTGGCGGTGATTTCGGGAGAACCGGGAATCGGCAAGACCAGGCTCGCCGACGAGTTATACCAATCGTGCGTTCGGCAGGGGCATGCAGCGGCGCGCAGCCGCTGTTACGCAGGACAAGGGCAAGTGGCGTATGCGCCGGTGGCGGAGTGGCTGCGTTCCGACGCGGTTCGCGCGGGCTGGACCAACCTCCGGCCACAGCAACTGGCGGAATTGGCGAGGCTGATACCAGAAATATGTGAGCAGCTTCCGGAATCCGAACTGCTGAGGCCTGGACAAACTCATCCACTCGCCGAGAGCTGGCAGCGTCTGCATTTCTACGAATCGCTGAGCGCCGCTTTTGGGAAGAGCCGAAAACCGATCCTGCTGTATCTCGACGACATGCAATGGTGCGATCCCGACACGTTTGAGTGGCTCAACGCTTTGCTAACGTCTTCGGCCGCAGCCGGCATGCTAGTGCTTGGGACGGTGCGTGCGGAGGAGACGGGCCGCGAACATCCGTTCGCCCGGTTTGTGGCGGGGCTGCGGCTGTCGGGGGTCGTTCTGGAAATCCCACTAGAGCCTTTGGATGCCCAGGAGACGGCGGAACTGGCTCGACTGGAGTCCGCGAAACCGCTCGAAAGCGCGAACTTAGGAGAGATTTTCCAGGCCACTCGCGGCAATCCACTGTTTGTGGTGGAGAGTGTACGCGCTGGACTGCAGAGCACCCGAGTGCACGCCGTAATCGCTGCGCGGCTGGCAAAGCTTACGGCAGCTTCTTACGAGTTGGCTGGCCTTGCGAGCGTAGTGGGGAGGCCTTTTTCCTTCGAATTGCTCGAGAAGGCTACGGATTGGGACGAAGGCAGCGTTTCCCAGGCGCTCGAGGAGCTCTGGCAGCGGCGTATCATCGAAAGCCGCGGTGAGTCGGAGTACGATTTCACGCACGACCGCTTGCGCGAGGTGGCCTGCGCGGAACTGAGTGTAGTGCGCCAGCGTTATTTGCATCGGCGTGTGGCGCGGGCACTGGCCGAGCTGTATGCGGCCGAGATCGAAAGCTGGAACGGGCAGATCGCTTCGCATTTCGAACAGGCCGGAATGGCGGACGAGGCGATGGAGCACTATCAGCGGGCCGCCGCTCATGCGCGGCAGCGCTACGCAGACACGGAAGCGGCGGATCTGCTCAGGCGGGCCCTTGCGCTTTGCCGGGGATTTTCTGAGTCTGAGCGGAGGCTGCAACAGGAGTTAGATTTGCTGGCCAGGCTGGGTCCGGCGCTGGTTACCACCGAAGGCTACTCCGCGCCGGAAGTCGGCGAAACTTACCAGCGGGCTCTGGAACTTTCGAAACGGCTCGACGATCGCGATATTTTCGCGATTCTAAGCGGCGTCTGGGTTTTTCACGTGGTCCGGGGCGATCTAGAGGAAGCTCGGCAGTTCAGCCTCGAATTTCTGAGATTGGCGGAACGGGAACCGACTCCCGGCCTTCTGCTGGCGGGGAACTTCGTGCTGGGGTGCAACCTGTTTCATTTGGGACAACTAGAAGCGTCGCTGGACCATATGACGGCGGCCATCCAGGCGCACACCGGCCCCGCGGAGTCCGTCCTGGCGCTGTTCGCCGGGCCGGACATCGGAGTCTTCTGCCGCTGTTACCTGGCCCATCTGGCGTGGCATCGCGAAGACGGCAATCACGCCGATGATCACGTCGCGGAAGCGATAGCGGCGGCACGGCGGATGGACCACCCTTTCAGCCAGGCGATCGCGCTCGACTACGCCGGGATGCTGCACGTCTTCCGAGGCGAAAGCCGCAAAGCGCTCGAACGCGGGCGGGAAGCCGTGGAATTATGCAGTCGCCACGGCTTCGCTTATTATCTGGCGGTGGCGAATATCCTAACGGGTTGGGCGGAAGCCGCGGAGGGCGATGTGGCCGCCGGCTTGGCACAACTTCGCGACGGGCTGGAGGGGATGCGCCGCCGGGGCGCCGAACTTCGTTTGCCGTACTATTTCATGTTACTGGCGGAGACATTCGGGCGCGCCGGTCTGGTTGGCGAAGCCCTGGCGAGTCTCTCGACCGGCTTTGCATTCGCGAGCAAGAACGGCGAGGAATGGGCGGTCGCGGAGTTGCATCGTGTGCAGGGGGGGCTGCTGGCCTCAGAAGGAAAGCTGGAGCCGGCGCGGGCTAGCTTCCTACGGGGCCTCGAAGCCGCGCGGCGCTCGGGTTCGCTGGCGTTCGAGCGAAGATTGTTGATTCTTGCGGACGGAACGGCCGCGGCCATCGTCTCAGAACGTTCTTAGAACGCTGCTCCTGGCAAAGTAAGCCTAGGCCGGCGCGACACGGATCTGAGCGCCGGCTAGAAGGAGAACGGCAATGTCTTTCGAGCAAGCTATTACCGAATTTCGCGGACAATTCCGCGGCACAGTGCTGGAGCCTGAAGAGGCGGCATACGAGGGGGCGAGGAAGGTCTATAACGCGATGATCGACCGTCGGCCCAGGCTGATCGCCAAGTGCACCGACGTCGCGGATGTCATGGCTGCAGTGCGAATGGCAAAAGCCAATGGTTTGCAAGTTTCGGTCCGCGGCGGCGGGCACAACGCGGCTGGTCTGGGTGTCTGCGACGACGGCTTGGTGATCGATTTGTCGCCCATCAACTACGTGAGGGTGGATCCCGCCTCGCGCACGGTGCGGGTGGGTGCGGGCTGTAAATGGAGCGACGTGGACCATGCGACTCACGCATTCGGCTTGGCCGTGCCGTCGGGCATCATCTCGAGCACAGGGGTGGCCGGACTGACGTTGGGTGGAGGAATGGGACACCTGACGAGGAAATACGGGCTGACGATCGACAACCTGCTCTCGGTGGACATGGTGCTGGCAGATGGCAGCTTCGTGGTGGCGAACGCCGAGGAGAATACGGACCTGTTCTGGGCGGTGCGCGGCGGAGGAGGGAACTTCGGCATCGTGACTTCGTTCCTATTTGAAGCGCACCCGGTGGGGACCGTTTGCGCCGGCCCGATGCTCTGGAATCTGGAAGATGCGGCTGATGTAATGAAATGGTATCGGGAGTTCATCACGCAGGCTCCCGAGGAAATGAACGGCTTTTTCGCAATGATGACGGTGCCGCCGGGCCCGCCCTTCCCCGAGCCGCTGCACCTCCGCAAGATGTGCGGGATCGTGTGGTGCTATCAGGGCTCGATGGAGCAGGCGAATACGATCTTAGAATCCATCCGCGTCTATCGTCCGCCGGCCTTCGAATTCTTCGCGCAGATGCCGTTTCCGATGCTGCAGGGAATGTTCGACGGCATTTACCCCACGGGTCTGCAATGGTATTGGAAGGCCGATTTTTTCAAGGAACTCAGCGACGCGGCCATCGAAAAACATCTTCAACACGGGGCGCTTCTGCCAACTTGGCAATCCACCATGCACCTTTATCCGGTGAATGGAAAAGTGAATCGAGTGGCCGAAACCGACACGGCGTTCAGCCATCGCGACGCCGTCTGGAGCGAGGTGATTGTGGGTGTAGACCCCGATCCGGCGAATTGCGGGAAGATCATCGCTTGGGCCCGCGGGTATTACGATGCCCTGCATCCGTTCGGCGCCGGCGGCGCTTACTTGAATTTCATGATGGAAGAAGGCGAGGACCGGATTCGGGCGACGTACCGCGGGAATTACCAGCGGCTGGCGGCCATCAAAGCAAAGTATGATCCGGATAACTTCTTTCGCGTGAATCAGAACATCCGGCCGGCGGCATAGCCAAATCCACGCCAAACGTTGCCGCAAGTGGTTCGCCTGTTCGGGAAAGCCGGCGCCGCTCAGTATCTGGATCGACCGCTCATCTTTAGCTGAGGCGGTGGCCGCCCGATGTTCTCGAACAATCAAGTATTCGAGATCGTGCGGCCCGCTGCCGCGTGCAGATTGCTAGCCTGGAAATGGCCCCGCAATCGAAGAGATGTTTCCGTGGGCCCTCGCTCAGGGAGTATTCAAAATCGAATCCATATGAACGACCTTTCTTACGTTCAGCCGCCGGCCACGCTGGCGCACATTTTGAAGCGAACCTCAGAGCTTGGATTCGAGCTGGCGTCCGAGGACCGCACCGGCGCTCTGCTGCGCACCCTGGCCGCATCGAAGCCTGGTGGACGATTTCTGGAGTTAGGAACTGGAACCGGAGTTGCCACGTCCTGGGTTCTGGATGGAATGGACGCGGCGTCGGAACTGTTCAGCATCGACGTCAATCCCGATTTGCAAGCAGCGGCCGCCGAAGCGCTGGGCCATGATCGGCGATTGACGCTTATCGCCGAGGATGCCGTTCGGTTTCTCCAACGCCAGCCGGCGGCCAGTTTCGATTTCGTTTTCGCGGACGCAGTGCGAGGCAAGTACGAAGGCCTGGATGAAGCCTTGCGCGTGGTACGGCCGGGCGGGTTCTATATTATTGACGATATGCTGCCGCAATCGAACTGGCCTGAGGGCCATGGCCCGCGCGTGTTGGCGCTATTGGAGACTCTTGCCACGCGTCCTGATTTCGAGAGCAGTCCGATGGCCTGGGCCAGCGGGCTGGTGCTCGCGGTCCGGAAACCGTCGTAGACTGATAGGCGGCGCGTTATGATCCCATTGATATTGGTTCTGTCAGCATTGCTTGCGCAGGAACCTGCGTCTTCCGCGTCCTCTTTGGACTTCACTTTCTTTCGAGATCGCGTGCAGCCCATCTTTCTGGCCAAGCGCCCGGGACACGCGCGCTGCGTTGTTTGCCACGATCACACCACGCCGCGTCTCCAGGAACTTTCTGCCGGCGCCGCTACTTGGAACGAAGAGCAATCGCGCAAGAATTTCGAGGCCTGGCGGCGAGTAGTGGTTCCTGGGGACCCGATGGCCAGCCGTATGCTAATGCATCCGCTGGCTGCGGCGGCGGGCGGCGATCCGTTCCACGCCGGCGGAAAGCATTGGACCTCTCAGAGCGATCCGGAATGGCAAACGCTAGCCGCCTGGGTTCGAACGGGCGCCTCGGCCACCGAATCCACGACGGGGCAGTCATTGGATTTTGAGATCTATCGCACCAAGGTAGAGCCAATTTTCGTGAAACATGCCTGCTACACATGCCATACCAAAGTTGCGAGCCGGCTGCGCCTTCAGCCTCTCGCGCCGGGCGCAACCTCCTGGACCGAGGCGCAGTCTCGTCAGAACTTCGAAATCGTCTCGCGCTTGGTGATTCAGGGCCAGCCTCTGAAGAGCCCGCTGTTGCTGCATCCCCTCGCTACTGAAGCGGGGGGCGATCCCGCGCATACGGGCGGGAAGTTCTGGACATCGCAAGCAAATCCCGAGTGGCAGATGCTATCTGGGTGGGTACGAGGTGGAAAATGAATATTCAAAGAGCTGTGCAGGTGATGCTGTTTTTGGCAGCGCCGACTCTTGCGCTCGCGGCGAGCCAGGCCCGCGTGATCCAAACCAACTCGGCCGGCGACGACGTGCACGTCATCGATCCTGTGGCGAACCAGGTGACCGGAGTGATCCACGGTATTGAGGTTCCTCATGGCGTGGTGATTGCCCCCGATGGAAGCCGCCTGTATATCACTGAGGAGCCCACGCGCACCCTCGACGTGGTGGATGCAAAGAGTTTAAAGGTCACCAAGAAAATTCCATTGAGCGGCCGCCCCAATAATGTGGCGGTGACGAACGATGGCCGGCGCGTGTACGTGGGAATCGCGCAAGCGCCAGGCGCCGTGGATGTGATTGATACCGTCGCGCTCACGAACATAAAGAGCATTCCGGTGGATGGCGCGATTCACAATGTATACGTCACGCCGGACGGCGGATATGCGGTAGCAGGCTCTATCCCCACCAGCACCATCAGCGTTATCGATACACGTACCAGTACGCTGGCATGGTCCGTAAAGCTCACGGGCGGCATTCGTCCGATGGCGTTCACCAAGAATCCCGATGGGTCCACCAAGGAGATCGTCGCGCAACTTTCGGACTTCCACGGATTTGTGCTGGTGGATTTTAAGACGCACGAGCAAGTAAAGCGCGTGACGCTTCCGGATGTGCCAGGCCAGGAGAAGGCCACCGACGGCGTGCAAGGCGCGCCCTCGCACGGATTGGCCATCACGCCCGATGGAAAAGTCCTATGGGCCACCAGTAAGTGGTTCGGCTACGTGGCGGCTTACTCGCTCCCGGATTTGAAACTGCTGAAGGTGGTTCCGGTGGGGCTAATCCCAGAGTGGCTGACGATTCCTCCCGATGGTAAAAATCTGTACGTGGCGGTGGCGGGCATGGACCAGACAGTGGTGGTTGATAACAAAACGATGCAGGTGGTTGCGCGGATTCCGGTTGGTTACGTCCCGAAGCGCAACGCCAGCGGATTGCTCCAGACCGAATGAGCTACGATCGCAATATGACTCAGTTCAGCATGGAGCAATTCGGATGAGCAAGGGCCGCGAGATTCGCTGCTTTGACTATGTGAATCACCCCTATGAGCAAGTCCGCGATGCGCTGGGGGCGGACGCGCCCACGGTATTCCAGGCGGCCACCAAGGCGGCGGCTTCTCGCGCGCAATCCGTCGCTGCTGAATTGCGGGTCAATATCGGCGGGATTGGGGTGGCCACCGATATCAATATCTCAGTCCAAAAGATCGAAGAAAAGCAATCCGAACTCGCCGGTATTCCGATTACACGGCTGCAGATTGAATGGGAGGCGGCGAACATGCCTAGCCTCTTCCCGTTCATGCAGGCCGAGCTCGACATCTATTCATTAACGGCCACAGAAACACAGTTGGATTTCTTCGGCGTGTACGAAGCGCCGCTGGGCCCGGTGGGACAAGCACTGAATGCTATGCTGGGCCACAGCATCGCCGAGGCTGCGGTGCATCGTTTCGTGAATGACGTCGCGAGCTACCTGCGCGAGACTCTTGCGTAGCGCACGGTAAATGGAGCGACTCGGCCGCGAATGGTATTCTCAATCCGGGAATCATCATGCAATACCTTCGTCGTGCAATGATCGGCATTATCGCCGGATTGGCGGCCGCTTTTCCTCTGGCTCTGACTCAGGAAACTGTGCCTGCCGGAATCGTTCTGGCCATCTTGGTGGGCATCGTGTACGTGATGGCTTTCCGTCCCACTCCGCACGCTTATGCTGACAGCGCCATGACCGCTGCTGCGCTGGGCGTTCCCGCTTGGGTGATCTTCGGGGTCATCCTGTTCCCGCTATTTGCCGGTCAGACGCCCGAATGGTCGAATCAGGGCATGCGCGACCTGTTTCCTGAATTGATCGGCTGGGTGCTCTATGGCGGGGCCCTTGGATTGATCGCACAAGCTCTGAACGATCTCGCGCTAGCGAAGCTCGGCCCGGAACCGGAGCGCGCTAAGCCTGCCGTGGCTGAGCCGAAACACATCGTCATTCTAGGCGGCGGATTCGCGGGGATGACCACGGCGCAGAATCTGGAGACGGTGTTCGACGCGGACCGATCCGTTCAGTTCACCCTGGTGAGCGAGACCAACGCGCTGCTGTTCACACCGATGCTGGCCGAAGTGGCCGGCAGCAGCCTGGAGCCCAGCCACATCAGCACACCTTTGCGGACTAGCTTGCGCCGCACTCAGGTGGTGCGGGGGCGAGTGAGCGAAGTGGATCTTGCAACTCGCCGCGTGCGCATCGCGCTTGAAGACGGCGCCATGCGCGACTTGATATATGATCACGTGGTGTTCGCTCTCGGTGCCGTGTCCAACTATCTCGGCATGCAGAATGTTCAGGAGCTGGCGTTCGACTTCAAGTCGTTATTGGATGCGATTCGAATTCGAAACCATGTGATCGAGATGTTTGAACGCGCCGACCGTGAGACGGACCCGGAAATGCGGCGCGAGATGCTCAGCTTCGTGATCGCCGGCGGCGGCTTCGCGGGTGTGGAGCTGGCCGGGGCGCTTAACGATTTCTCGCGCGGCATTCTGGCGGATTATCCGAACCTCAGCCCCGCTGACGTGCAGATTGTGGTGGTTCACTCACGCGATCATATTTTGCCCGAATTAAGCGAATCGCTGGGACGCTACGCGCAGGAAAGTATGGCGCTGCGCGGCGTTACTTTCCGCTTGAATTGCCGGCTCACCGATTGCCGGGCCGGTTGCGTGGTCCTGAGCGATGGCGAAGTTCGGGCGCGGACGCTGGTCTGGACGGCCGGTACAGCGCCGAATCCGTTGCTGAAAACTTTGGGGATTGAGACCGATCGCAGAGGCGCGGTAGTGGTTGAAAGTAGCATGCTGGTGGCGGGACATCCGGAAGTGTGGGCGCTGGGTGATTGTGCCGCGCTGAAAGATGGAAAGACTGGCGCCGCATGCCCTCCCACGGCTCAGTTCGCATTGCGCGAAGCAGGAACGTTGGCGCGTAATATCCGCGCGTCGTTGCAAGGCCGGGCCCTCCAACCGTTCCACTTCGATTCACTGGGTGCATTGTGCGTGGTGGGGCATCATACGGCTTGCGCGGAGCTCACCGTTCCATTCGCGCGCCACAAAGCGGTCCGATTCCGCGGCCTCGCGGCGTGGCTGCTGTGGCGCGGTATTTATCTCGGGAAATTGCCGGGGCTGGAACGTAAGATTCGCGTGCTCACGGATTGGGTGATCGAACTATTTTTCCCGCGGGATATCGTGCAAACCATCGATTTGCGCTGACGTGATGAACGATCCGCTGCCAAGCTCAAACCGCGCTGTCCCGTTGCTCGCTTGCGGCGTAACGGGCGTGGCGGGAGGCGTGGCACTGATGTTCGCCGTACACGCGAGCGTCCTCTTCGGACCGGTGTTGGGCGCCGTTTACGGCATGCTGTTCGCCGTGGTGTTCTGGAACCGTGCGCTGGACCGCGGCTCGGGCCTGCTGTGGGGATTGGCTTACGCGTTTCTGTTGTGGCTGGCTGTGGTTCCCGGCGCACAAGTGATAGCCGCTAATTTGTCCAGCAAATTCCAGACGCAACGCGACAATTTTCCGGAACTGGTGGGATACATCCTTTGCTTCGGGATGCCGCTGGGCCTGGTGCTGGGTACTTTCGGCGGCCGGCGCAATCGGGCCACGCTCGCGTCCATCAGTTTTCCGCGCGCGATTATCGGGGGTTCGTTGGCTGGAATCGCAGCCGGTTGGGTCTTCGGAAGATATATGGAGCAGGTCAACTTCTATTCAGTGATCGCCAGTTTAGTGGGCTCCACATCCAATATGGTTGGCGACGCGCTGCACTATCTGTTTGCTGCCATCGTCGGCGCGAGCTTCGGCGTGTTGTTCCAGCGCGACCTGCGTGGTTACGGCTCCAGCATGGCGTGGGGCATGGCCTACGGAATCTTCTGGTGGCTTCTGGGCCCGCTCACGCTTCTGCCGTTGTGCTTGGGGAAGCCGTTGGATTGGTCCTACATTCACGCGAGCGCTGAGTTCGGGCCGTTGATGGGAAACATTATTACCGGCTTGATCATCGGGCTGTCCTATTCCCTGGTGGATCGCTTGTGCGTGCGATTTCTCAAGGAGTCCGATCCCATTCATCGCGAGCCGGAGGGACCGGGCTTGCGATTTATCCGGACGGTGCAATGGGGCGGTGTAGCCGGACTGGCGGGAGGGCTGCTATACGTGCTGGTGTTGATGGCCACCGGATCGCTCGGAGAAATTGCCGCCATTGTCGGCGGCAGCTCGCCCGCAGTGGGCCTGGCAGTGCATCTTTGCATCAGCGTTCTGTTGGGCGTGAGCTACGGATTGTTGTTCCAGCGTGAAGCGCCCAACCTTGCATCAGGGATCGCGTGGGGGTTAGTTTACGGCCTGATGGGCTGGTACATAGGACCTCTCACATTATTTCCGCTGGCATTAGGGAACTCCAGTCTGTGGGTTCCCTCAGTGGCCGAGGCGCAGTTCCCAGCGATGATCGGCCATTTAATTTATGGAGCTGTCGCGGCCGCTGCGTTCTGGCTGCTGGAGCGGCGGCACAAACAGTGGCTGTTGCTCGATCCGCGCATAGCGGCGCGCGAGGAGCGATTGCGGCGGCCATTCGGGACGGCTGCGCCGGCGTTATGGTTGTTTGTGCTAGGGATGGGTGTGTTGTTGCCGATTTTGCTGGCGTAGAATGCACCGGCTCCCTCACGGTCGCGGTTCGGCTACCAACCACCGTTACCGAGCCGCGAGCGTAAGCGGCCGCTGCTTTTGATTTTTTTCAACGACTCTCGCGGCCGCGGCTGGATAACGTCTTACTTACACTCTTTGTGAACCGCCTGTATCGCGCGCTCCAACCCATCGCGGTGAACCACTACACTGATGGTCAGCTCGCTGGACCCCTGTGCAATCGCGATTATATTCACATCCTTCTGCGAAATGGCGCTGAATATCCGGCCGGCCAACCCAGGCGTCCCGCGCATGCCTTCGCCGACAATCGCCAGCAGGGCGACATTCTCATCCACTTCGATGGGCTTCAAATAGCCGTGCGTTAGTTCCAGCGCCAGATCGGACTCGAGCGATTTCATGGCCGCGCCCAGCTCCTCTTTTCGCACCAGAAAACAGAAGCTCTGCCGATAGCTGGAGCTGGTGAACGCCAGCACCTCGGCATTAGCGTCTGCCAAAGCTTCCAGCGCTCGGGACATCAACCGGCTGCTACTTACGGCGGAACTGGCCGGCTCCATCGAAATCAGAGCGACATTGGCCATCGAAGTCACGGCGCGAGGGCCCGGCGGCGCTTCCATAGTCGATACGATACGCGTGCCAGGATGCTCGAGATGGAAACTGTTTTTGCTCCACACCGGAATCTGGCGCTCGATCAGCGGCGCGAGCGTGCGCGGATGCAGTACTTTCGCACCGTTATATGCCAGCTCCGCAGCCT
The DNA here is from genome assembly GCA_036008345.1 of Bryobacteraceae bacterium. Lineage (GTDB taxonomy): Bacteria > Acidobacteriota > Terriglobia > Bryobacterales > Bryobacteraceae > Palsa-89. Next base: position 17,011 of record DASYNU010000308.1, read on the forward strand.
CGCTATAAGTCACGGTGTCCAACACGCGAGCATCCGGCACCAGCCTGGGGTCCGCGCTCATGATTCCGTCCACGTCGGTCCAGATCCATAGTTCGGAGGCATCCAAGGCGGCGGCCAGAATGGATGCGGAATAGTCCGATCCACCACGGCCCAGCGTAGTCGCGCGGCCGTCGAGGGTGGCGCCGTTGAAGCCGGTAACCACCGGAATTACTCCGCGTTCCAGCAGCGGCCGCAAGATCTGACCAGTCTTCTTGCGTGTCTCATCCATCATCGGCGTGGCGTTACCGAATACGGCGTCCGTTACAATGACGTCGGACGCGTTGACGTCCTGGGCGGGAGCTCCCCTGGATTGAAGATACTCGGAGATCAGCAGGGCGGAGAGGCGCTCGCCAATGGCGACGGCTTCATCCACGGATCGGGGCGGCCGCTCGCCCAGCATCAGCATGCCGTGTGCGATGCGCCGAAAATCCGCCACCAGTTCGAGAATGCCTGCCGTAGTGGTCTCGCGCCGGGTGTCCGAGAGGAGTTCGTCACAAGTTTCCAGGTGCCGTTGAGCCAAGCGCTCCAGGTTCGTTTCGATGCCAGCTTCGTCGCCGGCTTCCGCATGCCGCAGCGTGTTCAGCAACAGATCGGTCACCTGCGACATCGCCGAAACCACCGCTACAACTGGGCGGCGTTCTTTCTGCTCGCTGCAGATTTGAGCAGCCACCTTGATGCGTTCGGCGGAGCCCATGCTGGTGCCACCGAATTTCATCACCAGGAGGTTCATCATCTATTGGGTTCTTTCCTTCCCATTGGAAGTGCGATCGCGAACGATTTTCAACAAAGCAGCTTCCACGTCGTCCACACTCAGGCCGGTGGTGTCGAAGTAGACGGCGTCCGGAGCCTGCACCAGTGGAGATTCGGGACGCGTGCGGTCCCGTTGATCGCGCTCCCGGATTTGCCGTGCGATGACTTCGGGCGGCAGCGCGCTCTCCCCGGCGCGCCGCTCCACGCGCACTTCCGGCTGGGCATCCAAAAATATTTTGACCGTGGCATTGGGAAATACCACCGAGCCGATGTCGCGGCCCTCCATTACAACGGACGCGTGCTCCCCCATCTCGCGTTGCTTCGCCACCATCGCGCGGCGCACGGCGGGCACCAGCGACACTTTAGACGCGGCTTCGGAGATCTCCGGCGCGCGGATGGCCTCGGTTACATCTTCTCCGTTCAGCAGCACGCGGAGTGATCCGGGCACGAATTCGATGTGCGCTTCATTCGCCAGCTGTTCCAAGCGGTGCATATCCGAAAGCGCGACTTTGGCGCGGACGGCCCACAGACCCACGGCGCGATACATAGCCCCGGTGTCGATGTAAAGATAGCCGAGTTTCTCCGCGATACGGCGCGCGAGAGTGCTTTTGCCGGCGCCGGCCGGTCCGTCGATCGCGACAGTGATCCGCTTGCTCAAATATTATGAAAGCACATGCACGAGAGTTATTTCCGCGCGGTGGAGTCCGGAGGCATCGTAATCACTGCCAGCCGGCGGCTGGCGCGCGTCCTGACGCAGCAGTTTCATGCGCAACAGCGGGAGCTGGGGCGCTCGGTATGGAATACGCCGGATATTCTACCGCTGGATGCTTTTCTTAAGCGGTCTTGGAGCAACCATGTTTGGCGCGGGGAACCCTGCGGGACGCTGCTCGATCCGCTGCAGGAGCAAGTGGTGTGGGAGCAGGTGATTCGCGAATCGCCAGCGGGTGACTCGTTGTTGCGGCTTCCCGAAACTGCGCAGCACGCCATGGAAGCCTGGCAACTTATGCAGGCTTATCGGCTGCAGCTCGATGGCCGGTTCGAGGCCTCGGACGATTGGGCGGCGTTTGCATCTTGGTCACGCGCGTTTCGCAATCGATGTTCGGCGAACAATTGGCTAGAGGCGGCGCGGCTGCCGGACGCGGTGGCGGGCATATCGAATCCTGGGGAAGTGTACCTGGCGGGGTTTGATGAGGTTACGCCAAAGCAATCCGATCTTTTCGAAACGTTGGGCGCAAAGGCTTACGAGGAATCGCCTAGCTATCAATCCGATCCCGAACGTTGGATACTGCGCGACAGCACTGAAGAAATGCGGGGTGCGGCCGCCTGGGCACGGCGTGTTCTGAAACAAAACGGGTCGGCGCAAATCGGCATCATCGTTCCGAACCTCACCAGCGTGCGTGCCAAAGTGGAGCGAATCTTTCGCGAGATGCTGGACCCGGGATCCACATTCGCCGATCACGAACGGTCGTTCCATGTGTCGTTGGGCCCTGCGCTGGATCGCTATCCAGTGGTCAGCGCCGCGCTGCTGATGCTGAAATTCGCCTGCGAAGGCTTGGCTCTGCCGCAGGCGGGAATGTTGCTGCGGTCTCCTTTTCTGGGCGGCGCTGGCGCAGAATTTACCAAGCGCGCCCAGTTGGACGCGAAGTTGCGCAGGGAGGGAATGTGGGACGTTTCGGCCGCTCTTTTGCGCGATCGCGCTGAAAAGTGTCCGCTGCTGGCGCGTTTGCTTCGAAAGTTCGAAAAGCCGCTCCGCACAGTCGCCCGGGAGCAAGCCCCCAGCCAATGGAGCCGCGATTTTTCCGAGCTGCTCAAAGCGCTGGGTTGGCCGGGTGATCGCACGCTGAGCAGCCTTGAGTATCAGGTAGTGGAGAAATGGCATGGTTTGCTTTCGAGCCTCGCATCACTGGATGCAGCCCTACCGCCGATCAGCTTCGCACAGGCTCTCTCGCGTCTCGAGGAACTGGCCGCGGCGGCATCTTTCCAGGTGGAAAATGAAGGCGCGCCAATCCAAATCATGGGTCTGCTGGAAGCATCGGGGCTCCAGTTCGATCACCTGTGGGTTATGGGACTGCACGATGAAGCGCTGCCCGCGGCCGCGAACCCGAATCCGTTCCTGCCAATTTCTTTGCAGCAGGAGCATAAGCTACCGCATTCGTCCGCCGAGCGTGAACTCGAATTTGCGTTGAAGCTGCTGCAGCGGTTACTCGGGAGTGCTCGGAACATCGTGCTGAGTTATCCGGCGACGGAAGGTGATCGCTTGCTTGGGCCGAGTTCCCTGCTGGCTGGTGGCCGGTGGCTGGTGGCTGGTGAAAGCGCAGCGCAATCTGAGTGGGTTCGAAAAATGCGGGCCTCCGCGGATATTGAGCAGTTGCATGATGAAGCCGCGCCTCCGGTTATTGCCGACTCCATGCAACCGGGCGGCGCATCGTTATTCAAGGACATGGCGGCTTGTCCGTTTCGAGCGTTCGCGAAGCATCGTCTGGGTGCGCGGCCGCTGGAGGGAACGGATTTGGGAGTGAGCAAGAAGGACCAGGGCAACGCCGCTCACCGGACTATGGCCCTACTCTGGACCGAACTTGGATCGCTTACTAACCTCATAGAACTGACGGCCGAAGAAATGCGCGATTTGATCAAGCGCTGCGTCGAAAGCGCTATCCAGCGGATCGGAAGCGGGATCGGCCACGGTCTGGAACGGCGGCGCCTGGAGAGACTGCTGCCGCAGTGGCTCGAGATCGAAAAAGCGCGAGACTGGTTCGCGGTGCAGGCCACCGAGCAGGACCGTTTGGTTACGCTCGGTGGATTGCAAATACGCACGCGCGCGGACCGCATTGACCAACTGGCGAATGGCCGCGAAATCATCCTTGACTACAAAACCGGCATTGTGAAATTCGCGGGCTGGGATGGCGATCGTCCGGATGAGCCGCAGCTTCCACTTTATTGCGCCACCAGCGATGAGCCGATTGCCGGCGCCGCGTTCGCTCTGATCCGAATTGGCGAAATGGGGTTCCGGGGTGGCACTGAAGACGGGGTCTCGCTACCGGCGCTGAAAGAAATGCGCGCGGAGACGCCCCGGCCGTTCGGCGAACAAATCGAAGAATGGAAGCGCGTGTTGGAGCGGCTGGCCACCAACTTCGGCGCCGGCTTGGCCCAAGTGGACCCCAAACCAGGTGCCTGCGATCTTTGCGGCTTGCGCGCCTTGTGCCGCATCCGGGAGTTTGAAAATGATCGCCGATAGCGCAGCTCGCGAACGGGCGCTCGATACCGCCACGTCGTTCATCGTGCAGGCTCCGGCCGGATCCGGCAAAACCGAGCTGCTGATCCAACGTTATTTGAAGCTGCTCGATATCGTAGATTCTCCGGACAGCATAGTAGCCATCACATTTACGCGCAAGGCCGCGGGCGAAATGCGGGCGCGTGTGATCCAAGCATTGCGAAAGGCTGAAGCGGGGGTTGCGCCGGAAATTGTGCATGAACGCGTGACATATCAAATTGCGCGTCGAGTCCTGGATCAGGACCACCGGCTCAAATGGAATCTTTTGCAAAATCCAGCGCAGATGCGAATTGAAACCATTGATGCATTGTGCGCGGCCATCACCAGACGAATGCCCTGGCTCTCGCGCTTCGGCGCGATGCCCGAGATTTCTGAAAAGGCCGCCGGCCTGTATCGTGAAGCCGCCCGCAACACGCTGCGGCATGTGGACGAGGATGACGAAGCTCTGTTTTATTTGCTGCTCCATCTGGACAACGATTTCGCCGCCGCCGAGCGCCTTATCATGAACATGCTGGAGAAGCGAGATCAGTGGTTGCGGCTAACGGGCGCGAATCCGGACTTCGATGCAGTGCGAGCGGGACTTGAAGAATCGCTCGAAACATTGATCCTCGGCGTGTTGCGGCGGCTGCGAGCCGGTTTCGACGCGGAGGTTGCCGCGGAAATCGCCATGCTGCGGGAAATGGATCGGTTCCCGGAGGCGCTCATCGAGGATATCGAGCGCTGGAAAATCGTCGCCGACCTACTATTGACCGCCGGGGGAGGCTGGCGCAAACGTGTCGACAAAAATCTAGGTTTTCCGCCAGGCCATCGGCTAAAGGCGCGCGTGGAGCAGTTGCTCGGGCGGTTGCAAAAAGAAGATGCGCTCTTGGAATCGCTGCAGCGGTTTCGCGAATTGCCTGGCCCGCGTTTTTCCGATTCGCAGTGGCAAGCCATGCAGGCTGCCGTCTCGGTGCTGACTCTGGCCGTCGCCGAGCTTCAAATGGTGTTCCGCGAGCGCGGCCGCGTGGATTTCGCCGAGCTTGCAATCCGGGCGTCGGAAGCGCTGGGGCAAATCGAATCACCCACTGACCTTGCGCTCGCGCTTGGGTCTCGAGTCCAACACATCCTGGTGGACGAGTTTCAAGATACGTCGTACACGCAATTTGAATTAATCCAGAAATTGACGGCCGGTTGGGAGCCGGGCGATGGCCGCACGCTATTTCTGGTGGGCGACCCGATGCAGTCCATCTACCGCTTTCGGCAGGCCGATGTGGGCCTGTTCCTCAAGGCGCGTCGGGAGGGAATTGGATCCATCCAACTGGAGCCGCTCGCGCTGAGTGTCAATTTTCGATCGCGGCCCGGAATTGTCCGTTGGGTGAATGAGACGTTTGCGGGGATTCTTCCGGCCGAGGACGATCCGGCATCCGGCGCTGTTGCATTTTCGAAGAGTACGGCTGCGGAAGAATCCGGGGAAGATCCGGAATGCGTAAAAGTGCATGGATTCCTGAATGCTTTGGATGAAGCAAAGCGCGTGGTTGAGTTAGTGAAGACGGCCGGCGACGGGAAGGTTGCCGTTCTGGTACGGGCGCGATCGCACCTTATGGAGATTGTCGGCGTTTTGAAGCGGGCGGGGATTCTATTTCAAGCCATCGAGATCGATCAGCTGGGCGAGCGGGCCGTGATTGAGGACTTGATGGCCTTGACGCTGGCGCTGCTGCATCCGGCCGATCGCGTCTCATGGCTCGCCATCCTGCGGGCGCCCTGGTGCGGCTTGGAATTGCGCGATCTGCACGCGCTGGCAGGCGGCGATCTGCGCGCGACAATTTGGGATCTGCTGCACCGCGAAGATTCAGCACCGAGCGTGGAAGGAGCGGCCAGAATACGGCGGATCCTTCCGGTTCTCGAAAAAGCGATTGAAGAGCGCGGGCGTGGGCCGCTGCGGGATTGGGTGGAAGGCGTGTGGTTCCGCCTGGGTGGGCCAGCTTGTGTTGAAAATGAGACCGCACTTGAAGATGCCGCCGCTTATTTTGATTTATTGGACGAAATGGCGGAGGGCGCGGATATCGCCGATTTCGACTGGTTCCGTGAACAGGTGAACGCGCTATTCGCGCAGCCGGACGCGCGCGCAGGGGACCGCCTGCAATTGATGACCATCCACAAGGCCAAGGGTCTGGAGTTCGATACCGTGATCCTGCCGGGGCTGGGCGCCATCCCTCGCTCGGAAGAGCAACGCTTGCTGTTGTGGCTGGAGGAGAGCGGCGCGTTGCTGCTTGCGCCCATTTCCGAGGCCGGCCAAGAACCCGACCCGATTTACACATACTTATCGCACGTGGAGGAACGCAAAATTCGCCGCGAGACTGCGCGGCTGCTATACGTCGCCACCACTCGGGCGCGTGGAAAATTGCACCTCCTTGGAACCGTGAAGACCAAGGACGATGGATCCATCGCGGATCCGCCCGGCCCATCGCTTTTGAAATTGCTGTGGCCGTCGCTGGCACAAGGGTTTCAGAATCTACCTCACGCGGAAATGGCCGAAGAGCAGCGGGCTGTTCGGAATATCCGCCGCGTAACCATAGGCTGGAAGGTGCCGCCGCCGCCTGAAGGGGTGGAATGGACCGGGCAGGAGAAAGGGACGATAGAGATCCCGCAGGTTTCATTCGAATGGGCGAAACAGAGCGCGCGGCATGCCGGGACTGCGTTGCACGGGCTCATGCAGAGAATCGCTCGCGAGGGCTTGGATGCGTGGGACGAGAATGCCGTGCGATCCCGGCGAAGTCTTTATCAATCCGTGCTGAGAAATCTCGGAGTGCCGCCCGGAGAGTTGACGGAGGCCGCCGAGCGAGTAGAAACCGCGCTGTTACGCATGCTGCGCGATCCGAAAGGCCGCTGGATTCTCGGCCGGCATTCCGAAGACGAATGCGAGTTGCCAATCACCGGCCTGGTGGGTGGAAAACTCTACGAGACGGTGATCGATCGAACCTTCGTGGATGAGAACGGAGTGCGCTGGATCATCGATTACAAAACCGGCTCGCATGAAGGCGGTAAATTGGAAACCTTTCTGGACAATGAGAAGGAGCGCTACCAGGAGCAGTTGGAACGCTACGCTCGTTTGCTGATACAGCGCGATCCGCGCCCTATCCGGCTGGCGCTATATTTTCCATTGCTAGGGGGCTGGCGCGAGTGGCCCGCGCCGGTGGCAATGAATACGCAGGCATCACTATTCGAGTTGTAGCGCGGGCGATATGTTAAGATGACATTGCCGACGTAATTCACACCTCAAGGGGACGTAGTTCAGCTGGTTAGAACGCCGGCCTGTCACGTCGGAGGTCGCGGGTTCGAGCCCCGTCGTCCCCGCCATTCTTTTCTTTCACTTCCGAGTTGTCAACTTCCTCGTCCGTACTGGGTGTGTCAGTAGCTGTGTTTTTTCTAGAAAGCTCTTATGCAATGAGGTCAACAGTTGCCGTTTTAGGCCTGGCGAGAGGTGTTCATAGCGTTCCAGCTCGCGGCTGCGATGTCCGGTCAACTTTCGGATGATAGCTTCCGGAATACCGCTGAGGAAGAGAATGGTCGTCGCCATATGACGCAGGTCGTGGGTTCTCAAATCCTTGATGGCGCGGGTGCACGCAGCTTGGAAGGGCTAAGTCATCCAACCCTATACCAGTGGGTTAAGAAAGGACCGGCCAGTAGCGGTATTGCGGGTAGAAATGGACGTGCTCTTTTTTCGTAGCTCGTCGAAATACTGTCCGACGTTCTTCGGGGTGATTCTGACAAGTTCAAAAGCGTGCGCCTCAGCCCACAAGAGAAACTGGCGCACTGCGTGAAGGTAGTAGATTGTGCGACGCGCTGCGTTGGTATTACGGCCGCGGAGCTTCCGGCGCGGCTGTTGGGCCTGGGTTAGCCTGTCTTACCGCCGTTCCGACGCTTCAGCGCGCCGCATCCGGAACCGTCGCAGGGCCAACGCCGCCAAAACGCCAGACAAGAGCACGACCGTTGACGGCTCGGGCGTAGAGACCGGCGTAGAGACCAGGGTCAGAGTGCCGCCTTCCGAGTCCGTAACGCTGTACTGCAGATCGAAATTCGTATCGGCGTTGAAGCCTGTGCCCAACGAATTGTCCGTGTGCTGTATGATCGCGTCAGCGCTGCCGGTAGGGATGAACCCGAATACGCTCGAGCTTGAATAGAACGCTTCTGCGTATTTGCTGGAAAATGATCCTGACGTGTTGTTCACAGTCGGAAAAACGGCTGGGCCGGTTAGGAGAAGAAAGCCCGATACTGTAAGGTCGCCGCCGTAGAGCGAATTGGGGCCAAAACCCAAGCTCAGTAGGTCGACTGATCCCGCGTTGGTCGGCGCGCCGGCCCACGAGGCGCCGGGAGAAGTAATACTGTCCACGTACGCTGCGGCGCCCCCGTTGAATGTGAGGTTCGGTGCGTAGTTCTCGTTGCTGTAAGTAGCGTGATAAGTACTGGCAACACACAGTCCGAACAAAGAAAAATTACAAGTCGAATATTGGTTCACAAGCTGAGTGGCAATTGGGGTCGAGGTCTCGCTCGTGATGGAGGCAGGCCCGGAATCTGACGACAAACTCTGGGCGAGCATAGCGCTGGTCAAACCCGATTGCGGCGCCGAGGGCAGACCGATCTGGAACGAAAACGGAACGTTGACCGATTCTTGCGTGCCGCCGAAGGAGCACACGCTCGAACTGAACGAGCAGTTGTCCCAGAAGTATTGAAAATCGACGGAACCGCTCGCCGTTGTGCTCCCGCTGAAATTGTCTGCCGCTAGCGGTGGCACTGCAACCAATATGACCAAGTAGTACAGAAAGGGGCGTAGGAACACGGTGGTTACGGCCATGGCACCTATGCTATTCGCTTCGGCGGTCGCAGTCAAGATAAAAACGCTCGAATCGATGCGAAAGTACTAGAACTCGGGGTCGCCGGAATCTTGTGCCGGATCGATCTGGCCATGGTAGTGTACGGTGACATTTTAGGGGAAGATCTATTTAGACGCGCTTCGTACGCCGGGATTTCCATTTTGGGCTTCCACGTCCTTCGAACAGCTGCAATATTTATATTCTAAGTCTGCGCAAGGCGGCATAGCTCAAAACCACAGCATGGACGTGCTTTATTAAGAAACCGCGTTCTCGATGTCCTTAATTGAGTGCATGCTCTGATCAGGAAGAGCCCAAATCGCTTCGAAAACAACCTCAGGCTTAACCAGGTGGTGGGGGAGGGGACGAGCTGATTTCGCATCAGAGGTCGATTCTGCATACAGTGACGAGATCGTAAACCAAAACAACCCGGCTCGTTTTCCACTGCCGCAAACGAGCGGATGATGCACTAGCTGCATCAGCCTTCTGGCGCGGCTCTCATCGGTTGTCTCAACCAGTACCGCGCGAATAGGATGAATGCCGAACGACTCCTTATGGCGCTGCTGACGCTTGACAAAATGATGATAGGCTCGGAATTTCTTCAGCATGTCTGTGCTATTCATGCTGCCGCGATCGGCCTCGTAGAAAAAGTGCGCGATCCGTGTTCCTTCTGGGCGATCTAAAAAACGTAAAGTAAACAGGGCATCCGGCTCAACGGGCAAACGCTCGGTTTCCTCGGACTCTTCCCAGAAGTGCTGACTGCCTTCGCGCGTCGATTTGACTCGGGGTACTTCGACTTTGCGGCCGGTGAGCGGTCCGCCCTGACGCCATGCCTCCAGCTGAATCTTGCCGGCCGATTTCCTGCAGGCCATCTCAATACAGAAGTGCATGCGCGAAATCATAAGGCTGTGACGGAGGAAGCCCAGCTGCATCTCCTGACCTCGGAGCGCGGCGTTCGCATAGTCTTTCTCGCGGTTGTTGCGGATTTCTTCGAACATCTCGTCGTGTATGTCCAGGCCGCGCCGTTCGGTTAGCAACGTGAGTGGCGCGAGCGAATGAAGGCTTACACAATATAGGCCGACACTCCTCATCAGTTCCACAACCCTCGCCCCCAAGCGATCCGGCGAGTAGTATTGGCCGCCCGGCTGACAGAAGATCAGTTCGCTGTCGGCATAGCCGGCGCCAAACATCGCACGGTCTCTTCCCTGCTCGGCGCGGTGTTCCTTTAGGACCTCAAGCGCCCATTTCTGGTACCCCCAGGAACCGCGGCTAGTCAGATTTCGTGCATTTGACCCGAAGACCAGCCCTGGTCTGCTCTAGTGATTTTGAAACACTCAACATGCCGGTTTCAAAGTCAAGATCCGGCCATTGTAAAGCGAGGAGTTCTCCGCGTCGGCAACCTGTAGCGGCAGCCAAGACCAGGAACGGATAGAGCCGGGTAGTGCGGGCGCGATCAAACAACGTCCGAAGCTTGCCCTCGTCAAGCACGGTTGGCTTTCGCTTTGGCAGCTTCGGTAAAAGGACGCGCTTATTTGCCATAGGGTGCGGGATCTTGAGTACGCCTAACCGTTCCGCTTCGGAGAGCGCTGTGAACAAGAGCGTACCAATGTGCCGGACGGTTTTAGGCGCCAGAGGTCGCCCATGCGGCGCAGCTTCTGTTCGACGACCGCCATGATCCTGCAGGCGGTGGACGGCTTGTTGAATCTGGGACGTGGTCAGCTCATTCAGCCGCACTTCGCCCAGTTCGCGAATCAGATAGGTTCCGAGTTCGCCGTAGCGCTCCAGGGTTTTCGGCGCACACCGCCGGCTCGCATGCTCCTTCAGCCAATCATGGAAGTAGCGTGCGAAGGGGGGGCCGCCAATGTCTGCGGCAGCATCGGCCTGCTTTGATTTATCGGAGTCGCGCCGCCAGACTGCATTCCGCAGGGCCCCCTCTGCTTCGGCCCAGGTCTCGAAGCCGGATTCGTGGGTTGCGCCTAGCGAATAGGACCATACCCTTCGGCCTCGCGAACCAATCTCTCTCGTGATCTTACCGGTTTTCGCTTCATGTTCCTCGATAGCAACCCGGACGGCCTTGGAGGCTGCGTCCTTGGTCGGAAATCCAGACTTGAAGACTTGGATTCGCTAACCGTAATAGACCTAGGCTACATCGAGTCACGCGAGCGAAAGTACCGTTTCACGATGTTGCAATACAGTAAGCGCGAGAGGTCGGATCAACTTTAAAAGGAATGCCTATGCTCACAGTGAGGTGCTCGGCCGCCGAGCTCATTGGATATTGGCGGCGCGTTATTTCCCACATGAGCTGAAGTGCCTTGCGGTTACTGAGCACCTACCGACTAGTCGCGACTGCGCCTTGCTTTCTTGGTTGTGATTCGGTAGATTGAGCTTAAGTTCCTTCCGCGCAGTCTCCGCGCAGTCTCTCAATTCCAACAGTGAACACCGGTGCGCGTACAGGCACCCATGAGAAATGAGCTAGGATGCCCAGAGTCAGCAAGCGCTCCACAGATACGGACAACCCGCAGGGCCTCCACTCCTACCTGATGGCCCAGCACATCGAGCTGTGGCCTATCGAAAACCTCGTACCGTACGCCAGGAATCCCCGAACCCACTCAGACGCCCAGGTTGAGCAGATCGCCGCTAGCATCGCGGCCTTTGGCTTCAACAACCCGATTCTAGTGGACACAAGCGCAGGCATCATCGCGGGCCACGGTCGTCTCCTGGCAGGACGGAAGCTGGGGCTCAAAGAAGTGCCTGTCATCGTTCTCGATCATCTATCGGAATCACAGAAATGCGCATACATCATCGCAGACAACCAGCTTGCTCTCAACGCAGGATGGGACCAGGAAACGCTTCGAGCTGAACTCGCCGCGCTCGACGCCGAGGATTTCAATCTTAACGTTGTCGGCTTCGAAGAAGAAGAACTGGCTCGGCTACTTGCTGCACAAGATGCAACAGAAGGCCTTGCGGACGAAGATGCAGTTCCAGAATTGCCGAGCGAGCCCGTGAGTCGGGTAAGCGATTTGTTCCTCCTTGGTGATCACAAGCTCCTCGTGGGCGATGCCATTCTCACGACAGATGTGGAGCGGTTGATGGCAGGCGACGCCGCAGACATGGTGTTCACCGATTTGCCCTACAACTGCGGATACGAAGGATACACGAAGGACAAACTGACCATTAAGAACGATGACATGAGCCCGGAGCAGTTCGATCACTTCCTTCGTGTCTCCTTTACAAGCTTTCGAACTGTGGTGAAGCCTGAGGCATCGTTGTACATTTGCCACTCGTCTGCTTTCCAGCGCGAATTCCAGAACGCCATTGAGGCGGCCGGCTTCGAAGTCCGTTGTCAAATAATCTGGGCCAAGAACACTTTCGCTTGGGGCTTCGCCCGTTACAAATTCAGGCATGAACCGACTTTCTACTGCCACGTTTCCGGCCAGAAGGATCCATGGTACGGAGACAAGTCCCAATCGACCTTGTGGGAGGAAAACAAGCCGTCAGCCAATCGCCTGCATCCCACGATGAAGCCAGTTGAATTGATCGAGCGCGCACTCCTGAACAGCAGCAAGGCAGGCGACATAGTCGCTGACCTATTCGGCGGATCGGGTTCCACACTGGTCGCCAGCGAGCGGCGGAATCGCAAATCACGGCTGATGGAGATCGATCCGAAGTACGCCGATGTCGTCGTGCGGCGGTACCAGGAATACACCGGCAAACCAGCAACGCTCGACGGCAACGGGCGGAAGTTCGATGAGATCGCGCAAGAACGTGACCAGGAGATCGCATGAATCGAGCGCTGCCGCCGCAAGATCGCGGCCGCCGGAGGTGGAGATCCTGGCGGGCAATGTCGACGTGGCCGGCTTGCGCCTAGCGCTAGCGGACTGGTCGGCCGAGCTTCGTATAATCTTAAACGAGAAACGCCGCCAGGCGGGTACCTGGCGGCGCGATGTGCCATCGATAGTCCGAATTCAGCTCTTGTAAGTCCGCTCTCCGCTCTCGCTCTTCGTGGACTCGATCTTGATCCCGTGCTTCTTGGCGGCGGTAGACAGATAGCCCCTGATGCTGTGACTTTGCCAGTCAGTTGCCTTCATGAGCTCAGCGAGCGTGGCGCCTCTCGCCCGAGCGATCATCTCCAGAATTTTTGCTCCCTTGCTTTCAGAGCGGGGAGTAGCGGGCTCAGCGCGCCGGGCCTTCGCAGGTTTTTTGCTGGCCTTGGCATTTTCCTTCGGGGCGGGAGCCTTGGCTTTGCCCCTGGCGAGTTTCGCGCCCTTGAGCGCGCCCTTCTTCTGGCTGGCACCTTTCTTCGAGGGCGCCCTCTCCGGCGCGCCGTGCGCGCCCTGTGCCGCAACGGTGGCGGCTGGACCGGTTTCTTCGGTAGTCATGTTGGTTCAAATTCCCTTTCTGCGCGTTCGTGCATGACGATTCATCGCTCTGGTTGGCCGGACTTGCAAGCAGATTACGTGGGCCTCGCACAAAAGAGGCGAAGGGTTGGCGATGGAGCGTAAAGCGCGCCAGACGATCGTAGGTGATCGCAGATGAAGGGTCACGGCACGAAATTCAGTCGCAAGATGGAAGAGGCCGTTGCAGCACTGCTGACGCATAAGAACCATGAAGAGGCGGCCCGAGCCGTCGGTCTCGGAACCGCAACGCTGCTGCGATGGCAGAAGCTGCCAGAGTTCCAGGCGGCCCTTTGTCAGGCTCGCCGCGATGCCTTCTCACAATCGGTCGCTCGGCTACAACAAGCATCCAGTGCCGCAGTCTCCACCCTGCTGAAGGTCATGGTTGACCCAAGCACGCCGCCATCGACCAAAGTACGGGCAGCGGAAAGCGTGCTCGGCCACGCAGCGAGGGCGATCGAGATTGAGGATATCGAACGGCGTGTATCGGAGCTGGAGCGGACCGCAGAAGAATCTCGGTCAACGCAGAGATGAGGAGCACTCTAGCGAAACGTGTTGCTCGCCTGGAGCGTGCGTTCGGGTGTCGCCGCTCGGTAGAGGATCAGGACCAGTTTTTCGCTCGACTCAGACAACTATCGCCCGAGCAGCGGTCCGAGAGAATACAGTACCTCTCAATGCGAATTCTGAAAGATCGTGGGATTGAGCCGGCGGGCGGGGAACGAATCGAAGATGCAGCTGTCCGTGCGATCAAGGGAAATCTGCGAGGCAATAGCACAGACCTGATCAGTGGCCTCTAGCTGATAACTGGTGACGCTATTCGTCAATCCCGAAGCAGAATAGGTTGAGGAATGCTGCGCGCATACTCAGCGCATACTCGCCCGGGCCTAATTGTTTTGCCGGAACGATTTTGAGGGAATGTTGACCGTACTTCACTATGCGACCTGATAGGGAAGCTCTAGTCCATTTGGAGTCAAGGCCGCAGGCCATCGGAGTGACATGCGGTCCTCTCCACCGGTGCCACCAGAGAGGTATTCATGAGTGCATGCCCAAAATTCCTGGTGAGTCTAGACCCAGCAAAAAGCCCGCTTGACCCCCTGCGCCCGAGCAGTTCGTCTCGTATGAATCCGACATACGTTTCATAAAGAGAGGCGGGGATATTCATCGTCGAGGTTACGGCGAAGATTTCGGAGCTCAAGCGAACCCACAACAACGTGATCCAGCTTCCCGCTAAATCTGGAATTCCGGACACCTGAGGACATCTGCGGCATTAGCACTTAAAGCATGCCGATCCCTGCTGTAATCGTCTCCACTAGGAAGGTTCCCCGGCGCTCCGCTAGCTCGGATGCAGCATGCGATCGAGCAGCATTGAGAGTATCCTGATTTAAATGGTGCCGAACCCGAGAGAAAGGATGCTCAAGTGCTCACCCGACGAGATTTGCTCTCTGCAGCCGGCGCGCTCGCAGCTGGAGTTCTAACCAGAAGTTCTGGCTTCGCACAGTCCGCATCGGTCGGCGCTGCGTCGCCCGATCCGATGTCGTACGTGAATCCCGAATTCCGCGCCGCTCTAAAACCTATCGCGAAAATGATGGAAGCCGTTCAGTCTCTCAACTCGAGTTCGCTCATGAGCCTGCGGCAAGGTATGAACATGCCGGCCAACGCCCCAGCGCCGAACCCGCCGGTTACGGAAAGGACAATCCCAGGTCCTACTGGGGCGCCGGCGGTTCGCGTTTATGTCGTCGGCAATTCGCCCGGGGCGTCGAAACCGGCGGTGCTGCACATGCATGGTGGCGGTTACGTCATCGGCTCCGCCTCAGGTTCGCGCCGCGACATCCAGAACTTGTCAACGGCTCTTGATTGCGTGGTGGTATCGGTCGATTACCGGCTTGCTCCGGAGACCACTTTTCCCGGATCGCTCGAAGATAACTATGCCGCTCTTCGCGCGATGTACACGAATGCGAAAGAGCTTGGGATCGACGTGAAGCGGATCGCAATCAAAGGAGAAAGTGCGGGTGGAGGTCACGCGGCCGCTCTTGCAATTGCCGCCCGCGACCGCGGCGAGTTCCCCATCTGCTGTCAGGTTTTGATTTATCCAATGCTTGACGACCAAACCGGTTCGACGCGGCGGATGCCGCCTTACCTCGGCCATTATCTATGGACGCCAGCATCAAACCGTTTCGGCTGGACCAGTCTGCTAGGCGTCTCCGCCGGCTCTGCAGCCGTGCCGCCGAACTCGGTGCCGGCGCGTGTGTCCGACCTGAAGGGGCTTCCGCCGGCTTTCATCGGAGTTGGATCAATCGACCTGTTTGCGCTCGAAGATATAGAGTACGCGCATCGGCTGCTGGTGGCCGGAGTTACCGTCGAGCTGAACGTCGTGCCGGGCGCTTTTCACGGGTTCGACGGAATCGCCCCGGACGCCAGCCTGTCCCGACAGTTCGCACAAGCATGGCGTGAAGCTCTACGCCGGGCCTTTACGCAGGCAGCGTGAGACCCTGATCCTTGCCCGCGGTTTATATGCCGTTGAGGATTTGCTAACGCTCTGCCCGCGTCCTCCGGACAAGTAACGCGCTATGGGCGGAAGTTCCCTCGCCGATCGCTACCGATAATGAAAAGCATTCTATCGGGAGTGCTCGCGCGAACAGATCTTCGGGGACAAGGATAACTTCGGCGCGAGCACTGCCGATAGAATTCATTGAACTGAGCCGGACGAGCCTACTGGGTATTGAATGGCGTTTTGCCG
>DASYNU010000309.1:0-9300 GCA_036008345.1 Bryobacteraceae bacterium
GCTCGGGAAGATCCTTAGTCGGCGTTCGCTTGGTCCGTCCGGCCGCATTCACCAGCACGTCCACTCTTCCGAAACGGGCCAACACCGCATCGCGCAGCGTGTCGATGGACGCGCGATCCGACACGTTGACGCTATAGTTCAGCGATTCCCGGCCTAACTGTGCGATGGCCGCTGCCATTTCATCCACTAATTCCTGACGGCGTCCGGTGGCCACTACTGCCGCTCCTGCTTCGGCCAGGCCCAGCGCAATGGCGCGGCCGAGCCCCGAAGTTCCACCGATCACAACTGCTACGCGCCCGTTTAGATCCATTAAGTTCTTTGTCATCAGGATTCATTTCAGCACAAAGCGGCTTCGGCCCGATGGCGTGCGCTACGCTCTAGACATGGAGCAGATGGCGCTGGCCTGGGGCCCTACGCGTAAGACCTTTACCGTTTCCGAACTCAGCGCACGCATTCGCGATCTGCTCGGTTCCGAGTTCGACGACGTCTGGGTGGCGGGCGAGATCTCGGGATCGAAGATGGCGGCCAGCGGCCACTGTTATTTCACGCTGAAAGATCACGAGGCGCAAGTGCGCTGCGTGTGCTTCCGGACCTCGCTGCGCTATCTGAAGTTCAAGCCTCAAGATGGCATCGCAGTGCTGGCGCGCGGCCGCGTGGATGTTTACGAAGCGCGCGGCGAATATCAACTTCTGGTGGAAGCGCTGGAGCCGCAGGGGCACGGAGCACTGCAGTTCGCATTCGAGCAGCTCAAGAAGAAACTGGCGCTGGAGGGCCTCTTCGAAGCTGGACGCAAGCGGGAGATACCACGGTTGCCCGGGAGAATCGGAATCGTAACTTCACCCACAGGCGCGGTGATCGGCGACATGACGCAAATTCTTTCGCGCCGATTCCCGGGCCTTCACATCCGGCTTTATCCGGCGTTGGTGCAGGGCGAGGGGTCCATTGAAGCGGTAGTGCGGGGCATCGAATATTTCAGCAGCTCGAAGTGGCCGGACGTAACGATCGTCGCGCGCGGCGGCGGATCGCTGGAAGATTTGTGGACCTTCAATGAGGAGGCAGTAGCCAGAGCGATCGCGGCCTCGAGTGTCCCGGTGATCTCCGCCGTGGGCCACGAAACCGATTACACGATCGCCGATTTCGTAGCCGATCTGCGCGCGCCTACGCCATCAGCCGCCGCTGAATTAGCGGTCTGCACCCAGGAACAGATCCTGGAACAAATCGGCCTGGCGGAACATAAACTCTTGCAGCACATTCGATATCGCCTGGCGATGGCCGCCCGGCGTTTGCACCAGCAGGGCGTGGAACGGGCGTCCGCTGTTTTGCACCGCAATATCGGGCGGCTGCAGCAGCGCGTGGACGAGTTGGAGTTTCGCCTGCGTGACCGCATCAGCGCGCGTGCTGGGTCGAAGCGAAAACGTTTGGATGAATTAACCACTCGCCTCCGCAGCCTGGATCTGCGCCTGCGGTTCGCCGCGGCGCGCCGTAGGCTGGAAGCCGCGGA
This sequence comes from Bryobacteraceae bacterium, assembly GCA_036008345.1. Taxonomy (GTDB): domain Bacteria; phylum Acidobacteriota; class Terriglobia; order Bryobacterales; family Bryobacteraceae; genus Palsa-89. The sequence goes on from DASYNU010000309.1 coordinate 1,502, forward strand.
TATGGCCGCGTTGCAGTTGATGCGGCTCCGCATAACGCGCGCGCATGGCGCTTTAGATCCGCTGCTTGCGCATCTCACGCAACTGAGCCCGCTGAAAATCCTGGAACGCGGGTATGCCATCGTGACCAATGCTGCCGGGCTCATTGTGAAGGAACCGGATGCGGCGCCGGCGGGCTCCGGAATCCAAGTGCGCCTCGCGAAAGGCGGACTCGCCGCCAAGGTCACCGGTCTACTTCGTACGGGAAACGGCGGATCGCCTTAATGCACTCCGTGAGCGCCTGAACCAATGACGGCCCCCACCCGAACGGCGTAAAAAGCGCGGTCTTCTGGTTAGTCTGTTTGTCGGCTTGAGCGAAAAACTTGAGGGCCGGATCGGGCGGTGCGACGTATTCCCGCACCGTGATCAGGAACTCGACATCGCCATCCGCCTGCCGCTTCTTGATGGCAAAATGATGCAGCATGCACAGCTCTTCGGATGGTTCGTGTTCAGCGAAGGCCCATTCAACCATGCGGGTGCTCCCTTGGGAACTATAGCGCAGCAGATAGCAGGACGCACAGGCACCTGCGCTACAATCAGCGAGAGGAGGAAACAAGTATGAAAATTTCCCAGCTTACCCTTATCGGGTTGAGTGCCGGTTTGCTGTTTGGCGCCCCCGACGCCCGCGAGAGGTTGGATGCGGCCGCCGATGTAATGACCGAGATCATGTCCACGCCGGACAAAGGAATTCCGCAAGACTTGCTCTCCAAAGCCGAATGCCTGGTAATCGTGCCCGGCTTGAAGAAAGGCGCGTTCATTGTGGGCGCCAAGTACGGCAAAGGTTTTATGTTATGCCGCAAGTCGGGTGGGGGATGGTCGGCTCCGGCTGCGATTCGCGTGGAAGGCGGCAGCGTGGGATTTCAGATCGGTGGTTCCGAGACCGACGTAGTTTTGCTGGTAATGAACCACGGCGGCGCCAAGAAACTAATGCAGAGCAAGTTTACCGTGGGCGCCGATGCCAACGCGGCACTCGGGCCGGTGGGCCGCGATTCCGCCGCCCAAACGGATGCCCAGATGCACGCCGAACTCCTCACCTACTCGCGTTCTCGCGGGATCTTCGCGGGAGTATCCCTGGATGGCGCTACGTTGCGGCCAGATGAGGACTGGAACAAGGAATTGTACGGCAAACCGATGTCAAACCGCGATATCGTGCTCGGTGACACCGCTATTCCACAGCCGGCTACGCGCCTGATCAACGTACTGAATAAGTATTCGAGCCGCAAGGGATAGCGGACAGAAAGCAGAAGGCAGGCGGCGGGTCAGGTTGGATTCAGCTTGATCCAGCCCTCTGCTGGAATCATTTCGTGATTGAATAGCGCGAGTAGGAATTGCAGCGGCTGATCTTTGGAGATCCCGAGCACGTGGAAAGGGACTCGGATTTCCAGGATTGTTTTATGAGCCGTTTCTACTTCCGGCGTGTCTAGCAGAGAGAAGACCTTGGCTGGAGTGTGCAGTTCGATCTTCGAGAATTCGGCGTTGCTTTCGAAATCGAGCCGCAGATAAAGGTTGGCCGTATCTGAGCCGTAGTATAGGTCCCGGACCATCGGCTGCGGCCCGTGCATGGCGCCTGAGCGATTATCAGTGCGGTAACGGCCGGCGCCCATCCATTCGAAATACGATGTCACTTGGCCATCGATGACGGGGTGGATTTGATTCGAGGGCGCCACCTGCAGATCGCTAGCCTGCTCGGTGAGAATGGGATGCGATAATTCATCGGGTACCGGCTGCCCGAGCGCACGATAAACATTCGCGAGATGTTCTCGAAAGAGTTCGTCGAACTCCGGACGGTTTTCGGATTGATGCTCGGGACCATACCACCACAACCAATCGCTACCCTCCGCGATCATTAACTCCTGGTGGGCCATTTGGCGGGCGGCTTCATCGACGCTGGCCGCGGCTGCATCATATTTCTGACGAGCGCGCAACAGATACTCCCACGCCTGGTTGTCCTCCGAGGCGCCGATCCACACGTCGAAATTGGCGTTGATCCATGAGCCGGGAAAGATGTGATCCAGTGGACGCGGCTGATGGCGCGCGAGAGCTTCACTCACTGTGAGCGCGGCCAAATCGGAGGACTCACTGATGCGCCGGTACAGCTCGCGCAGAAACGGGCGGCCGTTCAAATAGTAATATTCCCAGGCGTTTTCGCCATCCAGAATAATGGGGACCAATACGTCACCCGAGCCTGAAAGCGGCTGCGCATTGGCGCGGATACGATCCAGAAACTGTCCGGCAGCCTCCGCGGCGTCCATGTTGGAATAAACGAACCCTATCAAATCGCTCAAGAAATGGTCGCGAAAAATCATCCGGATTTGGCGATCGTTCTGCCGCCACATATACGAGCGATAGGTGACGTCCGGACCGGCCTGCTGATCCAAAGTTCGCGCGAGCACGCCGTTGTCGCTCGAAGCCCACTCGAAGCCGGTTTCGGCTGCGATGGAAAGAGCAGCGTCCGAAACTGAACCTTCCGACGGCCACAATCCGATAGGAGCGCGTCCAAACTGTTGCTGCATGTAATCGCGCGCTGCCTGAAGTTGCCAGCGGGCGTCCTGAGGATAAGAGAAACGGCTGGGCAGTGGAGCTCCGGGATGCGAAGCCGCAGCGATATCGGAATCGCAAATCAACGGCAGAATCGGATGATAGAAAGGCGTGGTGGAGATTTCAATCTGGCCGCGGGCGGTGAATTCCTTGTAAACGGGAACTACGGCTGCAAGAATTTCGCGCTGTTTGCGCGCCATCACGGCTTGATCTTCAAGCGAGAAATTCCGCTGCTTGGCGATTAGAGCCTTCACTTCCGGATCGTGCGCCTGAAACTCTTCGTCGAACCAGGCGAGCTGCGAGAGCACCTGCAGATCACGCAGGTCCTGGGAGCTGAAACGATTCCCCGATTTCTTCGAGGCGTCAAAAAGCTCGCCGTAGCGCGGATAGCGGTAGATCATGCGCCCAGGATTGGCCTGGAAGAAATATCGAAGCACGAATTTCTGTTCCGCCTCGCTCAAATCTTCGGCGGGCTTGACGGCGCAATCGAGAAACGGGTCAGCGGCTTTCCCTTCGGCGTATTCCTGGATCTGCACAAGCATGGATGGGACCAGGTTGAAAGTCTGGTGCACTTTGGGAAAGTCTTCCAGCACCTTGACCATGCCGTAATAATCTTTGAGAGCGTGGAGCCGGGTCCAAGGAAGACGGTATTCGCTAGTCCGCAGGTCCTTGTAAAAAGGTTGGTGCATGTGCCAGACGAAGGTAAGAAGAATCATAAGAACCGTTTCTCGTTTCTCGTTTCTCGTTGGGGCCGATCGAGAAACGAGTGACGAGGACGATCTATTTGCCGAACATGCTGCGGACTGGGGGCGGAGGGTCGGTGTGGCGGATGGCCAGCCACAGGATGTCGTTCATTTCGTCGTCGTCGTTCAGATCTTCCTGGCTGAAATCCAGGCGGGAGGAACGGGCGGCTGTTGGGGAGTTTTGGGGATTCCGATCTTCGAGTGAAATTTTGGGTTTTTCGGCTTGATAAGCAGTCATGACCGCGTCTTTCGAAAAGGAGTTCAGCATGGGGCGGGCGGCTGCGTCGAAGTGGGTCATGGGGCGGAGGTGCAGAATTAATTCCATGGTGCGGAGCATGGATGTCGTGTTGTACATGGTGCTGTTGATTGCGCCGGTGTGGGTGTAGGGTGAAATGATGAAGGCGGCTGAGCGGTGCGAGTCAATGTGATCGGGGCCATTCTGGGCGTCGTCTTCAAGAACGAAGATCGCGGTGCTTTTCCAGAATTTGCTTTTCGACAAACCTTCCACCAACATGCCCAGCGCGTAATCATTGTCGGCGAAAGAAGATAGCGGGGCGATTTTTCCTGGTGATGTTCCGCTGGTATGATCGTTTCCCAAGCGCATCAACATGAGTGCCGGCATGTTGCCGGTATTTTCAAACTCCGCGAGGTCGGCCAGGAAGGTTTGGGCGCGCTTGACGTCGGGATAGTCCAGGTCAAAGCTGCGATATTTCATGTTGGTGACTTTGGCGAGGACGGTGTCACGCACCGCTTCAATCTGGGTGCCGTCCGCGGCGGGTTCCTTCATGTTGGTGGCCCAGTATCCGTAGTTCCGCATAGGAATATTGCGCGCCGCGGCGCTGGTCCAGAGATATCCAGCGGGAGGGAGGGCGGCCGGCTCACCACCTTCATAGTCGTAATGTTTGCGGCGGCCGGCGTAGCTATTGGGCCACATCTTCACTACATAATCGTTTGCTATGGCGGAGGTGGACCAGTTATGGCCATCGCCGCTGACGTCGCCACTGACATAGAAGTTGTCGAAGAGTACGAATTCGCGGGCGAGCTTGTGATGATTTGGGCTGACGTTTTCTTTAAAGAGGCATAGCGAAGGGTCGCTTTCTCCCTTGCCGATGTCACCCAGTATCTGATCGTAGGTGCGATTCTCTTTCACGATATAGACGACGTGCTGGATGGGCGGGATACCGGCGGGTTGGCTGTCCAGCAGTTCATCGTTATACGGCGAGTTGTGCAGCACTTCCGCGGTGTAACTTCTGAGCTGTTCGTCCTGGATGGGCGGGATGAAAGATGCGGAGCCGGTCTGAATGCGTCCCACATATTCGAGCGGTGCGCCGCCGTGGACAACGGAGGGACGAAGAGTGGGATTCGGGCCGTTGGGATTTGGATAGCTGCGCGAGCCGCGTCCGTTCAACACAACCAAGCGGCCATCGGGCAGCGCTTTTGCGGCGGTGGGATACCAGCCGGTGGGAATGAAGCCGAGCACGTGGCTGCGGGCTTCGGTAACATCCACCACCGCGGCAGCATTGGCATCCGAACAAATTACGTAGAGCCTGTTCAGATCGGCACTGAGCGCGAGGGCGCTGGGAGTCATGCCGAGCGGGTGCAAGGGGCTGGTGGAGATGTTGATGGTCTCGTGCGGGCGGAGCTCGCCGCTATCGGAGACAGCGACGGAGAAAACGCTATTGGTATTGGCGGCGGAGACAAAGATACGCGCCTTCCAGCCGGACTCGGCGCCTTCATCTTCAGATGCGGCCGCACGGTCGCGCCAGACCATATCGGTGGGATGCGCACCGATGCGCACGCTCTGCAATTGCGCGCCGTCGCTAGTTTGATGGTGAAGCATAGTGCCGTCGGCCCAACTGGTAACGAAAAATGATTTGCCATCCGGATGGAAAAGGATGCGGTAGGGGCGGCGGCCGGTTTTGAAACGATCGACAATGGTGCCGGACTGCGGATTCACGACAAGAATGGAATCGTGATAAAGATCGCAAGCGTAGAGCAGATGGCCATCGGGCGAAACGGCGACATCGCCGATAAAGTCGCGATGGGTGCGATCGGCGGCTTTCACCAACTCGAAGGTATTGGTGGGTTTGAGCTCGCCGCTTTCATTGAAGGCGAATTCAAAGATGGCGGCGCGGGATCCGCCTCCGGCCCATACAGTCCGGCCATTGGGCGAAAGCGCCAGGCCCAGCCACGCGTCCGACACTGGAGTGCGTCCCACTTCGTGCCCGTCTTTGGTGTCGAGCACACTGATGGAGGGCGGTTTGTAGCCACCGTTCAACACCAAAAGGAACTTGCCATCTTTCGACAGAATCGCGGACATGGGCAGGGTATCGAGTGGGATTTGCGTACCGGCTGGTTTTACGCGCCAGCCGCTGTTGAGCAGAAATCCGCCGTCGGGCAAAATGCCGACCTGCTCGCGAGGCGCGGGCTGCGATGAAGAAAGCACGGCGGCGAGGATTATCACAACAGTTACGAGGACGAGATGTTTGAATTTCATTCGGAGAACCTTTGGGCGATGGGGAAGCGGCGGCCTATGCCGAACGCTTTGGTGGTTACTTTCAGGCCGGGAGCGGCCTGTTGGCGCTTGTATTCGTTGCGGTCCACTTTGTTGACGATGTCGCGAACCAGCGGTAGAGGAAGATGGAGCGAATCGGAGATCTTTTCCGGAGCGTCGTTATTTTCGACATAAGCACGGAGAATTTGATCTAGAACTTCGTATTCGGGGAGCGAGTCGGTATCCTTTTGATCGGGACGCAGCTCGGCGGATGGGGGTTTGACGAAGACGTTTTCGGGGATGGCATTGTTGTGACGCTGATTGGCGACGCGCGAGAGCGAATAGACCAGGGTTTTGGGAACGTCGCTAATCACGGCGAGTCCGCCGCACATGTCGCCATAGAGAGTGCAATATCCGACAGCGAGCTCGCTCTTATTGCCGGTAGTGAGCACGAGGGCGCCCCATTTGTTGGAGAGCGCCATCAAAGTTACGCCGCGCAGGCGGGATTGTAGATTCTCTTCGGTGACGCCGGAGGTTCGTCCATCGAAGAGAGGATTTAATACGCCAAGAAAAGCTCGATACTGATCGCGGATGGGAATGATTTCGAAGCGAATGCCGAGATTGCGGGCGAGATCGCGTGCATCCGTGACGCTGTGTTCGGACGAATACGGGCCGGGCATGCCGACACCGGTGACATTTTGGGAGCCGACCGCGTCGACGGCTATAGCAGCGGTGAGTGAGGAATCGATGCCGCCGCTGAGCCCGATGATGACGCGCTCGAAACCGCACTTGTGAATGTAATCGCGCGTGCCGGTGACCAGGGCCTGATATACGGCTTCGCATTCGTCGGGATAATTTTGATGGTGATCGCCCGAGAGCGTTGCGGTGTCGACCAGGACGAGATCCTCTTCAAACGAAGCCGCCGAGGCGATAACTTCGCCTTGCGCGTTCATGGCGAAACTGGATCCGTCGAATACTAATTGGTCGTTACCACCGACCTGGTTGACGTAGACGATGGGAATGTTGAAATGACGTGCGGTGGCGGTGAAAATTTCGCGGCGCAAGGCGCGCTTACCCATGTGATAGGGGGAGGCATTGATACTAATGAGAGCGCGCGCGCCGGTTTGAGCCAGCTCTTCCACGGGATCGCGACTGTAGAGGCGGCGCTCCCAAAACTGCTTATCGTTCCAGGCGTCCTCGCAGATGGTGAGGGCGGTGGCGGCGCCTGAGAGGGTGAGCGGAAACTGTTTGGGAGCCGGCTCGAAGTAACGGGTCTCGTCGAAGACGTCGTAACTCGGCAGCAACATTTTGTTCTGTCGAAAAACGATTTTTCCGTTTTCAAGAACGGCGGCGCTGTTATAGATAGGATTGCCGGAGGAGGATCCGGTGCGTGTGACGGTGCCGCAGATGATGGCTAGTTTCAGATGCGCGGTATCGGCGGCGAGACGCTCAAGGTGTTGTTCGGTTTGATCGAGGAAATTTTCTTTTTCGAGGAGATCGCGCGGAGGGTAGCCGGTGAGAGTGAGTTCGGGAAAGACGGCAACATCGGCGCCGGATTGGGCTGCGCGCTGGGCAAAGGAGCGGATGCGCTGGGCGTTACCATCGAGATCGCCGACAGTGGTGTTGGTTTGCGCGAGGGCGATTCTCATGCAGTGAACACCATTGTACGATGCGGGCGCGCGGGGACAAGAGGAGAGGCTTGTGCTACGGGGGCATCTTGACGCATCCGGCGATTCTTGTGTTTGGAGGTGAGTTGTTTGTAAGTGATTGGAGGGCAGGGAGATTGGAGGTGGTCTGGAGGATTGTGACGCACGAAAATTGAAGATGCGTCATGCCGGATAACTGAAGTTTTGGCTGACTGGCTGGGGTGAGGTGATGTGATCGATGTGGCATGCGTTTCCAAGGTTAGAGTACGACGCGGTGGGTGAAATTGTAGGGTTGGAGGCGGTTAAGGGATTGGTGGGGAAGGGAGAATATATTTTAATTG